>NZ_FOTS01000077.1 GCF_900114615.1 Pelosinus propionicus DSM 13327 | reverse complement strand
AAAGCATGTCCAGGGTCTCAAGATGCATAGATAACGGTCCTATGGAGGCATTCTGGGGAATGATGAAATCAGAGATGTATTATCTTAAAAAGTTCAATTCCTACGACGATTTGGAAAAGGCGATCAACGAATACATAGAGTACTACAATAATCATCGATATCAAAAGAGGCTCAACTGTATGACTCCACTAGAGTATAGACAGTATCTTTTGAATACAGCCGCATAAAAAAATGATGCCAACCACAACTCAATGATTGGCATCATAAAACTTTTTGTTTTTATACTGTCTACTTGACAGGGGGCACTTCAATCGTAAGGCACGGTAATGGTTCTTTTTCATTTTAAGTTCTTTATAGCCCTAGGGATTTTCTAAAATGGCTTGGAGTGACGCTGTGAATTTTTTGAAAAGCAGCAGTAAATTGACTAGCACTTTTATAGCCCAGCGTTGTTGCAATATTATGAATGCTCATATCATCATTGCCTAATAACTGCAGAGCATATTTCATTTTTTCCCGTCGTATGTATTCAGCAATGGTCACTCGATACAAGCCTTTAAATCTCTGACGCAGTCTAGTAGTACCCATTTCGGCAATGATTGCCAGCTGCTCAATTGTCGGCGGATTTAAGATGTCCTCATCTAAAGCTGCCTTAACCTGCCAAATATACTTTTTGTTTTGATAGGTCAGCCTATTTCGCATTTGCTTCTCGGTGTGTTTTTTACAATATACTTCATGCTTAACATTACACCTAATCAGACCTAAAATCTCCAGTACCTTACCCTCAAAATACATTGGCGGAGCAATTGCCCATCTAATGCCATATTTCAGCTGTTCAAAGGCCATTGCCAGCTCAGGGGTATTATACTGCGTACTGAGCCAATGCAAAGCGTCGGCTGCAGCAAACGGCTCCTCCCCTGATCGGTTCTGAAAATACCTGGCAATATGATCAGCGGTGATCAAAATGCTAGTATATAGAATCCGCTCAGTATGGTTAAAGACCATTTTAAACGGACGTCCTTGACTGACAAAGACATAAATTCCACCTGTCTGGAGCTTTTTTGGCTTTTTCCCTTTTTCGATAATGGTAGCATCACCACTTTCAAAGAAGCATAACCACAAGAAATGCTGCTGCGTATTATATTGAAAAGTAACCGGATAAGGCAGCGTAAAATAAGCGTTGCTAACCACTAAATCCGGGTCAGGGTGCAAATCGATAATCCAGCTGTTGCCCTGACCAGGGGGCAGAATAATGTACCGGTTCCCATTACCATGATCTGTTTTTTTTCCTCCCACTTGGAAGGCTAATTCACTATGTCCTAATGCAAAGAATTCCACGTCTCCAGCTCATCCCTCTCATACCTATGCTACCTTTTAACTACCTAGGATAATCATACCACAATGCTCCAGATAACAACTATCTTTTATTGACAGACTCCTGCCGATTTTCCTCACAAAAATCAATAGATTTACAGCGGATGAAATGATAACAATTCTCAAAAAAATCAATTGCCAGCAATTTATAAACCTCAATTTAAGCGGGTTTCACTCGCTTGTTCCGCCGATACCTCCTTGTTATAATAGCTTCAAGCTAACCATCAGTGGCCACTGATAACAGCTAATTGATACCTATATTTTTTTAGAAATAATGAACATCATTCTTACTGGTTAGCTGTAATGATCATACCGAACTACTACATATATTTTGAACTAAGACAAGGGAGTCGATGGCTTGCATGAAGATAAAAACCACTCGTACCAGACAAAAACTGCTTTATGCCTTGATCGGCAGCAGCCTATTCTGGAGCGCACCACTCATTTCCCACGCAGCGGAACAAACGGAAGAACCGCCTGCCACTATAGAAGCCCCTTCTGCCGAACAGCAGGAATTTTCCTTAGAAGGCGTTGAGGTAATCAGTAACAAGATAAAGGACAGTTCACTGGATAGGGGCTACGTTGCTAAGCGCAGTAGTGTAGGTACTAAAACAGATACCCCGCTCAGTGAAACAGCTCAGTCCATCAGCGTAATCACCAGGGAGCAGCTGGATGCCCGAGGGGTGACCGACCTATTCGACGCCTTAAGCTATACGCCTGGCATCAGCGATGTAACCTATAACCGGGACAGCCGATACTTTAGCACAAATATCCGTGGCTTTGCCGTCAGCAATACGACTTACGTCGACGGATTAAATATGGTCGACACTGGCTGGGCAAGTACCAATACTGACCAATACAGTTTTGATCGCATCGAAGTGCTGCGCGGTCCTGCCTCTATTCTTTATGGCGCCGCCACCCCTGGGGGAATGATTAATCAGGTGTCCAAGCGTCCAACCAGTACTGAATTGCGAGAAATTCAGTTACAGATTGGTAATGGCAATCAATTCAGTACTGCTGTAGATATGAGCGGTCCATTGCAGAAAGACGGTAAACTGCTATACAGACTGACAGGACGCACCACCAAAGAAGATTTGTATGTTGACAATAGCAATAGTAAAAACTATTTTATCGCACCAGCACTGACATGGCTTCCTAACGATAATACAAGCTTTACCCTGTTGACGCATTTTCAGAAAGACGATATTAATGGCAATTATGATTATACGCGCAATGTTTATCTTCCAGGGTACCCCTTGTATGGATTCTCTAATAAGCTATTTATTGGAGAATCGAATTATGACAAATATACCCGTGACGCGAAGCAGATTGGCTATATTCTCGAACACCGCTTTAACGATACTTGGTCTGTAACCCAAACCGCTCGCCATTTAGACTTATCCTATCTCTTTAGAACAGCCGATGAGGCTGCATTGGCAGCCGATGGACGCACCCTTACCCGCACAGGTCGCTATGCAACTGGTGACTTAAGCACAAACACGATTGATACCCACTTTCAGGCAAACTGGTCTACTGGCCCAGTTTCTCATGTTACGCTGTTAGGATTTGATTTCTTGCACAAAAACATTCAATCTCGCTGGGGAAAGGGTCCTTTACCTTCTCTTGATTTAATCAGCCTGAACTACGGGCAAGCAATTACACTTCCGGCATTTTCAAGAATTACAGATGAAACGATCAGCCAAAACGGCTTATACGTACAAGATCAGATAAAATTTGGTGGTCGCTGGACTGCACTAGCTGGGGGGCGATACGATCGATATAAAAATGATTCACTTAATCTTAAAACCGGCCTTCATACACGACTTAATCAAGATGCCTTTACTGGCCGCCTGGGATTAGTCTACGATGCAGGCAATGGGGTGATGCCTTACGTCAGCTATAACGAGTCCTTTGAAGCCCAATCCGGTACCAGTCGACTCGGTGATTCTTTCGATCCTACCACCGGTCGTCAATATGAGCTGGGTATTCAATATCAGCCAGCCAATAGCAACGCCCGTTTTACTGCCGCCATTTTTGACTTGCGAAAACAAAATGTGCTGACTACCGATCCTGTAGACGATACTTTTAGCATTCAAACCGGCGAGGTGACTTCTAAAGGCCTGGAACTAGAGGCGAATATCGCGGCTTTCAAAGGCACGAATCTAACGGCTTCTTACACCTTACTCAATCACAAAATTACTAAGGACACTGATCCAACGCGAATCGGTCTTCGCACTGAAGGTGTCCCCCGTCACAGTGCCTCCATCTGGCTGGATACTACCTCCCCAACTGAAGAGAAAAAGCAAGGCTGGAGCTTTGGCACCGGACTGCGCTATATCGGCTCCCGTCATAATTATGATAACCTCCATAAAGTGGGCGGAGTATGGCTGACCGATGCCCTCGTCCGCTATGATACCGGCAATTGGCGTTACTCTCTCAATATCCATAACGTCTTTGACAAGCATTATATCATTGGCGATTTTGCTTCTACCAACTACTACAATACCGTCGATGAGGGCCGCACCATCCAACTTACAGCGACCTGCCGGTGGTAGACATTTCACCCATAAGTAAAAAACCATTACTGCATCCTTTATAGTAAGGTGCAGTAATGGTTCTTTTCCTTTTACCCCATAATTAACTTCGCAGCCAGTAATATCCAGTGAGCACAAGGGGGATTGCTAAAGCAACCGCCGATATGATACTCCATTCCTTCCCAGCCAGAGGCGCAATCATTCCAAATAATGTAACCATTATAATGACCACTGGCAGCAGCCAAATTTGCCTGGAGGACTGCCGTACAGAAAGGATCTTTTTAGTCTGATTCTTACTCGCTGCATTGCTTTTGTTCGGCCTGAATTTGACAAACCAGGCATATATTCCAGTGATGATCATGATGCAGGTCAAGGCGTCCGTAATAAACCATAGGATTTTTAACGGCAAGGTGTCGTGATTGCTGAAATGGACTGGATTAGCCATCAGAAGCGTCTGGATATACCAAGGCTGTTGAATGATAGCGGTAATCTTTCCCGTCGACGCATCAACCCAGACAGGTTGATTGAAATGTGCCTCCCAGCCTTCCCCCTTTGTGCGAAACGTATAATGCCAGCGCATTTTTCCGTTTTCTTGAGGCAGTTCTATTCCCGTTATTCTGCGGCCAGGCACGGCGGCTTGTGCCGCTTCCACTGCTTCATCAAGAGAAATATGCTGGGCAGGAAAAGGTTTGCCCTGATGATTCATCAAAAATTCCTTGCGTATGCTTTCATTCCAAGCATTATGAACCGGATCAGCAAATATAAAAATAAAGCCACTTAAACTTAATAATAATACCCAGGAAAGTGTCGCAATCCCCAATAATTTATGCCAGTCCATCCAATAGATACGCCGATGGGAAGAACGAATCGTTCCAAAGGAAATGTTTTTCATAAAAGGTGCATACAGCCAAATGCCCGAGATCAAAGCTACAACGCTCAATCCGCACATCGTTCCGAATAAGTTCCTGCCGAATGACCCGAGGTACATATCGACATGCATCCTGTAGGCAAATTCGATAAATTTTGGTATTATTTCATACCGTACTTGCTCATTAGACCGCTCTATAAATTGACCTGTATTCAAATCTAGACGAGCATACTCATTATCCTTGTCTTGAGACTGCAAGGAAAAAATGTTCCTATGCCTTTCATGATACAGATAGACAGCACGCAGCTTGTAACCAGGGTAACGTTCCAGCACTGCTTCCGCCTGCTTCCCCACAGACAGTTTTGTAATATCTGCTAAGGATGCTTCTGAAGCTACAGGTACACTAACTTGATTAAATGCCGCCATTTCCCGGCTAAAAATCAGAGGTAGGGCACTTGCACACATACTCAGCAGAAAAACGGCACAAATCAAACTTGCCCATTTGTGAATCTTATACCAATATTTCATTCATTCGAAAACTCCTTCTCTCTACATTACCAGGACACTCCTATACAAATGGTGAAACATACTGCAGCATTTTTTGCAATTGTTATGCAGAAAGCATTTAATAATAATTATCATTATCATCAAATGCTTAAAAATTTATCTTATCTGCAGCGCTTTTTAATTATGCAGTACACTAAACCAGCTGAAAATTGATGACCTTTATTAGTATAACAACCCGCTCTTTCTTTCGTCAAGCATTCTAACTTCGACAAAGCAATTCCGAGCAAACCTGTCTTCTCTCAAAAGTCAAGACTACCGTTAGTATTACAATGCTACTGCAGATCATGCAGTGATATAAAAGAGTAGAAATATGTCATTTTAGAGTATTTATAATTCTTTTAAACATCAAAATAACGATTTTTTAAACTCACGAGGCGTCATCCCATAGGTTTTCTTAAACGCTGTGGCAAATTTTCCGGGACTTTCATATCCCACGGCAGCGGCAATTTCCTGCATCGTCATGCTATGTGACATTAAGCGTGCCGCCTGCTTCATCTTTTCCTGATGCACATAGCTGCCAATGGAAACTCCAAAACAAGCCTTAAAACATTTACGCAGTTTGGTAACGCCCATTTTCGCAACAATGGCAAGCTGCTCAGTCGACGGCGGGTGATGAAAGTTTTCATCCAGCATGTCTTTTACCAGCCAAACGTTTCTGCTTTCTCGCCAGGCTGCAAAACGATTCCATATCCCCTCTGCAGAAAAATTTTTCTGATATTGCACATTGCGCAGAATAATCGCCAATATCTCCAGCATCTTCCCCTCATAATACAGGTGCGGGATACGTGCCTCACCCCTCAGAGCATACTTTAACTGCTCAAATACCACCACCAGATCTGGTGTATTATAATGCTGACTTTGCCACTGCAAAGCGTCCGCAAGCTGAAAAGGATCATCCACACAATTTCTCCGTACATGGGCTGCAAGAAAATCATCACATACCAGCACACTTGTCCACCAAACCGGCTCATCAGCACCAATAACCAGCTTAACGCTCTGTCCCCGGTGCACCAGTACATGAATGCCTCTTTTCAGGCGCCTGGCTTTTTTCCCTGGTTCAATCATGGTAATATCTCCTCGCTCCACGGAACAAACCCACACACCCATTGGCACAACCCCATAGCAGTACGTTACCGCTTCTTTTACCATGAAACGAGCATAACTGGCCACAAATCCTGGTGATGGAAAAGTATCCAAAAGGTAACCTCCGCTGCGATCATTTGTATAGTAGTCGTTAAAATCCGGCGGCAGGCAATAAATATGTGCATCACCGTCACGGTTTTCCTTACATCCTAAATGCTTTGCCAGTCCACTACTGCCTAACTTGTACTCATTAGTTTCCACAATCATCATCCTTCCAAGAAGCGCAGACAGCCTATATTGATCTGCAAATTACTTTTTTATTATAACATGATAAAATTGGCAATTTCTTATAAATTGCCCAAAACAACTCGTTTTTTTCCCTTAACGACAAGAAAAATTCTATGAAGGTGTCCAAGAACCCAGCGATTGCCCCATAATTCCCAATCTGAATTCTGCCTGCTACCTATGTGCTGCCCTGCTTCTCAGCAGTTGACGCTGGTAAATTCGTCTTGTTATACTGAGACAATCCGGATTGAGAACAATTATTATTATTAATGAGAGACACCACTTTTTGTATTATAGATCGTTCTCATCATAATTCCAAGAGGTGTCTTCCATGCAAATACAAAGGAGTCGATGAACAAATATGCAAAGAAAATTTTCCCGTACAGGGAAAAGCCTTCTCTATGCTCTGATTGGTAGCAGCCTGCTCTATCATATGCCACTTGCTTATGGCGCAGAGGAACCAGCAGATTCAACCATCGCAGAAAAGGCTCAGGAGCAAAATGAATTCACCTTAGAAGGAGTGGAAGTAACAGCGGCAAAGAACAAATTGGACAATGGCTATGTAGCGAAACGCAGCAGCGCCGCCACCAAGACTGACACACCGCTGGAAGAAACCGCCCGTTCTATCAGCATCATTACCAGAGAACAGATGAATGCCCGAGGCGTCACCGACATGTTTGATATTCTAAGTTATACTCCAGGCTTTAGCGATATGGGATATAATAATCGCGGCAACCGTTATGGCTATTACACGCTGCGCGGCTTTGGAGGCACTTCCTTTACCGATGGGCTGCGCAGTGCCAGTGGCGGTTTTGCGGTTTCAAACTATGACCCCTACAGCTTCGAACGGGTAGAAGTTCTGCGTGGTCCGGCGGGAATTCTTTATGGCACTACAAATCCCGGCGGTGTCGTAAATCAAGTGTCCAAACGTCCCACTGCCGAACCTCTGCGGGAAATCCGGCTGCAAACTGGTATTGATCATGAATTAAGCGGTGCTTTGGATATTAGTGGACCAGTCAACGACAATGACAAACTGCTGTTTCGTCTGACCGCTCTTGCCAGTGAAGAAGACCTGCCTGTCGACTATAGCAGCGCCGAACGTCAAATGATTGCTCCTGCCCTCACCTGGCGGCCGAATGAAAATACAAGTCTAACCCTATTAGCACATTACCAGAAAGATGACATCAAGGGCGACTCTTACAGTTCGATTTCACAATATCAGCCTGGAAGTTTGTTGTATGGTTATAAATCCGGAACCATGTTTCTCGGCGAACCCGATTATGACCGTTTTCTCCGAGAAGATAAACAAATCGGTTATATCCTGGAACACCGATTTAACGATACCTGGTCCGTCACCCAGAGCGCACGTCATTCCAACATTTTTACTGGAATGAAAGCACTGAGTGTAACTAGCATAACAGATGGTATCGCCAGCCGTTCAAATGATTATTATAAAAGCGATCTCAGCGCCAACCTCATAGATACGCATTTCACCGCCAAATGGTCCGGCGGTGCAGTTGATCATACTACATTGCTTGGCTTTGATTATTATAATTACAACTATGACTACTACTGGTTCACGGGTTCAGCCCCCTCATTAAACCTTCATACGCTAAATTATGGTCAGACAGTTACCACACCAACAACGATTTCATATCTGACAGATACCGATGTGAAGCAGACTGGCTGGTATCTCCAGGATCAGCTCAAATTTGGCAAACGCTGGACGGCAACTGCCGGCGGACGCTATGACCGCTACAACAGTTACACAACAAACCGTTTGAGCGGAGCACGTACCATCATCGATCAGAATGCCTTCACCGGACGCCTTGGATTAGTCTATGACGCCGGCAACGGGCTATTCCCCTATGTGTCCTATGACGAATCCTTCGAGGGCCTAGCCGGGTCAGACCGCTACGGCAATTCCTTTGACCCAACAACAGGCCGGCAATACGAACTGGGGATACAATATGTTCCGGAGAACAGCAATGCCCGTTTTACAGCCGCAATCTTTGATCTTCGCCAGCAAAATATTCTGACCACTGACCCTTTAAATGAAAGCTTAGGCGGCAGCTTCAGCGTACAAACTGGCGAGATTGCCGCTAAAGGCTTGGAGCTGGAAGCCACGGTAGCAGCCTTTAAAAATCTAAATGTTACCGCAGCCTATACTTATATGCCAGACCATAAGATTACCAAAGACAACAATCCAGCCAAAATTGGCCGCCGAACATCAAATGTCCCACGCCACAGTGCTTCCTTATGGATCGACACTTCAGCTCCTGGCAAGGAACAAAAGGGCTGGGGATTAGGCGGTGGACTGCGCTATATTGGGTCACGATATAACAGCGCCAATACGAGAAAAGCCAGTGATGTCATCGTAGCCGATGCCATGATTCGATATGACCAAGGCGAATGGCGCTACGCCCTTAACGCTCATAATTTATTTGACAAACACTATAACATGTCACCCGGCAATACTGTTGATGGCCTTGACCCAGGCAGAATTATCCGTCTGACAGCTACTCGACACTGGTAGAGAACCTTCCAAGGCGAAGAGCAAACCGTTATCCTTACAGTGACTCACTGATAAGATAATTTCATAAAATAGAAGCAACCGCCGGATACCGGCGGTTGCTTTACTATTCCTTGTTAGGCCACTAAATCCCAGCATCCTTTTCCTTTCATGGTCAGGATTTTCTGATGATAGACAAATAAGTCCTTACGATGGCCAACGCTCATGACTCCCGTGCCCTTTAACTCACTGCGAATCAGACTGTATAGTTTTTTCTCCGTAGCTTCATCCAATCCGGATGTAGCCTCATCCAAGAACAGCCATTGCGGTCGCTGTAAAATGGCTCGGGCAAAGGCAATGCGCTGCTGCTCACCCAGGGAAAGAACATGTGACCAGTTCTCCTGATCATCCAAGCGTTCCAGTAAATGCTCCAAACAACATTTCTTTAGAATTCCCTGAATTGATTCTTCCGAATATTCCTGGCTGGATCGTGGATAAAGCAGTGCCTCCCGTAAGGTACCGACAGGTAAATAGGGTGACTGTGGTAAAAATAAACACTGCTGATTTTGAGGAATGTAAATATGTCCCTCGCCAAAAGGCCAAATCCCGGCGATTGCCTTAATCAGCGTACTTTTGCCGCAGCCGGAAGATCCAGTAATCAGTAACGATTCGCCAGGCTGCAGTCTCATGGCAAAATTATCAAGCAATAGCTCCCCATTCGGCAGCTTAAGGTTCAAATTTTCTACGGAAAAAGCCGCCTCGGGAGCTTCTATAATTTTAATTGACTGTTTCTGGCCCAATCTCTTAAACTCTTCCATGGTATCCATCAAAATAACCAATCGTTTTACAATGGCTTTTAGCTCTGTAATCTCTTTATACCAGCTTGAAAAAAATAGGAGTGACCGTTGTACCTTTTCAAAAGCTCCTGTAACCTGCATCAGTCCTCCCAACTGAAGCTCTCCGCTAAAAAAGCGCGGAACCGCAACAATATAAGGGAGAGGTTCTGTACCCCTGCATAAGAAAAAAATTAAACTATCTAAGATTTTCTGGCGTTTTATGGATCGCTGAAGATTATCATACACTTTTTTGAAATAATTACTAAGCAAATGACGTTCCCGATTCTCTCCAGAGTACAATGCAATCTCCTCTGCATATTCCCGCAGACGCACTAAGGCAAAACGAAAATTTGCTTCATAACGCTGCTGCAGAAAATTGAGCTGTACCAGAGGATGCCCCATTTTCCCCATAACAAAATCCACCATCAAAGCATATGCCACAGCAATCCAAACCATATCACCGTGAATGGTGATACTTGACTCCCGCCAAGACAAAGAAAAACTACCTGACAGCTCCCACAGAATCAATGTAAAACTGCATAAAATTCCAAGATTGTATAAAAACCATAAAAAAACCTTCAAAAGAGAATCAATAAATAACTTTACATCTTCACAAATCATCTGATCCGGATTATCAATCCCGTTATCCTGGAGCTGTAGACAATAATATTTTTTTGACTGCAAGTATTCTCCCAATAGCCGATCAGTCAGCCAGCTGCGCCAGCTCACCGCCAACAGCTGACGCAGATAGTTTTGGTAGACACTTACCGCCCAAGCTGCCAGAATCAACCCACCCCAAAGGTACAAAGAATCCAGGAATGCCGTCATATCCCTATCCTGCAATGTATTGAAAAACACATTACGCCATTGATTCAGCCACACCTGGATATAAACGCTGGTAATATTCAGCCCAATAATAACCATCAACAGCAATATCGCATAGTTTTTTGCCTTCGATCGCCAATAATGATTACCAACCCTCCAGATCCCTTGTAATAGGCTAAAATGCTCCACCTTTGCTCACCCTTCAAACGTATCATTTTGATACTGCCAATTTTTTATGAACATAATTATATTCGATAACGATAATCACTGTCAATTACGCTCTAACCTATTTCTACTAGATTAGCGATTCAGGATTGTAAAATATCACTGCCACCTCTTTGTCAGAGGTGGCAGTGATATTTTACAATCCTGAATCGGAGAGCTTCGTCCGACAGTAATCAAATACGTCTTCTGGTTTTTGCGTTAGCAGGAACTGAGCAATTTCTTCTTTAAGATGCTGCAAACGCAATTGTTCCCCTTCGGTTATCGTTCCATCATGAGTCTTATAAGCAAGCTTAATAAATTCATTAGGCAGCAATCCCGGCTTTAGGGTAATATTGAGTTTATCATTATCATAAGCAATTTCAAAATAATACTTGCCTCCCTGCCCATCAGCCGCATCAGGTGCCAGTTTATCAGCAGCTAGCTGCGGTTTAACCAGTAATGCATTTCTTCTCATCGCTCTGGTAACCATTTCAATACCATCGATAATGCCCGGTCCATATACCCCCAGCATCACCGTAATTCGGTCACGTACCGGAACCTCATCCGGTACTAATTCACGCAAGGCCAAATCCAGAAGTTTATACGCCAACGCGACACCGCCAATAAACTGCCTTCCGTGATATTTCAGCATATCGTTATAGTCTATGGTCAACAAATCATTACCATCTTTAATCGTAAGCGCCTGCTGCATTATATCCTCCCCCTGTCTTTTTCATAAGTATCGTAGTTTTTTATCTCCGGCCAAATGAAATCAGCTACATCTAATGTGCTGTTAAAGGAATCAAACGTCGCTGCTACCGCCTGCTGCAAATCAGCATTGCCAGGTGCTGACTTGGGCGGGACGACGCCGCCTGCCAGCATTTCACCAGTACCGGTACCGCTATCACAACCAGCCTTACAATTATATATCTCCAGCAAATCAGGCAGCGGCTCACCCGATTTTAGAGCCGTTTCATATTCCGTCAAATAGGGGTATACTTCGCTGCCGCTGATTTTTTTAAACAGCCTGTCCGGAAGTTGTTGGCTAAGACTTGTGCACACACTGCCGCTCGCTCCTAACGTTACTCCCTGTCCTTCCTTGCTGTCAGCGAAATCCACAGCGTCATATCGACTCAGATCAATCCCTTGCTCCATTATATATTGCTTTAACTTCCCCATCGTAACGCTATATAGAACTTTATTCCCGCTTTGCTGCAATTCCCTGCGTTTGGCAATACAGGGTGACAGGAAGGCTAGATCATCATCAAGCTGCCGATATTTCTTTAAATACACAGCACTGCACACTAGTGGACTATACACGGGCATCAAATGAGGGCGCAAAGCCGGCATATGATTCATAATATAATCAGTTACAGCGGCACAAGGCGATGAAATAAAGGGCTTGCCATAATTTTTTTCTAAGATACGGACATACACCCACAGCGTAATATCCGCCCGCAATACTACACTATAAAAATTTCTTACACCTAAAGATTGCAGATAACCAAATACCTGGCGGTAATCATTAAAGTGACGCTGAACTGCCGGGGCAACCAATAAAGAGATTTTCTTTCCCTTTGCTAAATCCTGCAGAAACAACTCTATATCGTCCTGATAGCCAACGGCTCTTTGCGGACAAATTCCTATACAAAAACCACAATTAATGCACCCCTGGGTTTGAGGCATTTCCATTGTCATTTCTGCACCCTTGATTTTATGTAAAGGACATTGCTGCAGACATTTATGACACTTTCGACAGCCGGGCAAAAGCAGCATTTCCCTGCTTTTGCTCTTATTATATGCGTTGGCTGCTATGACCTGGCCCCCTCCAGCCTTTTCATTATCAAATAGCATAGTACTCCTCCAATTGCTCCAGTGATCAACTGAGGGTAACCAAACATCATTTTCAGACCAGCCGCTAATTTTTCAGATAGATTCATCAAATCCACTAGGATTGAAATGGCCATATACATGCCCACCATTTTTAAACCAGCAGCTGCCCCAACTGCCAGCCAGCGATTGACAGTCAGCAGCATCCGATAACTGGCAACATACATAATATTGGCAGCAGCTATCGGAAAAATAAATAACGGACTTGGTAAAAATTGCTGCATCGCTGCAACCGTCGGCGCAGCTACAGCCAGTACAATCGCGGGCTTCCAGCCGCTTTTCTCCACTGCCAGCAGCAAGCAGGCATTCACTGCACTGCCGATAACAAACATGGAAATAAAAAAGGGAACAGGCACAAGCAGCCTGATGGATTGCAAGGCAATCATCAATGCCAGCAAAAGCGCGGCTCTAGTCAGTCTAAGATACATTGGTTACGCCTCCGTTTTTGAGTATCGGCTGCTCATGCAGCCAGTTCACTGGAATATTACAATTTAACTCTATAGCTCGTATGAATATAAGTCCCTTGGATCGATAAATCGTCATCCTTTTTATTTAATAGGTTATCCACCCCTACAATGATTGCGCTGTTGCTGCTAATTGCCTTCTCCAGATTTACGTTCCATAAGGTATAAGACTTATTCCTGCCAACGCCCGCCGAAGCTTCATATAGATAATTGCTGTAGGTCTCAGCCCATAAATTAGCCCGTAAACCTGCTGACTGCTCCACATAGGATAAACGAGAGGCTATTTTATGCCTGGCTCGATTAAAGAGTCTGCTTCCATCCGTGTCATTTACCGCATCCAGATAAGTATAACTGGTCGTCCAAATCATTTTCGCCGACAGCGGATGAACAACCTCCGCTTCTATGCCTTGAATAGTAGCTTTATCAATGTTTTTATATTGAATCGTACTACTGTCTATCATATCTTCTTCAATCATATTGCTGACCTTATTCGTAAAATAGGTAATTTTACCGGTAGTCCGCCCCAGTCACGTTCTAAGGAAAGCTCATACGAATTGGAGTCTTCTGAATTCAGGTTGGGATTCCCAAGCAAAGTCATTGCCTTACCGTTGCGTACTACCTGAGAATTAATATACAGCTGATTCGGTGTAGGACTGCGGAATCCTTTACTAACATTCAGCTTAACCCTAAGATCATCAGCCGCCTGATAAGTAAGTCCGAGTTTGGGGCTTACATTGCTGCCAAATTTATTACTGTCATCATACCGCAGCGACGTAACCGCGAGCAGCTTAGAAGATGCCTGCCATTCATCCTGGACATACAAGGCTGAATAATCAATATCAACTTTTGATCCCTGCAGAGTTTTTATTTCTCCAGAAACCGGGTCCTTGTAAGTTTCTGTATAAATTCCCTTGCCGGTTCTTACCCCCGTTCCGCGAAATTTTTCTGGCCGGTATTCACCGCCAAAAGTGAGCAGATGATCGGCTCCATAGTTCTTGCTTAGGCGTGCTTCAAAACCGGGAACCGTACGATGAGATTTACCGAAGTTCATAAATTTATTATTGGCAAGATTATGTACATCTACATTCTTATAATAATCTGATAAGTAGGCCCGGAAAAATAACGATGCATCGTCCTGCTGCTTACTGTAGCTCAGTGCATATTCGGTTCTCTCATTGTCATCATGAACCTCCGTTTTCACTTTGCCGGCCGGAGTCTGTTTAAAAACATGCTCCCGCGTATCTTCATCCATATAAGCCGCTGTAAATGTAAAAACTTCATTTTCACTGATATGATAATCCATCTTAGTATTGAAGTTATTGATTTTGCCAAAGGGCGCATAGGTTGTTCCATCATCCTTAAAGGAAGCATCATTCTTTAACTGGGCTCCTGAGAGGGTGATACCGTATTTGCCGATTCTGCCGGAGTCATAGGTAAAATGATAATTATCTCTTGCCCCCTCATTGCCCCCATACTCTCCATGATCAAACCGCAAAGTAAAGGCTTGATCGACAGGACTCTTGGTAATAATATTGACGACCCCTCCCAAAGCATCTGTACCATAAAGTGAATTGGCAGGTCCGCGAACAATCTCAATACGTTCAACATTGTCCAGATCAATGCGCTCCAGTTCATAGTTTTGGTCAATTTCCGAAGCAATTCGCTTACCATCAATTAAAATCATTGAAAATCTGGAATCGAAACCACGAATGGAAATCGCATTTTTGCCATCTGCTCGCATCACACTAACACCAGTGGCTGTACTAATGATATCTTTTAACGTCTGTGCCCCCCGGGCTTCGATATCGGCTTTGGTTATGACCTGAACGGCCGTAGGAACACTTTTTACATCCCTGCTGGTTTTCGTAGCGGTTACAACTACCTCAGACAGAGAAAATACCTCCTCTTCGCTTTCCTGCGCCTGAACAACAGGGACAGTCAGCAGCAGTGACAAGAACGCACATACTGTCTTCTTCTTCATCTTATTCCTCCCTAGCTTTACATCCTTACCAACGATTTTGCTGATAATGAAATTCTTTATCATTTACATCTGTTTATTATTATAATAGAATGAACGTATACTTTTCGTAGCTCATGTTACATTCTTTTGACAAGCTGGTGATAACGATGTCTGATATTCTGGAAATTATTGCTCATTGTCCGTTGTTTAAAAACTACTCCTCCTTGCAGATTAGGGAGTTTTTAGCCGCCACAAACTACAGTATTAACCGCTATAAGAAAAACCAACTTATTTTTCGAATGGATCAGCCAATTACTCATGTCGGGATTATTCTCACTGGCAGTGTAGAAGTCCAAAAAGTCATTCAGTCAGGTCGAATGATCAATCTAATTTATAAGGAAAAAGGCGAGATTATTGCGGAAGGTACTGTTTTCTCTACCATACCGACCTATCCCTGCCAAGTATCCTCACGGGAAACAACCGATGTTTTGCTGCTGCCTAAACAATACATGTTCCAGGCTCTGGGCTGCAATCCCAACCTTTTGACCAATCTTCTGCAGCTGATGTCTGATAAGCTCATCATGCTGAATACCAAAATCGAATTGTTATCCTATTGCTCGATCCAAAGTAAAATTGCTTTTTCTTTATTGCATTGTATAAGCCAAAATCCAATGGCACATGAGATTGAACTGCCCTATTCCAAAAAAGCCTGGGCCGAGCATCTCAATGTTCCCCGTCCGTCACTGTGCCGGGAATTGAGAAATCTATGCAAGACTGATATCATTACATTAAATAAGCGAACGATCACGATTGTGAACAGATCCCAGCTGGAAGCTATGCTTAATGAATAAGCTGATTTTTTGTTTTTTGACGCAGATATAGCATTTGCTGCAGTAATGGAGCTGTTGATAAGTTGAAAGAAGCAAAGGAATCCTCCCTTGCTTCTTTTGCATCCTACCTTCGAACGGATTCCCACGTTAACGACTGCATCATAAGCCTTATAGCATCACAAAATCCTTGATTGTAATAGATTTCTCCTGCAAGGATTTCTTTATCCGTAAAGTTCCCCTGCATTTTCTCGACAATATCAATGCCCTCTTTCGGTAAAATCTCCAATAACCTTTTTTTCAGCTGATGGTTTGACTGCACTGCCTGATAATATCCTTCTGAAACATGTTCTAAGCACTTTAGCTCTTCTGAATCGTGAAGCATTCTTAACTCTCGCACAGTCGATTCAAAAATACGCATCACAGCAGCCCCTCTGCAGTAAGGTATAACGCATAATCATTCACTATCACTTTATATTCCCCCATTTTGGCTGTGCCAAAAGGCAGCAGCCCTTTTAATGGGATAGAGTAAGGGGTAGAATAATTCTACCCCTCCTCATCAAACCGTACGTGAGGTTCTCCCTCATACGGCTTTCCGACATTCTTCTTCCTTCAGCTTTCGTTATCCAACAAGTTTTAATAGACCAGATTGATACATCATCCGCCACACTTCTTTAATTTCTGACAGATGTTTTCTTACTTGCCGCTTTTTATTCCACCATATTGTAAACCGTACTACAATGTACCAATCTATCTTCTTAAGGCTTTTCCTAGCGCTTTTGAATCCATAGTAGTTACGCCATCCTCTAATTTTGGGGTTTAGCTTTTCTATTAAGCTTTTCA
>NZ_FOTS01000083.1 GCF_900114615.1 Pelosinus propionicus DSM 13327 | reverse complement strand
AAAGCATGTCCAGGGTCTCAAGATGCATAGATAACGGTCCTATGGAGGCATTCTGGGGAATGATGAAATCAGAGATGTATTATCTTAAAAAGTTCAATTCCTACGACGATTTGGAAAAGGCGATCAACGAATACATAGAGTACTACAATAATCATCGATATCAAAAGAGGCTCAACTGTATGACTCCACTAGAGTATAGACAGTATCTTTTGAATACAGCCGCATAAAAAAATGATGCCAACCACAACTCAATGATTGGCATCATAAAACTTTTTGTTTTTATACTGTCTACTTGACAGGGGGCACTTCAATAAGGTAAGACGGTCAGTAAATTAATCACTTTAAAACTAATAATTTTCTCAAAGCATATCCAAGAATTCATTAATTTCTCTTGCAGGTATTCCAGCAACTATCGCATTGCGCTCTATATCTTGTAATGTTATATCTAATGCAAATGTCCCCATACTTTCTACCCCCACCTATTTTTTTATACATTGCATTCCAGATAATGTTTCTATTAACTCCCTAAAGGAGGTCTCAATAATCTTCTATTATTAACCTTTCTTCTTTAATTCTTCAATAACCTTTTTGGCCCATTGTCGGTCGTTATCACTATGGAAGGAGAACTTTTCATTTTCATGTATTCGATAACTGATGCCCGCCCGATTGAATGCTTCTAGTAACTCTACCGCATCTTCAAAATCATATTCTACACTCATAACTCACCATCCTTATTAATATCACCATCTGGCAACTGTTAATCTTAGCTTTATGCATTTATAATCACCACATTATACATTTTCTAAAAGTTTTAACTCACAATAATATTTTAGCACGCATCCGCTTTTATTATTTTCGACTTCCCTACACGGCTTGGATTTATATACACCCTTACAAGGGATATATGCTCTCAGTTCTTCAACCCCTTTCTCGGCATACACCGTTTTTTGCTTCTCTGAACATACTTAAAGTAGCCATCGTCGACTATTCAATTCTTATACTCACCGTAACTACTCGAGATTCATATCTTAGGTATTATAAGCTTATTAGAGGTGTGCTCATGGAAAATGATTTATTTCAGCAAACAGTAATCAATATAGGTCCTGACGTTGTCGATGCAGTAGAAGTTTTTCTATATCGAAACCTTAGTGCAATAATTTCTCCTAATCCATCTATAATTTTAACGCCTACATTTCGAGCGGCACTTCAAGTTGCTTTGAATGACATAGGCATACGCCATAACATAGGGTTAGCAGACGATCTTAAAGATATTTTGGATATATTTATTACAGATAATGCTGGTATTATATCTGTCAGCACCACACCATAATAGCTTTATCCGTCCAATTCCAAAGTCTCTGCCACCCTCTAACTAATACCGGCTTGATTACTTGTATGTTATCTAATATCCAGGCATAACGTTTCCGGCAGCAATCCAGTATCTATCTTTTTCGCACTACAGGCAATTAGACTTGCCCATGGTTGCAGGTATTGCTTTCATACATTTCCTTCTGCATATAAACCAAGCTGTAAGCTAAAACTATTTTTAATTAACGAGTAATGGAGTGACTCATTTTGAGCAATAGCGTTATCATGTGGTCAATGTTTCTCATTCCTTGGCTTTCGCTCTTCTTTCTTCACAGCGGTGAAATTAGGCGTTGGATGCCTGTTGCAATGTTTACCGTAGTTTTGTCTACTATAATTCATGACGTAGGTACTACGTTAGGTTTTTGGGCTACTCAAGAATCAACATTTCCCTTTTATCAAATGATTCCCTATTATTACGGTGCCATGCCTGTATTAACTGTATGGGTTTTTAAGTTCACCTATGGACGTTTTTTTACATACATGGTTACTAATACAATACTCGATATAGGATTTAACTTTTTCCTACTAGATTACTTTTTACCTAGTAGAGGTATTATGAATTTTAGCATTTCCCCCTTCTTATCATTGCCAATCACTTTACTGCATGCAGCAAGCATTTACAGTTATCAGATGTGGCAGGATAATGCTCTATTTGGCGTCAAAAACATGATCGCTAATAACATACAACCAGCAGCAGCGAAGCCTCTTTCGGATCCGCAAGAAGACAAGACAAAAGACTAAAAACTCGACTTTAAGGATTGATTTATATGGACTTCTTCTACGCTCGTTTTATTATTGCTTGGACTTGTTGGTTACTATTTGCAGATAAAGCACGCTGGAAAGAAATGATCCCCGTTTGTGCCTTTGCATTATGCTTAAGTTTAATTAGCGAACAAATTGTTGATTGGCATGTAATCTATTGGGAGTATTACGGAAACGAACCAAAGATTATAAGAAAACTCATGGACGATTTTGATGTTTACATTATTGTTACTTATCTCTTTATCCAATGGCTTCCCCAAAAGCAGTCAAACTTTAATATGTTTTCTTACTGGTTCGCTTGGACTGCCTTGGCGATTACGATAGAATATATCCACTTGTATACCGGACACATGAGCCATTATAACGGATGGACACTTTGGCACTCTTATCTATCTGACTGGATATTATTTTTTTTATTTTATCAATATCATAAAATTCTTCAACTAGAAAAGTTATTGAAATAAGACGATCCGCACTCTGTATCACTCGCTAGTTCAGATTTTTCATGCTGTATTGGATAAATTATAAGATATAGCCCAATAATATTTTATAATCACTTTTACTAAAAATATTAACTTTTAAATTGCTTGCAAAGGGTGTGCTCTCTTGGATACGATAGAAATAATTATGCAGACAAAGTCTATGCTTCATAACATTGCGGTTACAAAATGGTTTACACAAGATCTATTATCTATTAAATGGTGGGGAGCAATAGGATTTGTTATTTTCTCTTACATTCTCTGTTTTTCCTTAATGGATAAGACAAGACTAACCAAAACAGTCTTATTCGGATCTCTCATATCTGTATTTGCTGTTGTAGTCGATATCATAGGCTCTAACTTTAATTACTGGACACATACAGTATTCATTCTGCCAATGACACCAAGTATTTTTCTTTACGATATTACTGCGTTACCTATGTACTATATGCTTATATATCAACACGCTTACTCATGGAAAAGCTATGCAGTATGGAATATAGGAGCATCTGCAATTATGGGATTTGTCTTTTCGCCATTACTGGCAATACTAGGTATAATACGGTTTGATAACTTTTCTAATTTCGATAACTTCCTGATGATTTCTTTTATTGGCTTTCTGGCAAAGGCAGCAACGTCCCTTATCTTTTCTTTTGAAGATCAATATCAATCAACCCAACAAACCTCACAGTCTTTAGCTCGGTTACATCCAGTGATGAAACCGTTAGATGAACAAAGAAAAAAACAAGGTGATACAGGAGATAGTCAATAATACTCTAGCTAACGGTCTTTTATTTTCTCGGTCTCCCCAATATTACCTTTCTACTATCATCCTCATAGACTATTTAGTTATTATTGGATATAATGGTTCAAAAAGAAGATAACATACCTGAAACTAATTTTTCTTTTAACGACTATTCTCATACTAGTGGATCTACAATAACTGCTGGTACGAATTTAGTTTTGGGGGAACTCCAGAGGAGTTTAAAAGTGACTGACTTTTTCTTTCCCATACTCGCCCTTCCCATAGTTACCTCACACTTAGAATCCTGATATATGATACTAGCTAGGATGCGGTAATTTACGACGTATTCATTTCTTAAAAATAAATTATAGTTATAAAATCACATGTTTTGTAAAGTATCATATTATGTAATAGGTCTCCAGTTAATCTTGATTGGTTCATTAAAAATGGCTGCCTGTTCAAAGAGCAGTCCATTTTTAATTTTTACAAATCAAACACCAAACTAAATGTGAGGAATACTATACATTAGGACACTTCCAAATTGTTGTTGCTTACATAGCAACGATCTACTGGCTGGCTTCTTTTGAGCAGTCAGTATTTTTATGCTCCCTTTACTCTCTAAATAAATTGATAACTGCTTAATCACCTTTATTTACTATAAATCATATTATGTATAACAAATGTTCCTATAGAAATTAGGAGGTGTACTACTAAATGGACTATCATTGGGAAGACCCTGAAATTGAAGAGTGGAAAGAAGTCCTTAGCACTAGAAATGAGTTCGGATTAGGATATAATACTAATTATTATCGTCGACCTTGGTCCTGCTGGCCTAGAGAAGACTACTGGTATAATGGGAATTGTAATGGACATCAATATAATGGCTGTTGGCCTAGATACTTCTGTTGGCCCAGACAGTCTTGCTGGCCTAGAGGAAATTGTTGGCCTTGGAAAGCTTGCTGGCCTAGACAAGGTTGCTGTCCGCGTTAGTTGATTCCCTACTTATTTACTCTAATAAAGCCTTCGGGCTTTTTCTTTTATTCGTCCTGCCCCGCCGCGTCAGCTTTTCTGCCTTCTTTGCGCTCCGCTTCCGTTTTGAAGGCTCGACTAGAAAGGGATCTTTTCCTTTGTGAAAATCACTGAGCCAAATTGAGTAAGATCAGCTGGATCTTTTTTCTCAGCTGGCCTATCGGATTTATAATCTAAAAACTCTACTGAAACAGTCTCCGTACAGTCTTACTATTGCTCTAAAGGTAATGCATGACTGCAGCTAGCCATTACTAGGCGGCAGGTTCTACAAACTGATACGGTACAAAACAGTATGTCCTTAGAGCAGATTTACTTTTGGCGTTGTATCGCTATAAACGCATTTTTCTTTACATAGGCACATGAATCTCGTGCCCTTATAAATATATTAATTATTATAAAGAAGTAAATTATTAAAACTTTCATATTGGTTACACTACCAGTAGGAGATGATCATTATGAAAAAAGAAGTAAATCAAATGGATTCAAGTATTCCTGAATCTGAAATAGTTCCCGAAAATCAAGATCCTATAGACACTGTGAATACGGACCCACAAGCTAAAGGTAACTATGAGAGCTTCGTAATAAGTAACAATCAAATGCCAAGCTAATATGCTTGCCGCTTCTTCAATGAAGCGGCTTTTCAATGTAATGAAAGGTGCTGGTGTTAACCATTGCTCTTTACCATTAGATATTGCCAGCTATGTTCTCACCCACACTTTTAGCTTTTCCTTTAGATAGGCAAAAAAGCTCTTCACTAAAAGGCAGCAATAAGCCAATGCCTTTAACAGAGCCGCATGCCTACCTACGTTTACTGTAGGTCGCAAATCTAACTCAACCAAGGTAATTACTACTTGTCCATTTTTTACGCTGCCGGAGGCTCTTCCGGCTCAATCTCTTCCACTATTTTATACCCCTTAATTTGGGCAAGAATACGGTAGAATTTCTTAATTGATTCTTCCGGCATATCCATCTGCAGAGTTACTTTTCCTGCTTTATAATCTTCAAACGTACCTGACCAGTAGCCTTGAAACTCAACTGCCATTCCCACCCCTCCCATATAAGGTATGAATTACTGCTTTTCCAACATTACTTTGATTTTTTATTTTTAGTCTTTCTTCAAAGAAAACTTACAGTAGCTTTTTAGCTATTATTAATATCTCACTTATTCTAATACAATTGCTATCCCACTTTTACAGCAAAATAGTCACAGAGATTAAATGAACTTGAAGGAGTTTTCTTACTACATCTATAAAGTACTATTAAAACAATCCATTGTTAGGGGGCTACCAATGAACGCCATATATGCCCGCGTATCAACAGATGCGCAAGCGGAAACAGGTTATTCCATTAATGATCAAATCCGAACTTGCCGTGAACATGCTGAGAAAAATGGATTAGGAATCGTTGAATATATAGATGATGGTTATTCTGGAGAATATCTCGAAAGACCCGCCCTAGAACAACTCAGAGACGATTTGCGAGCGAAGCTGATCCATAATGTCATTGTCTATGATCCTGACCGTCTGAGCCGTAATTTGACGAATCAGTTACTTTTGGCAGATGAAATCGAAAAGGCAAACGCACAGCTTATTTTTATTACTCATGATTATGATGCTTCGCCAGAAGGAAGATTGTTTTTTTCGATTCGCGGAGCCATATCAGCATTTGAAAAAGCAAAGATTCGTGAACGCACGATAAGAGGCAAACGCTCAAAGGCTCTTTCGGGTAAACTTACCTTTAATGACGATGCTTATGGCTATACGTATGATAAAGAAAATTCCATGTGTATCATCAATCCTGAAGAGGCAGAAATCGTAAAACTCATCTTCCAACTCTATACCACAAGAAATTACGGTGTAAACAGTCTATATGCAGAATTAAAATCGATGGGCGTACTAAATCGTAAAGGTAAACCGTTCGGCCTTGCTACGATTGACTACATGCTTTCCAATGAAACCTATGCAGGTACGAAATGGAGTTTTAAGCAGTATCTAAAAAATGTAGGTCCCCAAAAACGAGAAAGAAGCATTCGGGATAAATCGGAATGGATCCCCATCACCGTACCGGCCATTATTGATCGTGAAACGTGGGAAAAAGCTGTAGAGTGCCGCCGTATCAACAAGGTTGTTGCAAAGCGTAATTCCAAACATGATTACTTATTATCCGGCATCATACGCTGCACCGGATGCGGGTACGCCATGCGCGGAGTAAATTATCATCGAGGCAATAAGGACTACCGATACTATGTTTGTAGTGCGTATATAAACGGTCATGAATGTGATTACCGCAAAACCATTTCCTCACAAGAACTGGATGATGCAGTATGGTTAGAGTTAACGGAGACCGCTAAAAGTAAGCGAGGCTTATCAATCTATCAAAATAACACTACCGATACCACTGCAGTTAAAGTTGATCTTGAAGAACAACTGACAAAACTAAAGAAGCGACAATCCGCAATCATTAAATGGGTTGCTGACGGAATACTAGAAACAGAAGCAGCAGAAAAAGACTTACAATCCATTAGCAAAGAAGTCGCAGCAACTAAAAATGCTATTAGTGCTCTTGCTGTTATCCCCTCTGTCAAATCCATCCGCTCAAAAGATATTCTCAAGGCTACAACGTTTGAAGAGAAACGACGTCTGCTAATTGCTTACGGTATTAAGGTTTTTGCAAAACGCGAAAACGGCAGCATCGTATATACCATAAAGGTTTAAGGCAATTTCCTATATTGGAACTATATCATTCACCTTATATCTATGCATGACGAGGCAATGAGTGCGTCAATAAAGAAGTATAGTATGAGAGAAGGAGACATCCACACTACAAAGGAACGACAACTCAGCCTACAGCGTGGATTTGTCATCTATCTCCTACTTGCCTTATTACGCCGTCACCACCGAATGGAACATATTTTTAGCTTACGTGGCAACCCTATGAATGACTATTTCCAAGAATCCTTAAACATGGAACGAGAACATATTGCTCACCTTATAACGATGGCACAAAATTTAATGTAGCATCTAGTATTGGTATTTCTCTTCTATAAGCACAAAGACATAAGGAACACAAATAATCCTATACATTATTTGTGTTCCTTGTTATGCTGTAAATCAGCATATTGTCTTTGTGTTTATTTATGAAGAGAAACTCTTGCTATATTTAGTGAAAATAATGCATACTAAGCATAATACTACTAATTAAGGAGCACTTATGTTAGATCTCATCGTACCACAAGACTTATCGCCTATGCCAATAAAGAAATACTTACACTCTTATATTGGTCTTTCGCTCACAATATGGCGAAAAATTAAAAACACAGGTTCTATCATAGTCAATGGAAAAGAAGTTACTATAGCATATGTAATTGAACCTGGTGATATCATTGCATTACATTGGCCGCAACCTTGCGATATCGTACCTACAAATATTCCTTTGGATATTGCATATGAGGATGACACTTTGCTTATTATTAATAAACCAGCTGGAATGTTAATCCATCCAACAACATCTGAACATGCAAGTACACTCGGAAATGCCATTATGTATTATTTTCATAAGCAGGGACTCTCTCATGCCTTTCATCCAGTCCATCGCTTAGATCGCAATACCTCTGGTTTAGTATTAATTGCAAAATATCCTCATATTCAGCATCTATTATCCTTAAATGGTGCTAAAAATATTAACAGGCAGTATCTCGCACTTGCAACAGGCATCTTAAAACCCTCAGAAGGTATCATAGATGCTCCCATTGCCAGGCATCCTGATAGTATTATCCAACGTATCGTTGATCCTAACGGACAAGCTGCCACAACTTGCTATCAAGTACTCAAACCATTAATAAATGCTTGTGTTGTCCAATTAACACTACTGACTGGACGTACTCATCAAATTCGAGTCCATCTTTCTCATCTTGGTCATCCAATTATAGGAGACGACTTATACGGGGGGACAAGGGACTTAATCGCTCGTCAAGCGTTACATGCGGCCAGACTTTATTTTACGCATCCTCTTTCAGGTAAAGTCATTGATGTAGCCAGCCAACTTTCAAATGACATTTCAAACCTAATTGACAAGCTTTCCGAGAATAGAAAATAACTTATTACTGTTTAGGACTAAAAGGATACAAAGAACTACCTCTAAAAACAATCACCTTTTAGTATACTTTTTTGTACACAACCTTGCTAAAATCTGGTATAATTAACATAGTAAAAAACTTTTAGGAGGAATTACTTTGCCATTAGTTACAACCAAAGAAATGTTCAAAAAAGCTTATGACGGTCAATATGCAGTTGGCGCTTTCAATGTCAACAATATGGAAATTATTCAAGGTATTGTTGACGCTGCTAAAGAGGAGCAAGCTCCACTTATTCTCCAAGTATCTGCAGGTGCTCGTAAATATGCAAAACATATTTATCTTACAAAATTAGTAGAAGCGGCGCTAGAAGATTCAGGTTTACCTATTGCATTGCATCTGGATCATGGGGATGATTTCGAAATTTGTAAATCATGTATTGATGGTGGCTTTAGTTCAGTTATGATTGACGGCTCAAAGTATTCTTTTGAAGAAAATATCGCTTTAACTAAAAAGGTCGTAGAATATGCACATGCTCATGGTGTGGTAGTAGAAGCTGAATTAGGTAAGCTTGCCGGTGTTGAAGATGCTGTAAAAGTATCTGCCAAAGATGCAACTTATACAGATCCTGATGAAGCAGTAGAATTTGTTGAACGTACAGGCTGTGACTCTCTTGCTATTGCAATTGGCACAAGCCATGGAGCTTATAAATTTAAAGGTGAACCAAGTCTTGATTATGCACGATTAGAAAAAATTTCAAATCTACTTCCTAATTATCCGCTAGTACTTCACGGTGCATCTACTGTGCTTCCAGAGTTCGTAGCAAAATGTAATCAATTTGGTGGACATATCCCAGGTGCTCAAGGTGTACCTGAAGATATGCTATTACGCGCAGGAAAATTTGGTGTTTGCAAGATTAATATCGATACCGATCTACGATTGGCTATGACAGCTTCTATTCGTGAACATTTTATAAATAATCCTAGTGACTTTGACCCTCGCCAATACCTAAAACCCGCTAGAGAAGCAATTAAGAATATGGTAAAACATAAAATAAAAAATGTTTTAAACTGCAGTAACCGTCTGTAGTAAAAAAGCTGAGATAATAAATCTCAGCTTTTTTAGATAGCCACGTATATTTATATTGCTAGAAAGCCCTTATGCACATAATTCTAATGTGCATAAGGGCTTTTTTCTATACCGGAGGAAAAACGATTCTCTCTTCTTCTCTAAAAACTTTTATGATAAATTGAGTTGGTCTATCTTTTAAGTTCATTTCATAAACTTTATCTGCCGCATGGCCGCTAGCATTTAATATAATACGAATTTTAGGTTTAAGGGGAAATTGCTGCGTTACTTCAATTACCACGCCTATTTCTCCTGTATTAATTTGCACAAGGCTACCGACTGGAAAAATCGCAACATATTTAAAGAAAACTTTCAATATGGTTAAATCTAATTGCGTCCTAGTTAATTCTAGTAAGATTTCATAGGCCTCATGAGGCAATATGCCTCTTCTATAAGGTCTGTCTGAAATTAAGGCATCATATACATCAGCAATTGCAATAATGTTAGCATATTCATGTATCTCATCGCCCTGCAACCCCCTTGGATATCCAGAACCATTTGGTCTTTCGTGGTGCTGAAAGGCCATATGGGCAACAAGTAAAGATACTTCAGGATTCTTTCGCAGTAATTCAAAGCCAAGTAAAGAGTGGCCTTTCATAATTTCCATTTCAGCTTCAGTTAGCTTAGCTGGTTTGTTAAGTATATCTTTAGGAACAAACATTTTGCCAACATCATGTAACAATCCACCTAAAGCTAGCTCCTTCAACTTTGTCTCGCCATAGCCTAAACCTATTCCTGCAAAAACAGCTAATATAGAGACATTTACAGAATGTATAAACGTATAATCATCATAAGCACGAATATCTGTTAAGTGTATAAGTAAGTTCCTATTTGCACACACTTCATCAACTACAAGATTAGCAATTGCAGAAAACTCTCTAATATCAAGAATTTTATTAGCTCTTATCCTTAAAAAATTCTCCTTTAAAATCTTGACTGCCTTAATCCTAATTCTTTCATTAATTGGTTGAGGAATAATAATATCTTTAATATAAGGATTTTCTATATATACAGAATAAATATCAAGGTCAATGAGACGTTTAATATATTTCTCTGTAAGTACGATTCCCCATCTTAGTAATACATCTCCATCTGCATTCAATATATCCCTACCAATCACTTGACCTGGCTGCAAATTACTTGTTGAAACTCGTTGCATATTAAACCCCTCAAATTATAGAACTCATATTTTTCATTCGAATACGAATAAGTAGATCTGTGTCTATTATAGTCAAAGAATCTAATCATTGTAAATATAAATACTTCTTATTATTCGACTTTTTCTGCAATATTATCTATATAAAATATACCCACTATTCAAAAAAAGTAAGTTATATTCTACTTTTTTGTTGGTAAAAGATCTTCACTTCTAATCTTTTTACTAATAAGCGCATAACTAATTGCTCCAACAAGGCATAATACTCCACTTACAACAAATACATAATCAAAGGAATTTGTTGTCTGTAAGATATATCCTGTACCAATTGGTGCTAATGTTGCACCAATGAAGCTGGCAAAATTCTGTATTCCACCAAAAGTACCAACAGCTTCGGGTGGAGTTAAGTCACCAACAAGGGCCCATAAAACACCAACGCGCAGTGCACCAGCAAAAAGGCTAATTGTAATTAAAACTATAGCCCAAGTCGTATCTTGGATATAGTTCACCGGTATTACAGCAATAGCTGCTAATATACAACCACCCACTGTTGGAACCAGTCTGGCAGAAATCACATTCATTCCTCTTCGTATTAAATAATCAGATATCCATCCACCAATCGGTACTGCAATCACACCTGCAATAAATGGAATTGCAGCTGCCCACCCAGCCTGAGTCAAACTCATTCCTCTATGAGTTGTCAGATACGTCGGCAGCCAGGTAAAGTATAGCCAAAATACATAGGAACTCCCAATATTTCCAATATTAAACCACCAGGAGGTAGGATGATTAAACAATGCCCAAAAATTCACTTTTGGTTTATACTCTTGCTGAACGGGGGATGTCGTCCAATCATTTACATCTTCCTTATAATATTTTATCCATAAAAGTGCAACGATAATGCCAACAACACCCAAGCTGATAAACATACCTCTCCAGCCCATCCAAATCATTAAAAAGGTTAATAAAGGCGGGGCAAAACCATTCGCAATCTTCGGTCCTAAATTGATCACAGAAGATGCTATTCCTCTTTCCTCATGAGAAAAGTATTGTTGTGTAACTTGTCCCCCAATGATAAAAAAAGGTGCCTCAGCAATTCCTAATATCATTCTAGTAATATACATGGACATAAAGCCCTGAACAAAACCTCCAGCAATAGTAGCTAAAGACCAAATAAGAATTCCCCATAGAAAGATTTTCTTTGCTCCATATTTATCTACAAGCCATCCTGCTGGCAAATTTGCTAGTGAATATGGCCACATAAATGCAGACAATAACAGTCCCATTTGAATTGGATCCAAAATAAACTCTTTTGCAATTGTCGTATTAGCAATACTTAAGTTCACACGATCTAAATAATTAATAATGGAACCAAACAACATAACCATTACAATCGTCCAGCGATAATCAAATCTTTCACGCCAACCTTTAAAAATACTCACTTTTATCATTTTTTTCCTCCTGAATAAGGTTCTTCTTACATCTCATTATTATAACAACATTTCAGTCTAGCATTTACTTAAAATAAGAAGTTAATTTATAGGACGATAAAAAGACATCCACAAAAGTGAATGCCTTTTTAAATAAACTGGCAACTATCTATCCTCCCAGGCCGTTTCCAACCAAGTACTTTCGACGTATAAGGGCTTAACTACTGTGTTCGGTATGGGAACAGGTGGAACCCCTTAGCTATCGCCACCAGATATACAGAGGTAAACATCTCAAAGAGTATGCTCCCTCAAAACTTCACAGAAGCAGCGCACCCAATCTTTGTTAAAAGATTGGTGTAAGTCGCTTCGTTAGCATCGAAATGCTAACATCATTACAACTTTACAATGTCGCTATAAGCAAACGCAGTTAGGATTAGTCGCTAGCAGCCAAGCTGCTAACTTGTTT
>NZ_FOTS01000024.1 GCF_900114615.1 Pelosinus propionicus DSM 13327 | reverse complement strand
CGTCTTCTTTAAAGTAGCCAAGGATAAAAGTTTTGATAGTATCAGTAATGATTTCAGGTTCTCTTTGGTAGTTTTTTCGCACTTCTGGATGAGTAGCGCCTTCGCAGTATTTTTTAACAGTCTGTCTTGATACGCCAAGGTCTTTTGCGATGGCGCGTATGGATTCTCCATCTGAATAACGGGCACGAATCGCTGAATAAATGTCCACCTCAATAATCACACCTTTCATTCCTCCCTGCAAAACATTTGATAATATTCTACAGGATTTTTATGATAGGTGGTAAACTAATTCAATATCAATATGACTTGAAGTGGTACACTTTTAGAATATCATTCACATTATTTCGCTAGGAAGCTCAAAAGCCTGTTCTTTAATAATTTGCTCTAATAAATTATTAATAAAGATGTTAGAAGATTTTGCAGTACAATAAGATTTAAAATACATCGTAAATATTATCGTTGCATCTCTTAGAACGAAGTCTATTTTTGATGTCCAACGTGGTATAGGGGTTTCTTCATTTGGACATTGATTATCAGGATCGTACTCAACCTGATGGTGAATTTTTATAAAGATCGAATCGTTGTTAGTCATTATAATTTCTCCAATCTAATACTTTATTATTTATTTCAAAGATTTTTTAAAATTAGTTTTGTTAGTCTAACACTATTTTTAGTGAAAGCAAAAATAAATTATCCAAGATCGCTTAATCTAAAAGGAGGTTTGTCTAACACTTTATTTTTACTCAGCAACAAAATCAAAGCGGCATTGACAGCTTTTAGACTTTTGGCCGTTTTATGCTTCCATTTTTGATTTTCGGCCGATTTATGGTTCCATGTAGAATATAAAAGAAGATAAACTAGCCACTATTTAAAGAACTTTAGGCCAAGTTATGCTTCTTTTTTTGGCCACTTTATGGTTCCAGTAACATAGATAGATCTATCTATACTAGGTGGAGGTTTTGCTTTATGAAAGCAACTTGTCGCCAATGTAGAATTGAGTTTCAAAAAGAAGAAAAAGAAATTCGACGACAATGAAAAGAGAGGCGAGATGATTGAAAAACGCCTGCAAAGTAGTTTGACTTTGCAGGCGTGGTATGTAGATATTTTGCGACTTTCCTTCTGCTTTTTTTCTTGCAATTCAGATGAAAAGTAATATAATTAGGAATAGATGGAAATTATAAAGTCGCCGTGTCCTAAGAGTGTCTCACCACTCTTAGGCACGAGCAGGTGTATAGGCACCTACACGTAACAGTTACCTGTCTACGACGACAATTCTTATTATACCGTGAACTTTCCCCAAAAACAAGGGATGGTATGTTCGGGATACTAGGTATTACGTGCCTTGACAGTGGCTGAGCGTCTGCATGCAATCAAGAAGCAACAAAGCGCATGTGTAGGTTGAAAAGACCTCGCATGCGCTTCATAATTTCCCTCTTAAACAGGCTGTGTGTTGATTTCTTCTATCCGCAAATACGGATAGAAGAAACCTCATGCAGTATGAAGATGGGGGGATATACATTGGTATCAGTAGAAGGTAAGAGAAAAAGTCGAGTCTATTTAAGCAGTAGCCCAGTATGTGGCGGGGGTTGCGAATATGAGTGTTTTTGAAACGGCGACCCAAGAAGTACGGAGCATTCATAATGAAAATACGTTAAGAAGGCTAGAGTATGTATCAGCTGATTATTATTGGGCACAAGAAGAAATTAAGCAGCTAAAAGAATTGTTAGCAAAGACGTTGCCAGTAGAAGAGATGAAAAAAATAGAGCAATTGCATGATAAATTTAAGTTGCAAGAAGGGATTGCAGGGGAGATTTATTATAACCAGGCATTTTCCGATGCGATACGATTTATCATACAGTCTTTGACATGGGGACCTGTTAGAAGGTAGATCAATATCGTTGTTTTTGCAAGGTTTAGTAGGGATAGCTGCGGTGGAGGGGAATGAATCCAGACACAAGTGCTGGAGCCATAATTCACGTATATGGAGAAGAAATTTATGGATCAAGGGGGACGGTGGTATTGTCTTAGAGGAAAATCCTAAAAGGTACTAAAGACAGTTCCACCGTCCCCTTGTCTCTGGTAAGATTTTTTCCTACGCAAAAATAAGTGATTTTTCCTACTGAAAAATAGGTTATTTTCTGATGTTTGAATTGTCAATATAATGCGACAATTTAAACATCGTAGTTTTTACAAGAGAAGGAGAGTGTTGTATGAAAAACAATAAACGAGCTTGGAAACGTTTTCTATTAGCAGGATTGGCAGCAACAGTATTGTCCGCAGGGATAAATATTGTTGATATGAAAGCAGCACATGCAAAAGTAAAATTTGATGTGTTTGACTTCGAAGCACACCGTGGCGGTCGTGATGCTCGTCCGGAAAACACGCTAGTTTCTTTTGCGTATGCTATGGAAATGGGGGCAACTACCCTGGAGATGGATATGCAAATGACAAAAGACGGCCATATCGTTATTAGCCACAATCCTGTGATGAATCCAAATATCGCAAAAGGTCCTGATGGACAATATGTAAAGGCTGGTATGTATGATATCCGTACTATGACTTTGGCTGAAGTAAAACAGTTTGATATTGGTACTATGAATCCGGCTGCTGGGGATTATTATGAAGGACATGGCAAAACCCAGGTATCTGTACCTGGTACTGAAATGCCAACCTTAGAAGAAGTCTTTGAATTAGCTAATTCTTATGGCAATGACAAAATATGCTTCAATATAGAAACTAAATCATATGCGGATCCATTGGATCCCGGTTATAAAAACAATCCTGATCCAAAGAAATTTGTTAATGCTGTAAATGAGATTGTTAAAAAATATCACATGGAAGATCGCGTAACTCTTCAGTCTTTCGATTGGAGAACACTTTCAATCATGAAAAAGGTCAACCCTAATATTACTCTTGTTGCTTTATCCAGCGAGCAAGAATCGTGGGGTCGTCAAGAAGGTTGCTATCTTAAAAAAGGTGAAAAGAAAGCATCTCCTTGGTTGGGCGGCTTAAACATTAATGATTTCAATGGCGATTATGTAAAAGCGGCTCATGCTATTGGTGCTGACGTTGTATCCCCATACTGGGAGGAATTGTCCCCTCAATTAGTAAGTGAAGCACATGCCCTTGGTATGAAAGTTGTGCCTTGGACTGTAAATGATCCTAAAGTAATGGGCATGTTAGTTGATATGGGTGTTGATGGTATTATCACTGATAAGCCTTGGGTTGGCAGAGAGGTTTTGACTAAAAAAGGTATTGAATTACGTCAACCAACTGTTAATGAAAGAAGCCCTTACCATACTGGTACTGCTGTTAATAATGTAGAAACTAAGAAACTCGCTAACGGTGGAGATGCTGCCATCTAATCCTCTAATAGATCCAGACACAAGAGTTAGAGCCATAATTCACGTATATGGAGAAGAAATTTAATTAAACCCGCGAATTGCGCGGGTTTTTTGCTGTTTATATGGGGTAGGTGGTTAATGCAGCCGCTCCATGGCAACATCTATGTAATTTTCATATAAAGAGTATTTTTACATTTATAATTAGTTATAAGAAATGTTTATATAAGTTTAATGAAAGCATGATCTCAATTAAGCATGCGTTTTATAATCCAGTCTATACACGAACAAATTATGGCGTGGATCATTATCATATAAAAAAGGTAATTTTATTTCATTCCATAGTATAAAGGGAGTCCTGCTTTCTAGAAAGTATATATACTCATAGGATGGGTAATACAAGATAAGATCTGCTGTTCTTTCATAGCCTTCTATAGAATTTACAATATTTCCGATAACCTTTGTAAATATTTGTATAGAAAAAGGGTTAAAGAAGTAGAATTTATTATCGGAGGGATTTATATAATATTCTTCTGCAAAGGTATTTACAAAATGGATTTTGTTTATTTTCTTTTTATGTTTCTTTAAATAATTTTTTTTATTATCGATAGCTTGTTTATAGAAGAAGGTATTCATTTCTATACCTGTGACAGTGGAATTAAAAAAGTGATTGATGTAAAAGTTAAGCCTTCCTTTGCCGCATCCAAAGTCGACGATATTATCTTCTTCTGTTAATTTATACTGCTTAGATAATATTTCTAATACAGAGTATTCGGTAGGTTCATATCTATTATAGTGTGGTGATTCATTGAATATTTTTTGTTCTCCTGAGGTTTTAATATTTAATATTTTTTCATAATATTGTTCGTCCATTAACATTCCTTTCTAACTTTGAATTCTAGTAAAGTTAAGTAACTACTTTTAAAGTATATAGTTATAAAATGCATAGAGCAAAGTATGAGTTAGGTATCAGTTTTATGATTCAGCTTAAGAAAGGGCACATTGAAATTTTTCAATGTGCCCTTTCTTAAGCTGAGTTTTCAATAGAATCATGAGTGTGGTGGTTAAAAAATGTATCAGATTAGAAACGGATATATGAGATTTGCTGAGTCGTTTGATCAAAATCGTTTAGTTAAGGTAATGGCTTTTTCGCAACATAAATAGCTTTGCGGGAACGATAGATTGAATCTTTGCCCATATCACCAAGCCGTAAACTTACCGACACAAAGATCATATCCAGAATAACCAGCTGAAGAATGCGAGAAACCATGGCATCTGTATAATATTTGAGCTGATTCGTAGAACTAAATAGTGCAATATCAGAAAGTTTAGCTAAACTTGAGTTAATATAACTCGTAATGCAAATAATTTTAGTGTTCTGTTTCTTTGCATTTTCTGCAATTTCCAATACTTCACGGCTTTCTCCTGTATGAGAGATAAGCACAACAATATCTGCATGGGAAAGATGTGCTGCTTGAATCATCATTAAATGAGAATTTGAGTGGGTTGTTACATTTAAACCTAAACGCAGGAATTTGTGGTAAGCGTCAAGAGCTATGACATCTGAGCCGCCAGAACCATAAAAAAGCAATTTATCTGCTCTTGTAAAGAGTGTGACGACAGCTTCAATGGATATTGGATCAATTAAAGTTTTAAGATCATTTATGGCAATTGAGGCTGATTGTATGACTTTCTGATTAATGGTAGCTACGTCATCATCTGCACTGATATCTTGGTAGCCATCTTCGATTTTAAGTTTATGCAAGGATTTTTGGTCATACGATATTTCGGTAATCTCATGTGCCATATCAATACGAAAAACTTGAAAAGAAGTATAACCTAACTTTTTTATAAAACGCATAACAGTAGTTTCACTTACATTACAGTTTTTAGCTAGTTCGCTTATTGTAGCCATAACGGCATGTTTTTGATCATTTAATATATGATCGGCTATTACTTTTTGACTTACCGATAACGTATTGTATTTATGACGTATTTCAGTAAACGGTTTATTGGTCATATGTTTCACCTCGGAAGGTTATTGATATAAAGAATAAAAACGTATCGACTTTTAGCATAAAGTAAAATTATAACTATTGCAATACTAATTACGAAAAAATATTACGATTTATCATTGACAAGTAAATTTAATCTTGCTAATATTAAATCAATTCTTATAGTTAAAAAATAACTACATCAATTGATTGATAGTTAAAAACAAACTAAATAGTGGAAGTGAGCATACAATATTACTAGTTTTGCGGAATATGCCTAGTGCAAAGAAAATATCACAGCCGCTGATGTTGTATGCTGTTTTATAAAAAAAGGAGGCTAAAAAATGAAAAAAGTTGGTTTTGTTGGATTGGGGATTATGGGTAAACCTATGGTGTTGAATTTACTAAAAGCTGGTATTGATACTACAGTTTATGATATCAATGCAAAAGCAGTCGAAGCATTAGTAGAAGCTGGAGCGAAAGCAGCAGTTTCACCCAAAGAACTTGCAGCTGGCAGTGATGTTGTTATTACAATCGTGCCGAATGCAGCAATTGTCGAGTCACTTTTAGAAGCGGAAGATGGCATCTTAGCCGGCGTAAAACCAGGTACTATTATTGTTGATATGAGTTCAGTATCTCCAGTAGCTTCTCAAAAATTTGCTGCAGCTGTAGAAAAGCATGGCTGCTCATTCCTTGATTCACCAGTAAGTGGCGGGGAACCTGGTGCTATCAATGGAACTCTGGCCTATATGATTGGAGGCGACGAAGCGGTTGTCGAAAAAATTAGAGATGTTTTCTTGGCAATGGGGAAATCAATTACAGTTGTAGGTCCGAATGGCAGCGGCTCGGTTGCAAAATTGGCAAATCAAGTTATTGTTAACTTAAATATTGCTGCAGTAGCTGAAGCACTAGTGCTTGCACAAAAAGCTGGTGCTGATCCAGAAAAAGTTTACCAAGCAATCCGTGGTGGTCTTGCAGGCAGCGTGGTACTTGATGCAAAAGCTCCTATGATGTTCAATCGTGACTTTAAACCAGGCGGGACACTTGCAATTAACTTAAAAGATATAACAAATGTTATGGACACTGCACAAAGTCTTGATGTTCCTTTACTGCTTACCAGCCAATTAAAGCAAATTATGCATAGCTTAAAAGCAGATGGTCATATTATGGACGATCATAGCGGAATTGTTCAATTCTATGAAAAAGTAGCTGGTGTAGAAGTTAAAAAAGGCAGCTAATACTGGTTAAAATTGATTAAAGCGGAATAGGTGGATACAAAACCGTCTATTCCGTAATAGGTATGAGGAGAGTGTCGTAATGGAAACAGTGCTGAAATCTGAAATTTTTTCTAGAATTCCGGAAATTGATGAAGTTAAGGTTAATGCAAAAATAGCTGAAGCTTTGCAAAACTTCGATAAAAAAATCATTGTACTGGATGATGATCCGACGGGAATACAAACAGTGCATGGGATATCGGTATATACTGATTGGTCAAAGGAAAGCATTGAGGCTGGTTTTAAAGAAGATAATACAATGTTTTTTATTTTGACTAATTCCCGCAGTTTTACTGAAGAAGAGACAGCCAAGGCGCATCAGGAAATGGCCGCTAACATTTTGGAAATATCCAAGAAAGTTGGCAAAGATTTTATGGTTATCAGCAGAGGTGATTCTACTTTACGCGGACATTATCCTCTCGAAACGAAAGTGCTGAAAGACACGCTCGAAACAGACAGCACGACGCAGATTGACGGCGAAGTACTGATGCCGATCTTTAAAGAAGGCGGACGCTTCACTATCGGCAATGTACATTATGTACAAGAAGGTGATTACCTGACGCCAGCTGGTGAAACTGAGTTTGCTAAAGATAAAACCTTTGGTTATGCCAGTTCTAATTTAGGTGACTATATCGAAGAAAAAACTAAGGGGCAATATAAAGCAAAAGATGTTACTTATATTTCCTTAGACAGCATTAGAAATTTTGACATTGATGGAATTGCTAAACAATTAGCTCAGGTTTCTAATTTTGGCAAAGTGGTTGTCAATGCTGTTGATTACGTAGATGTAAAAGTCTTCTCTATTGCACTCATCCAAGCTATGGCTGCAGGCAAGAAATTTATGTTCCGGACAGCAGCTGCCTTTACTAAAGTAATTGGCGGAATAAGCGATAAAGCACTGCTTGTCAAAAAAGATTTGGTTAGCCAAGACAGCAGTGCAGGCGGTCTTGTTATTATTGGTTCTCACGTAAAGAAGACAACGGAGCAGTTTGAAGAGCTGAGAACTTTAGATTTTGTAAACTTCATTGAATTTAATCATCTTTTAGTTCTTGAGCCTCCTGCTGTATTAGAAGCTGAAATTAGCCGTATCGTTAAAACCGCGGACGTGCACATTCAAAATGGAGAAACGGTAGCCGTTTATACCGGCCGCAAACGTTTTGAACTTGGTGCTGAAAATAAGGAAGAGGAGTTAAAAGTAGCCGTAAAAATCTCGGATGCTGTGACAAGTATTGTACAGCGTATAAAAGTTAAGCCGAGTTTCTTGATTGCGAAAGGCGGCATTACATCCAGTGATGTAGGGACAAAGGGTTTATCTGTGAAAAAGGCAACTGTAGCTGGTCAAGTAAAACCTGGAATACCTGTATGGCTTACTGGCAGTGAAAGCAAATTTCCTGGACTTCCGTATATTATCTTTCCAGGAAACGTCGGAACAAAAACGACTTTGAAAGAAGTTGTTGAAATGCTTGGCAAACAATAAAGGTAAGGAGTAAAACTATGCTGACAACGTTAAGTACTTTGCTGGAAACGGCAAAGCAGGAAAAGAGGGCGGTTGGCGCTTTTAATGTATATAATCTAGAGACTATTCTGGCAGTAGTTGAGGCAGCCAACCGCCTAAAATCCCCCGTAATTATTTCTTTTGGAGAGGGATATTTTTCTCATGCACCAGTAGAAGCTATTGCTGCTATTGTCAAAGAAATTTGTACTCCGCTTGCTATTCAGGTTGTGCTGCACCTTGACCATGCGAAAGAGTTAAAATCAATTGCCCGTGCCATCCGCGCTGGTTTTACCTCCGTAATGTATGATGGTTCAGCGCTTCCACTTTGCGAAAATATTAAAAATACAAAGCATATTGTGGAATATGCTCATGCGGTGGGTGTGAGCGTAGAAGGCGAACTTGGCTATATGAATAATGAAGATGGTACTTTTGAGGAGGGGCTGGATTTAGAAAAAGGCTACACTAGCGTGCAAGATGCTGCCGAGTATGTTGCTAGTACAGGGATTGATGCCTTAGCTGTGGCTATCGGTAATGCCCATGGTATTTATAAAGGAAAACCTACACTTGACTTTGTTCAGCTTGGTAAAATTGGACAAGCCGTTCCTGTTCCGATTGTTTTACATGGATGTTCAGGTATACCTGATGATTATCTTCGCAAAGCAGTGTCGTTGGGCGTTTCCAAAATTAATGTAAATACAGAAATATCTACTGGGGCAGTACTATCGGCAAGAAAATTTTTAGCCCAAAATACAGCAAAAGATTTACGTTTTGAAACCGTGCTAATGGATGCACGTCATTCTATGAGTGCGACAGTTGAGCGGTTTATAAAACTCTTAAGCTAAAGTGATGTAAATAATCTTAAAATCTAGTTGGAGGGTTTAATCATGAGTGATGTAACGTATTTAGTGATTTGTCTCCTTGCTGCAATTGCTTTAATTGTATTTCTTATTATGAGAGTAAGGTTGAGCGCATTTGTTGCATTAACTATTTCTGGTCTTACACTTGGTATTTTATCAGGTATGCCTCTTGAGAAAATTGCAGCTTCCTTTCAGGCTGGTATGGGAAATACGTTAGGATTTCTTGCAACCGTTCTTGGTCTTGGAACAATTCTTGGAAGGATGCTTGAGGTTTCAGGGGGGGCACAGCGTTTAGCAAAAACGTTAATTAAAGCGTTTGGTGAAAGAAACGCTCATTGGGCCATGATGTTTGTCGCCTTTATTTGTGGTATTCCTGTATTTTTCCAAGTTGGTTTTGTATTATTGATTCCAGTTATGTTTAGTATTGCCATTCAAACTAAGATGTCACTAATAAAAATCGGAATTCCCGTTGTAGCCGGTTTGATAGTAGTGCATGGTTTGGTACCTCCGCATCCGGCTGCCTTAGCAATTGTTGGTACACTTAAGGCAGATGTTGGAGCAACGATTATTTATTCTCTGCTTATCGGATTACCTGCGACAATTATAGCCGGACCAATTTTTGGCAACATAATATCGAAGTATGTTAAAGCTAACCCGCCGGAACAGCTTTTTAAAAGTGAACTTATACCAGATGAAAAGCTGCCGGGATTTGCAACAACACTCTTTACAATTCTTTTACCAATGATCATCATGGTAGTAAAAACAATTGCTGAACTAGTCTTACCGAAAGGTGCACTATTTTTACCGTTGATATCATTCTTAGGAAATCCGATTACAGCACTTTTGATTTCAGTAGTTTTCTCCTATTTTACCCTTGGATTTTCAAGAGGCTTGAAGAAAGAAGACATTTTAAAAATAACCGATGGTTGTTTCGGACCAGTAGCAGGCATACTGCTCGTTATCGGTGCAGGAGGAGCATTTAACCAGGTTCTGCAGGACAGCGGAATAGGCAAAGCATTAGGCGGAGTTCTTACCAGTCTTCATATGAATCCGATACTATTAGCATGGATTATTGCTCTTATCATGAGATTTGCTGTAGGTTCCACTACGGTTGCCATGGTTACCGCTGCTGGTATCATTCTTCCAATGATGCCTAGCTTTCCGAATCTTAATCCTTCACTTTTATGTGTAGCGATTGGGGCGGGCGGAGTTGGACTCTCACACGTAAATGACTCAGGATTCTGGATCGTTAAAGAATACTTTGGAATGTCCGTACAGGATACTTTTAAAACATGGACACTTTCTACCACGATTGCTTCTGTCGTTGCTTTTGCGGGCGCAATGCTATTTAATATGTTTTTGTAAGTTGATATGAGAGTCTACCGCAAAGTTGCGGCAATCGCAAACTTTTATGCATGTAGATAGCAGCAGTCATTTTTAAGGCTGCTGCTATTTTTTCCAATGCCAGCAACTAAGGGGAGAGTAAAAACTGATTTTGCATTTGTGAGAATATACAAATACTATTTTTGGGGGGGAGAATAATGACGACATTAGCGCAAATAGTACAAGCAAATAGAGAATTTGTTAAGGAATTCGCTGGACAGCATTTATATGAAACGGGGCATGCCATTAGTAAGTTTCCCAATCGGCATTTAGCCATATTTACTTGTATGGATACTCGCTTAGTCGATTTTCTTGAACCAGCCATGGGGATAAAACGAGGAGAAGTTAAGATCATAAAAAATGCAGGAAATACAATTACTGATCCCTTTGCCTCCAGCATTCGCAGTTTACTAGTAGCTATTTTTGAACTAGGAGTTAAAGAAATTATGGTTATCGGTCATTTGGATTGTGGCATGTCTCATAGCAATGCAGAAGATTTAACTAAAAAAATGCTAATGCGAGGCATTTCTGCTGATGCTATCAAAATGGTAGAAGAGGAACTAAAGATCTGGCTGGATCACTTTCATGATCCAGTTGAAAATGTAAAAGCGACAGTCTATAAAATTCGTTCCAATCCCTTGATACCCAAAGATGTACCTGTACATGGCTTGATTTTTAATCCGGATAATGGTGTTATTGAAATTATAGAAGATGGTTATCAACTCATCGAAAGATGTTCATAATCTGCAACCTATCACGGTAAGGAACAGCACAAGATAGCGTTGCTTAAGATGTAGTTGCAAGCTTAAAATATGTGAATGAATCATTTAAGAGCACTTATTTCAATGAGTGCTCTTCTCATCAAGTAGGTTATTAACTAAAAAGATATGCTGTACAATGATTTGTACGGTGATCTTTTATCAAATAATTTATTCTGCTTATGGATGAAGAACGAATTTATTTAAGCAGGTATTATCGTTAAAATATAGCATATTACCCTGTACTCATTTACTTACAAAATGAAAGCTTGTATCATAAGAGTTGCATCAAATTAATTCCTGTGATATCTTATATATATTTAGCAACTTCAGTGATTATTTTTTTGTTGCTAAGTTATGGATAAAGAGGCTATGCTACTGGCGGTAGTAAAGTCAACATTTTAGAAGGGAAAGGTAGGAGACCCAATATGGAACAACAATCCTTCAGTCAAACAAAGCAACTAGTCTATGCAGCATTGGGCATTGCCCTCGTTTTTATTTGTACGGTATTTGTAAATGTTCGTCTTCCCATTGCCGCTAATGGCGGTTTAATTCATTTAGGGAATGTGCCTCTCTTTATTATTGCCATTCTTTACGGACGTCGGTTTGGCGCTTTGGCGGGAGGAATCGGCATGGCTCTTTTTGATGTGGTGGGCGGCTGGTTTTTATGGGCTCCTTTTACTCTTGTTATTGTTGGTCTTATGGGGTATACGGTGGGCGCTATCTGCGAAAAGCATCGTACCTTAACGGCTTATGTTCTCGCCTTGGCGGCGGCTTGTCTTATTAAGGTGGTTGGTTATTATGGTGCCGAATGGATTATTTATGGCAATTGGCTGGCACCGATGGCATCGATTCCCGGTAATCTCGTTCAGATTGGTGTGGCGTCAGTTGTCGTCTTGCCTATCGTGGCGAAGTTGAGAAAGCATGCAGCTATTTATTCCTGGGCAGGAAGCCGTAAATAATTAGTGTAAATCTAAAGATTGTGCTGGGATAACCTGTAGGAGAGAAATCTCTTACAGGTTATTTTATTGCATAATCAGTTTTAAGGTAAAAAATGCTCTCATTGTTCAATAATCAAATATTTTCCCAGGAATTTACCCTGAGATAGCGAATGTAAACAGTTGAATTAATTTATTTTACATTTTAAATGATAAAATAAAAAGAGCCATGAAAATAGAAGAAATTTTCGGAATTGGTTGGCTACATACAGGAGGCGTGCAAATGGCGGAGCAATATTATATTAGTTTTGATGCAGGAACGCAAAGTGTAAAAGTGACGGTATACAATGAAAATATGGAATGCGTAACGAAAGTATCCAATCAGACGACGCTGACCTATCCTCATCCCGGATGGGTTGAGATGGATGCGGATGAATATCTTGCACTGACTAAACTAGGCATGAAACAGTGTATGACGCAGTTAAAAAAGCAGGGGATTGATCTTGGGCTGATCAAGGCTATTATGGGGGATGGAATTATTTGCGGGATTGTCGGCATCAATGAGGATGGCAAGGCAATTACACCTTACATAAATTATTTGGATTCACGAACGCAGAGTGATGCTGCAGTACTTAAAGAACTTGATCTCGACATATGGGGCAAAGAAACAGGCAATGCCGATCCACTTTGTATGTTTCCAGCCTTGCATGCCCGCTGGCTGTTAGCCAATAATAAAGAATTTCAGGATAGGGGGAAGAAATTTGTCCATAATACACCGTATATCCTGCTCAATCTTGCCGGCTTAAAGAGCAGCGATGCTTTTATTGACTGGGGGACAATGTCAGGGTGGGGATTGGGTTATAAAGTATATGACAAAGAATGGTCTGATGAACAGCTAACTATATTGGGAATCGATAAAGGCTATATGCCAAGGATCGTAAAGCCGTGGGATATCATCGGGACTTTATCGGCTGAAGCAGCGCTAGAAACGGGTTGTCCTGCGGGGATCCCTATCTGTGCTGGAGCCGGTGACACTATGCAATCCATGCTGGGCAGCGGGGTTTTTGAAGCTAATAAGGCCGTAGATGTTGCTGGTACTTGTGCGATGTTCTGTGTCTCGACAACAGGGATCATTCCAGAACTGAGCCGCAAAGGGAGCGGTCTGATCTTCAATAGCGGTACATTGGAAAATACATATTTTTATTGGGGATTTGTGCGAACTGGCGGGTTGGCACTGCGTTGGTTTAAGGACAGTATCTGCCAGCAGGTCGATGATGACAGTTATTATGAAACGTTAAGTCAAGGTGCTGCCAAAGTTGCCCCGGGCTGCAACGACGTGATCTTTTTGCCGTACTTAACCGGCGGATATGACGAATATTCCAAGGTAAGAGGCTGTTTTCTGAACATGACCCTGGACACGGACCAATTTGTCTTGTGGCGCGCAGTACTTGAGGCTATCGCTTTTGACTACCGGGAAATCACTGATACCTACCGCCAGGCAGGCATCGAAATCAATAGAATAACCATTACCGAAGGAGGCAGTTGCGATGCGCTTTGGAATCAGATTAAAGCCGATGTAATGAACAGTGAGGCAATCACCTTGGAGATTTCCGGCGGTGCAGTACTGACAAATTCCATCATTGCGGCCTATGCAACGGGTGCGGAATGTGACTTGAAAGAGTTGCTCACCAGAAATTTGAAAATAACCCATACCTATAGTCCTGACAGCAAAAATTCGAAGATCTACAAGCAGCAGTCGCTGAAGCAAAAAGATTTATTGAATAAATTAGGTCACTAAGTCGCTGGCAAAGATTGAAAGAGGCAAGCCATACAGGCAACTGCAGGGCTTGCTTTTAAGGGAATAGTTGAAGAATATAGATTTGCTGTAGGTATTCTTGGATGGTAAACAACAAATAGACTTATCTTGCTTAAGGGCAATGTTTTCTTATGAAAAAATTGTTAAATAAATGCTAAAAGAGTTTTATCCTGTAAAAAAAGTATTAATATTCTAATTTTTATTTGACATTTTTTTCAAAGAAAACTATAATCATGTTAAAGAATGTAGCATTATGAATGGTTGCATATGATTATGGTAATTCTTTTTATATGATATTTGGTATACCAGTATTCCGTACTATTGCTCCTAAGAAGAGAATTAACATACACTGTAGCAAGAAGAAATGAAATATATAGGGGAAACGAGATGAAAAATTTTTTTGTAGAAACTCCGTTAAAGAAATATGTTGAAGATTCGTCTGACGCTCTTTATATGCAAATTGTAAGCCGCATTCAGCAGCTTATGAGGGAAGGTCATTTGAAAGAGGGCGATAAATTACCCTCTGAAAGAGAATTGGCTGAAATATTCAATGTCAGTCGTGTTCCAGTAAGAGAAGCCTTAAAAGTATTAGAGTTTTTAGGTGCCATTCAGCATATACGTGGAGAAGGCGTTTTTGTAAAAAAAATTGAAATGAAACGTATTTTACATACGATTGATTTTTTTATGACTGATCCTGCTGATCAATTGATAAATTTGTTTGAAGCGCGTGAAGCCTTTGAAATTCAGGCTGTACGATTAGCTGCAGAGCGAAGGACGGAGGCTGATATTGAAGAGATGCAGCAAGTCTTGCTGGAAATGGAGTTTCTAATTTCAGTTGGAAAACCAGTCAGTGATGTGTCAACGAAATTTCATACGGCTGTTATTGCTGCTGCGCATAATGATGTTATTATACAAGTCAATGAATTTTTATCGGATTTGCTATCGTATTCACGACAAAAGTCTTTAAGTGATGCTACAAGGCATGCAGTATCTCTGCAGTATCATCAATTAATTTTACATCATATTATTGAAAGAAATCCGCAAGCGGCAGTTTGTGTTATGCAAGAACATTTAAATAACGCCAAAATTGCCATTGAAAAAATGATTCACTCAGAATAAAAAAAATGAGTTGTAATCGATATAAAATTATGAAGTATTTCTTGGTATACCAGAATACCAACAAGATATTTGGTGAATTTCAAGCACCAATTAAAATAGATGAGTAAGTTGTTTAAATAATTTTGGAAGGAGAAGATTCAAATATCAATGGTTAGATTCCAATAAATGGAGGAATGTACATGGGCATAATTATTACAATTTTAGTGGTGGCTTGGGTAATTTATATGATCATAAAGAAACATTATCCACAAGCTATTCTTCTGATTGCAGGGATTATTCTGCTTCTTGCAACCTACCTTATCGGCAACAATTCTATCCTTTCTGCTAAAGAATCTTCTGGTTCAGCTCTGCTGGATGTTTTCCATACGATTAAGGTTTTGCTTAGTTCGCGTGTTGCTGGACTTGGACTGACTCTCATGTCGATCGCAGGCTTTGCAAGATATATGGAATATATCGGAGCAAGTAAATCTTTATTTGCTGTAGTTGCTTCTCCTCTCAAACATATTAAATCACCTTATATCCTTCTTGTTATTAGTTTTTATATAAGTCAATTTTTAGTATTATTTATTCCAAGTCATGCAGGACTAGCTTTGTTACTCATGGTAACGCTGTATCCGATTCTCATAAGAACAGGCGTTAGTAAATTATCCGCACTTGGCGTAATTGGTTGTGCACAATACATGGATGTTGGCCCTGGTTCGGGCAATGCGATTCTTGCAGCTTCTATCTGTAAGGTAGATCCTGCAGTTTATTTTATTGAATATCAATTACCAATATTCGTTACAACAACTTTGATTCTTGGCGTTGTACATTACTATGCACAAAAATGGTGGGATAAAAAAGAGGGCTTTGCTGGCTATGAGAATTCTGCTGAATTTGTTAAAGAAGACGAAAGCCGTCCTCCTTTGATCTATGCGATTCTTCCAATTATTCCGATGATATTTATTCTGGGATTTAGTCCAATTTTTAAATGTAAGATTCAAATGGATGTTGTTACTGCAATGTTTTTAAGCACTTTCATAAGCATGATCTTCGAGTATGTGAGAACTAAGGACTTTCGAACTACGTTGCAGAGCTTAAAATATTTATATGAAGGAATGGGCAATAGTTTTGCAACGGTAGTCAGTTTAATAGTTGCAGGTGAAGTATTTGCTTGTGGATTAATGAAGATTGGTGCTGTAGATGTTATGACTGCCAGTGCGCAAGATTTGGGCTTGGGTGTTCATGCATTGATTATTCTTTTCTGTATAGTAATTGCTTGCTGCGCGTTCTTAATGGGGTCAGGCAATGCTGCGTTCTTTTCTTTTGCCGCCCTTGCTCCTAAGATTGCTGCTTCATTAAAAATTGATGTTGCTACTCTTTTATTGCCAATGCAAATTATGACAAGCTTTGGGCGTGTTGTGTCACCAATTACAGCAGCCATTGTTGCTATAGCCGGTGTTGCAGGCGTATCACCTGTTCAAGTGGTAAAAAGAACTGCAATTCCTATGGCTGCGGCTGTACTTATAAATGTGGTATTTATATTAATAAACTAATAAAGGAGCTGTTTATTTTGAAATGTGCAAAATGCACTCATAGAAAATGTTATTTAGAAGGTCAAAATTGCACTAAAATTGGTCTTACAGATGTTAAAGAAGCCTATGTGAATGAGAAGCTCGATATTATGAAGGCGGCTGCTTGTACAGAAGGACGTTTTTATAATAACCTTACTCGTTTGGAAGAAACGGTTGAATTCTGTAAAATGATGGACTATAAGAAAATTGGCATGGCGTTTTGTATTGGTCTTAACCAAGAGGCAAAACTAATTGAAGAGTATTTCTCTAAATTTTTTGAAGTGTATTCGGTTTGCTGTAAAGTTTGCGGTATTGCCAAGGATAATCTTAATTTGGAACAAATTAAAGAGGGTGCGCGTGAAACCATGTGCAATCCTATCATGCAAGCTAAAATACTTAAAGATAAAGAAATTGATTTTTGTGTTACCATTGGCTTATGTGTAGGTCATGATGCATTGTTTACAGGTGCTAGTACTGTGCCGACATCTTGTCTGGTTGCCAAAGACAGAGTACTTGCCCATAATCCATTAGGTGCAGTGTATTCTCGTTATTGGCGCAGAAAGTTAGGTATTAATCCTAGTGATCAGGTTTAATTATAAATTGTGAAGGTGGGATTCTAATGTTAAAACATGATTTTGATGAACTTGTTAACCGTAAGAAAACAGAATGTAAGAAATGGGATACTTATGCAGACGATGTTATACCGATGTGGATCGCTGATACCGATTTCAAATGTCCACAGCCGGTCATTAATGCGATGGTGAAAAGAGCAGAACACGGTATCTATGGTTATCCTGTAAATTGTAAAACTTTTGAGCAATCAATTATTAACTGGCAGAAAAAAAGATTTGGCTGGAATGTTGACATTGACTGGGTGGAATATACACCGGCTGTAGTGCCTGCCATCGTATATGCAATGCGGGCCTTCACGAATCCTGGTGACAATATTGTCATTCAGATGCCAGCTTACCATCCTTTTCATGATATCATTCCAAATAACGGCAGACACATACTTGGAAATAATCTGATTTTAAAAGAAGATGGCAGCTATGAAGTGGATTATGAAAATCTGGAAGAATTGCTTAGTAAAAAAAGAACAACGATGTTTTTGCTATGCAGTCCCCATAATCCAGTTGGCAAATGCTTTACGAGAGAAGAGTTAACAAGAATCTCCGAACTTTGTTTAAAACATAATGTATTTGTTGTTTCCGATGAAATTCACTCTGATATTATTTATAGAGGGAGCAAACATATTCCTTTTGGAAGTCTTTCTCAAGAAGCAGCAGATAACTGTGTAGTTTGTGTTAATCCTAGCAAAACCTTTAATATTGCTGGCGTGAGGACTGGGGCTGTAATTATTCCCAATCGGCATAATCACGATCTTTTTTATGCGCCACTTGAAAATAACAAAGCATATGGCAGAACTGTATTTGGTACATTGCCGATTGAAGTTTCCTACAACGAATGTGATTACTATGCAGATCAATTAGTAGAGTATTTGCAGGACAACCTTGAATACCTTGAAAATTTCGTTTCAACAAGGATTCCTAAAATCAAAGTTAGTAAAACGCAAGCGACTTATCTTATTTGGCTAAACTGCAAGGAACTGAATATGGGACCAAAGGAGTTACACCGCTTCTTCTTAGAAGAAGCAAAAGTTGCTATGAATGAAGGGTCTACCTTTGGACCTGGCGGTGCAGGTTTTATGAGACTGAATATTGCTTGTCCCCGTTCCCGGCTGGTAGAAGCGCTGGAAAGAATGGAAGCAGCAATAAATAAACGATAAGGAGTTAAATATGAAACAGGTTATAAATACGGATAAAGCTCCAAAGGCAATTGGCCCCTATTCTCAAGCAATTAAAACCAATGGATTTATATTTGTATCTGGTCAATTACCTATAGATCCTACTACCGGAGAATTTGCCGAAGGCGGAGCAGCAGCACAAACAAAACAATCATTAGAAAATGTAAAAGCTATTTTGTTTCAAGCGGGATCGACGCTGGATGATGTAGTTAAAACCACCGTTTTTATCAAAGATATGAATGACTTTGTTACTGTAAATAATGTGTATGCTGAGTACTTTCATAAAAACTTTCCTGCTCGTGCTTGTATTGAAGTTGCACGATTGCCTAAAGACGCTTTAGTTGAGATTGAAGTAATTGCAGTTTACAGATAATAAATTAAAGCATAACTCAGATTTTAAAACTGTAGTCACTGGTGATGCTTTCCAGCAGTATCAGTGATTACATATTTTCCTGCATAGTTCGTTAAAAATCGAATTTGCATAGCAAAACCTTATTTTCGGATGATCATGCCTAAGGTTGAGGAATTTTAGTTCTTGCAATGAAAGAGTCAGTCATGAATGAAATAAATAAAGGGGAGCTTAACATGGAAAAGAATACATTGCAGATGCAGTTAATTATATTGTTGGTATTATTTTCTTTTTTATCAGCAGCTATAATTGGTGGTGTCAGTTCTTATATGAATGTTAATACCACCAGGGAAGAAATAGCAAAAAATAATCTAACGATAGCGAATCAAACTGCACATGAAATTGAGCAATTTATGAATGATGATACAAAATTAATGGAGATACTGGCTTTATCACCGACTGCATATTCCATGGATGCGGCCAAGTTTCGGGAAATGATTATTACTGCTCAAAAAAAGCATCCCGAATTTGAGACAATCTATGTTATGAATGTAACTGGTATGCAGATTGCAAAAACCACCAACTCAGCGCTAAACAATAAAGCTGATAAAGATTACTTCAAAAAAGCCTTACAGGGAAATACTTTTCTTACGGAGTCTTATATTTCACAGTTGACCAACGCGCCAACTATAACGATTTCAACACCGATAAAAGATTCAAGTGGTACGATTATTGGAGTGCTGGCTGGAGATGTAAGTTTAAAAACGATTGGAGAAATAGCTTCTCGAACTTCGGTTGGTAATTCAGGTTATTTGGATGTAGTAGATAATAAAGGAACATTGTTAGCCAGTATAAATTCAGAAAAGGTAACTAAGCAAGAGAATATCGGACAAGCAAAATATGTTCAGGATGTTATCGCTGGCCAGGTTGGTAATATGGAAGCGATATCTTCAGCTGGGATAGATTCCTTGATTGTATTTGCGCCTGTTAAAGGTTACAACTAGGGTATAATTACATACTTACCAAAGAAAGAAATCACCGATCAAATCAAGCATAGTCTGCTGGTAATGTCAGTATTGATTTTGCTGGCTGTGCTGATTGCGGCAGGGACCGCGATTTATGTAGCTAAGGGAATGACTAAGCCTCTTAATGATCTGGTACAAGTAGCAGATCAAATTGCCAGTGGTAATTTAAGTAATAAGGTTCAAGTGCAGGGTGTGGCGGAGGTTAATAAATTAGCAGTATCGCTGGATAAAATGCGTGAAGATTTGCAGAACATTATCCTTGATATTATGTCTTCAGCTGAGCAAGTTTCAGCTGCTTCTGAACAGCTTACAGCAAGTGCTGATCAGTCAGCACAGGGTACCCAATTAGTGGCAGCTACCATATGCCAATTAGCACAAGGGGCGGATCAGCAAGTAAATACTATTGATACAACCTCTTCAGTGGTACAAAAAATGTCAGCGGGTATTCAGGAAGTGTCAGGAAATGCTAGTTCGGTAAATACTATATCCGAGCAAGCGGCAACTGCGGCGCAGCGTGGCGGAAAATCAATTAACGCTGTTATGCTGCAAATGGAGACGATAGAGCGAACAGTTGCCAATTCGGCAGAGGCGGTGACTAAGCTAGGAGAGCGGTCACTAAAAATTGGTCAGATTGTTGAAACCATTTCTGGTATAGCCGGGCAGACGAATCTGCTAGCACTTAATGCGGCTATTGAAGCAGCTAGAGCTGGCGAACAGGGACGGGGTTTTGCTGTGGTAGCAGAAGAAGTACGGAAATTGGCTGAGCAATCTCAAGAGGCAACCAAGCAAATTTCAGAATTGATTATTGAAGTTCAGACAGAGACGGATAAAGCCGTAGTAGCCATGAATGATGGTACACGGGAAGTTAAAATAGGTGGTGAAGTTGTTGATACTGCAGGTCAAGCCTTTCAAGAAATTGTAGGACTGGTTGAAGGGGTCTCAGGGCAATTCAAATGCATTTCATCAGCTATGCAGCAGATGTCCGATGAAAGTCAGCAAATTGTAGGAGCAGTCTACGAGATTGATAAAATAAGCAAGGCGGCAGCTGAACATACGCAGACGGTATCAGCTACGACTGAGGAGCAGGCAGCATCTATGGAAGAAATTGCAGCAGCCAGCCAATCCTTAGTGATGATGTCTGAAAAATTACAAAATGCGATTGCAAAATTTAAACTGTAACGTTGGCGATTGATGGTAATTACTCACGGCAAACTCTTGCAAAGCAGCCTAGCTTTGCAAGAGTATTTTCTTTTGAGGAATTTTACAAGGAGATTATTGTAATATAACGAATGTAGACTATTAAGTTGATGTACTTCCAATTATCATAAATCAAGTTTGTAAAGAGTAACATAATCTGAGCTCTATAAAGATTAATTTGAGGTGGAAATTTATGACGATTCCTAATAGAGATACAGCTGCAATGTTCTTACTGGAAGCGGAAAGACTTAATCCAGGTAATTGGGTGGCTCATTCTTTAGTTACTGCGCAAGCCGCTGAGGCCATTGCGAAAGTACATCCTGACCTTGATAGTGAAGTCGCTTATGTAATGGGGTACTTGCATGATATCGGTAGACGGGCCGGAATCACTTATATGCGTCATTCTCTTGATGGGTATCATTTTTTACAACAACATGGATACGATGATATTGCAAGGATTTGTATTACTCATACCTTTTGGCTTAAAGATTTAAATGAATATTCTGGTAAGCGGGATTGTTCGGCAGAGGAAATACAGTTTCTAGAATCCTATATAACATCCATTGAATATAATGAATATGATTGGCTTATTCAACTGTGCGATTGTCTAGCTCTTCCTACCGGATTTTGCCTACTGGAAAAGAGGTTAGTGGATGCTGCTCTTCGGTATGGTACAACGAAATATACTGCAATCAAATGGAAGCTGCTGTTTGAAATTAAGGCTAAATTTGAACAAAAGATTGGCAGGTCTATTTATGATTTATTGCCAGGTGTGAGAGAGAATACTTTTAGTTAATCAGTTATTTCCTCTTTTAACTTGAAGCAGAGAGAAACTTAGCAAATAAATAGGATGCAAAACTTGTTGCCTAATCATAAAGCCGCTGCTTATTACTTAAAGATAATAAGCAGCGGCTTTTGATTAGGCAATAGCTTATATCGCTATGGGACGGCAACTAGCAGAAAGCATTTGTTCCTTTTTGAGATAAGGATCGTACCACTGAAATAAACTGTAAAACAGTGAGGGACTGACAGTTAGAGATAGTCTGATAACGAATATAAATCACTCATACTCAGGGGCGACAGGAATAAATAGTTCTGTTAATAGCCATATTAATCTTAAGGATGAGGGGCGTACTCTTACTAGATATGGATATAGGAAGGAGATACATCATGGACAAAACAACGGATAATTCGGCAAGACTTACAAAGGAAAAGGACTCAACTTTAAGTGAAGATTCACAAGTGGCTGTTGGCGGCGAGCTGCACCAAAGTGCTGGTGGACAGCATCCTGTGCTTACGACTAATCAAGGCGTTGCACTTTCAGATAATCAAAACTCACTCAGAGCCAATCCCAGTGGCCCTACTCTGGGGGAGGATTTCATTCTTAGAGAGAAAATTACACATTTTGATCACGAGCGTATTCCTGAACGTGTTGTTCACGCGCGGGGTACAGGTGTACATGGATTCTTCGAGTTGACTGCTTCATTAAAGCAATACACCACTGCCAAGATACTCACAGAGGTGGGGGAAAAAACACCTGTTTTTACTCGTATGTCTACGGTAGCAGGTGGCGCAGGTTCGGTAGATACCCCTCGAGATGTACGTGGATTTGCTGTCAAGTTTTATACAAAGGAAGGCAATTGGGATCTGGTCGGCAATAATATTCCGGTTTTTTTCATTCAGGATGCTATTAAATTCCCTGATCTCATCCATGCTGTAAAAATGGAACCAGATCGCGGTTTTCCCCAATCGGCAACCGCCCATGACACATTCTGGGATTTTATTTCACTCACCCCTGAATCCATGCATATGGTAATGTGGATTATGTCTGATCGTACAATACCGCGTTCTCTGCGGATGATCGAAGGTTTTGGTGTACATAGTTTTCGGTTGATTAACCAGTTAGGTGAATCAACTTTCGTTAAATTCCATTGGCGTCCTAAACTCGGATTGCAGTCCACCATTTGGGATGAGGCAGTCAAGATTTCTGGTGCAGATCAAGACTTTCATCGCCGCGATATGTTCGATGCCATCACCTCAGGTAATTTCCCAGAGTGGGAATTTGCAGTACAGCTTTTCACCCAGGAAGAAGCGGATAAATTTCCCTTCGATCATCTGGATCCTACTAAGCTGATTCCGGAAGAATTAGTGCCATTGAAAGTAATCGGACGCATGGTACTAGATCGTTGGCCGAATAATTTCTTTGCCGAAACGGAACAGGTTGCTTACTGTCCTTCTCATCTCGTGCCAGGCATCGATTTCTCAAATGATCCGCTGTTGCAAGGCCGTTTATTTTCCTATCATGACACACAACTTTCTCGGCTGGGGACGCCGAATTTTCACCAGATCCTGATCAATGCTCCCAAATGTCCCTTCGCTAACCACCAACGTGATGGACAGATGCAGATGGAGCAACCTATGGGACGAGTTGCATATGAGCCTAATTCCTTGTCTGCTGAATCACCCCGGGAGACCCCGACCTACGGATTTCATAGCACTGCGGTAACCGAAACAGGAGAAAAGGGCCGTATCCGTGCTGCAAGTTTTGCTGATCACTACAGTCAAGCGCGAATGTTCTATATCAGCCAAACAACATATGAGCAAGCACACATCGCCTCGGCTCTAGTATTTGAGCTTTCCAAGGTTGAACATGTTCACGTGCGTGATGCGATAGTAGGTCACTTGCGACATATCGAAGAAGCTCTTGCCAAGCGAGTTGCCAGGGGCCTTGGGATCGATAAACTTCCTGATGCACCAGCGGCTGCCATAGCTGTACAAGAGATGAAGCCCTCGCCCGCATTGCAAATCATCGGCAAGATGAAAGACATGCTCAAAGGGCGCACGATCGGTATACTGATCGCGAATGGCTCAGATGGAGCTGTAATCGAACAGATTAGAAAGGCGGTGACAGATGCTGGCGCTGCTGTGAAGATTATCTCCCCAAATGTGGGAGAGGTGAAGCTTGCAGGTGGTCTTAAACTGACTGCTGAGGGACAACTAGCTGGTTCCCCTTCGGTGTTATTTGATGCAGTCGCAGTTATTCTCTCTGACGAAGGTGTAAAAGCACTATCAATGGAAAGCGCCGCAATTGATTTTGTGCGCGATGCTTTTGGTCATCTCAAGGCTATTGCCGTCGATAAAGGCGGCCAAGCTCTTTTAAAAAACGCTAATGTTGGACAAGATGTGGGTGTCATGGATGCCAATGACAAAGATGCATTTATTGCAGCTGCAAAGACACGCCAATGGAACCGGGAGAAGTCTGTTCGAACCTTGGCATAAGAATAGCTCTGTAGGCTTGCTCTGCCACTGCCGATGGTAATCAATTCCTGTAAGAACTCGATTAAGAGAACTTGCAGGAATTAATTATTTGCTTAATAGTTGTAATATTTTAAATAATTCATATTTACAATTAAATAAAAATATGTAATAATATGTAATAATATGATTGCGACTAAACGTAGGACGTAGTATGTAGTACATACTACAAATAAAGGGGGATTTTAAATGAAAGTAGCTTTGATTTATACGAGTACTACACCAGAATTGATTGAGCTGGTGGAAAAAGAAGTTCGCCAATCACTTCCCAAAGATACTGAATTTATCAGTAATCAGGATCCGTCGATTCTTGCAGAGGTGAGAGATGCTGGATATGTTACAGCTCCTCCAGCGGCTAGACTTGTCGGCATGTATATGAAAGCTGTAAGTGATGGTGCTGATGCTATTCTTAATATTTGTTCATCAGTAGGTGAGGTAGCTGATTCCGCTCAGGATGTTGCTAGGTTTACTGGTATTCCAATCCTGCGTATTGATGAGGAAATGTGTCGAGAGGCGGTAAGGCAAGGTATGCGTATCGGTGTCATGGCTACTCTGCCGACAACATTGATCCCAACGAAGAATACCATAATGCGGGTAGCACGAGAGATGAATAAGCGTGTAGAATTAGTTGATGTTTTGGTTGACGGAGGTTTTGGACTTGATCAAGAACAATTCAAAGAATTGATGTCCCAATATGCTGGAGAAATTCGTGACAAAGTTGATGTAATATTGTTTGCCCAAGGTTCTATGGCATATTGTGAAGAATATATTCATCACAAAACTGGGAAATTGGTTTTGTCCAGCCCAAGATTCGGTGCGGTGGCACTTAAATGCGCTTTGGAAAAACACGGTTTGATCCAACAATAGCTTTTACATTCCTCTAGTCAGCTTCTTACAATGAATTTATCCAAAAAAGAAAGGCCGTCTACATGAATAGACGGGGACGGATTTCTGGTTATTGATGATAAAAGTTTTGCATTAAATCGAGAAGGAGCGAAGAAAATGTTAGAAAAATTAGGAGAAATCGTAAAATTTATCACAAAATATTTTTCTTTATGGATTATTTTGGGTGTAGTTGCAGCATATTTTAATCCTGATCCATTTAAGCCATTATCAAAATATGTCCCATATTGTATTATGGCTGTTATGTTGAGTATGGGCCTTACTGTATCAGCAGGCGACTTTAAACTGGTTCTTTCGCGGCCTAAAGATGTATTCTGGGGTATTGTTTTGCGCTATATGATCATGCCATTTATTGCATTGGCATTGACGAAAGTGCTTGATTTACCGCCAGTCTTGGCTGCGGGGCTCATATTAGTAGGATGCTGCCCGAGCGGAGTGGCCAGTAATGTTATGACTTTTTTGGCTAAAGGGGATACAGCGCTTTCGATAACGGTTTCTTCAATTAATACAATTATTGCGCCGTTTATTACACCATTTATGTTTGTTTTTTTAGTTGGTACGATAGTTCCAGTTGATGCGCAAGCTATTTTAATGGATATATTAAAAATTGTTCTGATACCCGTATTTTTAGGAGCTGTGATTCGGGCGTTTGCTTCTGATTTTGTTGATAAGATCATGCCGATTATCCCAATTGTTTCCGTCATCGCCATTTTTGTTACGACTAGCTCAGGGTTTGCCCTCAGTGCGGGTTCGCTGGCAAATGTTGCTTTGATTGCTTTTGTAGCCGTAGCCCTGCACAATATACTCGGTCTTACAACAGGGTATTGGGCTGCTCGTGGTGTAGGGATGCCTCATTTTAAGGCCAAGGCTCTTTGTTTTGAAATCGGCATGGAAAACGGTGGGCTGGCGATGGCATTAGCATTAGCACATCTTGCTCCATTAGCATTCATACCAGCTGCTATATTTAATCTGATACACAATCTTACTGGTCCAACATTGGCAAATTATTGGCGAGAAAAAGAAGAAAAAGAAGCAGCAGATGCAGAAAATCTGTTCAAAGCGTAATTTGATATATAAGCTGCAAAATAGAAAGGGACTGATTGGATTGGATAATATTACCTTGGAATTGGCAAAAAAAATAGGAAGTTATGCTGAAGATATCGTAGCGCAAGAATATGGGATGAAACCATTTAGTGTAGCGATTTGTGATAAGGATGGATTTTTAGTTTTGTTCAATAAGCAGGATGGGGCCAAATTGTTGACAATTAACCTTACACCTAATAAAGCGTATACTGCTGCAAGAATGGGAGTAAGTACAGCTGATTTTCTGAAGCGGTTGCAGCAGGAAAATCTAAATATATCGTATTTTGCTGATGATAAATTTGTGGGGATGCCTGGTGGTGTGCCGATCTATAATGGCCAACAGCAGATCATCGGTGCAGTTGGTATCGGCGGACTGAAAGAAGATGGAGAAATTGCTGCCAAAGTCGCTGCTGCTGCGGCTAATTTATAAAAAATCGCTGAATGGCAGTTGATCGCTTTTAAGAAAGTACTTTAGCAAATCATGTCTATGATTGTCTTGAACCTACGTATGATGTATACTGAAAAAGCAAAAATACATCAGGAGGTTCAGTATGGCACATGAAACTTTTTTAAAAGAGATAGGTGGCAAATCTGTTGTTGAGCAGATTGTTGATAATATTACAAATGCTATTATTAACGGGGAGCTAAAACCGGGAGATAAGATTCCGACAGAGAATGAACTATGTGCATCCATGGGGGTTGGCAGAAATTCTGTTCGTGAGGCAATCAAGATATTAGGAGCATATGGTGTTATTAATATCAAACGTGCTGAGGGAACTTTTGTAACGCAGGATTATGACAGTAAAATGTTGTTTCCTGTTTTATATGGAATTATATTGCAAAAGGATTCTGCAAACCAAATAGTAGAACTGCGCAAAATTATTGATGTGGGGATACTCCAATTGGTGATAGAAAAGTTGGATTCAGAATCCTTATATAAAGTTGAGCAGGCCATGAAAGATCTGGAAACAAAGATTACAACTTTCAATGTAAAAGCAAAAGATATATTTGAAGCAGATATCGCCTTTCACATGGTATTGGTAGACATCACCCAAAATGCATTATTGGAAGGGATCTGCTTTTATGTAGATCAGATTACTAGAACATCAAGAATGAAAGCTATAGAAAAGTTTTTAACCGAAGATGCAACAGAGCAGTTTTTGTTGATGCATAAGGAAATGTTGCGGGTATTAAAGGAAAAAAATAAGAATGAAATCAACAAAGTAGTAGAAAATCATTATCAATATTGGGAAAAAGTAAACTCTTAGATCATGCCGCAGATTGTTAATTCGATCTTCGTTGAACGTGTTTGCTCCAATATTGCATAAACTAAGGGGCATTCATCATGTTGGTAAATTTTAAAGACATCCTTAATGAAGCCTATATCAATCATTATGCTGTAGGCTCATTTAATGGATACAATTATGAAACGTTTAAGGGGATCATTGACGCAGGATGTGAGACAAAAACACCAGTAATTCTGGCTTTTGGTGCTAAGTATCTGAAGAATATGTCATTAGAAACCGCATGTGCCATTGCTAAAAGTCTTGGAGAGAGGAGCGATCTACCAGTTTGTCTCCATTTGGATCATTGCAGTGATCTAGATACGGTCTTTCGTGCCATTCGTGCCGGTTTTGGTTCGGTCATGTATGATGGATCGGCACTGCCCTTTGACGAAAACGTAAACAATACAAAACTGGTCTGTGACATAGCCCATGCTTGCGGTGTATCAGTAGAAGGCGAGTTGGGATGCTTGGCGGCCGGAGAACGATCACACGAAGGAGCGGCAACCGATGTAGAAGCCTATACTGATCCAGCTCTAGCGGAGCAGTTTGTTGACATGACACATGTTGATGCATTGGCCATTTCGATCGGAACCGTGCATGGACTGTATAAGGCGGAACCTAATATACGCATTGATATATTGGAGGCTATTAATAAGCTGCTAGCAATACCGCTGGTACTGCATGGCGGTTCGGGTCTGTCTGAGAAAGATATTTTATGCTGCATTGCCAAAGGTATTGCTAAAATCAATGTCAATACGGAAATCTCCGTTTATGCTGTTGATAAGACAAAGGAACTTTTAGCCGATCAACAGCCGCATTTCTCGGAATTGTCCTTGTATCAGGTTCGTTATGTAAAAGATATTGTTAGAAAATACATATCATTTTTTGATCAGCGATGAGATCAGGCATTACTGATGCAGGCTTTGTTATAGGAGGTAAAAAATGAATAAAGTAATGATTTCAGTTGCTCCCGTAGCTGCTACAGATAAAAGAATCGTTCCAGACAAAATAGCTGAAGATGTTTTAAACTGTTGGAAGGCAGGGGCTGCTATGGTGCATTTGCACGTACGTGATACTCATGGGAATCTGACTACCGACATGAGTCTTTTGGAAGAAACATTGCGCCTAATTCGAAGGGATTCCGATATTATCATTGAAGTGTCAACAGGCGGCGTTTCCAACCTTTCTATTAAGGAACGTTGTGTTCCTGTATATTCAAATCTAGTAGAAGCCTGTTCCTTGAATGTTGGTTCCACTAATTTGGGTAAGGCTGTATATTGCAATCCCATTGATGATGTAGAATATTGTATTCGCGAATTATTGAAGATGAAGAAAACACCGGAAGTAGAAGTGTTTGAAATTGGTCATATTTATGCGATGAAAGAACTTATGGAACAATATGATTTTTGTAGTCCTGTACTATTTAGTATTGTTTTAGGGCATAAAGGCGAAGCTCCTGCAACACCAGAGGCCTTAGCCGCAATGATTCAGATGATTCCGCTCGGGGCTCTTTGGGGAATTACTCATGCAAATAGGAGGAATTTTTCCATTATCGCCGCAGCTCTTGGAATGGGGGCCAGTACCGTACGAATTGGTTTTGAAGACAGCAATTATTTGGATGTGAATACGATGGTAGATACCAATCTTCCTTTGGTAGAAAAGACGGTGCGATTGCTGAGAGCCATGGATAAAGAACCGATGAGTCCGGATGAGGCAAGACAACAATTTCATATATCAATAAATAGATAGGATGTTGAAGATGAAATCATTGCAAAAGCGTAGTGCTGCTATTTTAAAATCATATCCCACGGTAGATGAAAAATACGTACAGATGCTTTTAGAGCAGGCTATTAAGAATGATCCACATAAAATAATTGTACTGGATGATGACCCAACTGGCATTCAGACGGTTCATGATATTTCAGTATATACAGATTGGTCTTATGAAAGCATTAGTCGTGGATTTAAAGAAAAAAATAAGATTTTTTATATTTTAACAAATTCCCGGGGCTTTACCGAAGAACAGACTGTAAAAGTGCATCGACAAATCGGCAGAACGATTGCTCAAGTTGCCGAAGAGCAGCAGTGGAAGTATTTGATTGTCAGCCGTAGTGATTCAACTCTCAGGGGTCATTATCCTTTAGAAACAACGATTTTAAAAGAGCAATTGGAGTGCTATTCTAGGATAAAGGCTGATGGTGAAATTATTTGTCCGTATTTTAGAGAAGGTGGCCGTTTTACGTTAGATAATATTCATTATGTGCAGTATGGGGATTGGCTTGTTCCGGCTGGTGAAACTGAGTTTGCTAACGATAAAACATTCGGATATGAGTCATCTGATTTGACGGAATATATTGAAGAGAAATCAAAGGGGTTCTATAAGAAAGAAGAAGTATTAACGATATCCCTTGATGAGCTGCGAGCACTCAAAATTGATGAGATTACTGCTAAACTCATGAATATAACAGCTTTTGGAAAAATAGTTGTTAATGCGATTGACGCCTATGATCTAAAAATATTTTGTGTAGCGCTTTACCGAGCAATTGCTCAAGGAAAATATTTTGTGTTTCGCACCGCTGCTGGATTTATAAAAGAATTAGGTGCTATTTCCGATAAACCGCTTCTGACAAGACAAGAGATGATAACCAGTGGTGGCGGCAATGGTGGAATCGTTGTAGTTGGCTCTCATACGCAAAAAACAAATAATCAGGTTGAGCAATTGAAAACTCTCGAGGGAATACGATTTATCGAGTTCAATTCTGATTTGGTTCTTGAAGAAAATCGTTTTCAAGAAGAAATCGCATCGGTTTTAAAGCAGGAGCAAGATCTGTTAAGCCAAGGTGTTACAGTCGTTGTTTGCACCAAAAGGAAATTGCTGACCTTGGAAGATGATTCGAAGGAAGATGCCTTGGAACGTTCTGTTAAAATATCAGATGCAGTACAGTCTCTGGTTGGCAGACTGAACATAACTCCATGCTTTGTGGTTGCAAAGGGCGGTATCACTTCCAGTGATATTGGAACGAAGGCGTTAAAAGTAAAACGAGCAAACGTCCTAGGTCAGATAAGGCCTGGAATACCTGTATGGCAAACAGGAGGAGAAAGTAAATTTCCCCAGATACCCTATGTTATTTTTCCTGGTAATGTTGGTGAGCAGAATACGCTTAAAGAAGTTGTGGAAATATTACTAACAAAATAATAAAAGAGGAAGTATATCAAAAACACCACAATACCTTTCATAAAAATAACGATTTTTCTAAAGTAGTCTGGATGATCATTTAAGGTTATCTAGGCTTTCTTTTTATAAGGAAATGGACTCGATCTTTTTTTAAAAATTTATTATCAATAGCAAAAAGAAGCTGCCTCAAATACAAAAACGTATGAGAGACAGCTCCTTTGATGGTGTTCAGAGTGTTTTTCATGTTGAACCAGCAAAAATTATGTTTTACGGTTAGCAATTGCCAGCCGCAGTTTATTAAGATTATTGGTGAATGTATCCTGGTTCTTAAATATCATGCCCATATATAAAAGGTCTACGATGGCCATATGAATTAGCCGCGATGTCATTGATTCTGAAGAGTAATTCACTTCCCGGCTTACACCGTGCAGAACGAGATCAGCTTTTTTCGTAAGAGGTGATTTTAAGTGACTGGTAATTGCGATGACTTGGGCCCCGCTTTGCTTTGCCACTTCCACCGAATTCAGCAGATCAGTATTGGATCCAGTGTGCGATATGACGATTACTACATCTTCTGGTTCTAAAATGGACGCTGAAATAAGCTGCATATGTAAATCGGAATAGGCTTTTGTTGGTATGCCAAAACGTATGAAACGATGTTCGATATCAGAGGCAATCACTGCTGAAATTCCAAAGCCATAAATATCAATCTTATGGGCATGAGCAAGAATGGCAACAGCCTTTTGCAATGCATCAAAATCAAGTAGTTTCAAGGTATCTTGTAAACCCTCTGAAATACTGTTAAATATTTTGATCCCCATCGTTTCAAATGAATCAGTAGGTTGTACTTCCTGATAGGTAGTTTCCAAAGGGCTGAGTATTTCACTAGCTAAGGCAATTTTTAAACTTTGCAGGCCATGAAATCCCAATTTACGGCAGAAGCGTGAAATGGTTGCTTCAGCAGTCTTTGTAGCTTCCGCTAAATCAGAAATAGTCATATGAATAATATCATGTGGTTGTTCAATAATGAAACTGGCAACCCGCTTTTCAGATTTAGTAAAACTCTGAAAGCTGCTACGCAAAAGGGGTAGACATAGTGTTGGCTGGTTGGTTCCAAGCATAGTGGTTCCTCAACATTCAATTTAATTTATTGCATCATTATAACAATAATGCAAAAACTAGGCAAGCTTAAGCTATGAATGACAAAAAAATATCTAAAATTTTCTGCAAAATGATATTAATATGTCAAAAGTTTATTGTAATTTATCAGTAAATCGAATAAAATATAAAATATAAAATCGTGTCAAAAAAAAATAAAAAAATGACAATAGAGTATCAATTAGAAAATGAATACTCTGCATGATTACTGACTAAGTAAATCTAGTGGCTAGCTGCTTTGGCTGATGGCTGCAAATAAAAAGGGGAATTGATTATGAGTAAACAACAAGTGCTTGAACAAATTTGTAAATCCGGTTTAGTTGCAGTGGTAAGAGCTGAAAATGGAGATCAGGCTAAGAGGATATCAGAGGCTTGCTTGGCTGGCGGTATGAAAGCTATCGAAATGACTTTTACGGTACCAAATGCTCATCATATTATGGAAGAGTTGGCAAAATCCTATGCTCCAGAGGAATTAATTATTGGGGCGGGGACAGTTCTTGATCCTGAAACAGCTCGCATTTCCATTCTCAGCGGAGCGCAATATGTAGTTTCGCCATGTCTGAATAAAGAAACAGTACGTTTGTGCAATCGTTATCAAATTCCAATGATGGCTGGAGCTATGACGATAAAAGAAGTTGTTGAGTGCATGGAAGCTGGATGCGACATTGTTAAGCTATTCCCAGGGGAACTCTTTGGTCCCGCAATGGTTAAAGCCATAAAAGGTCCCTTGCCTCAGGCACAGATCATGCCCACTGGCGGAGTTAGTGTCAGCAATGTTCAAGAATGGATTAAGGCTGGCTGCGTGGCAGTTGGTGCTGGCAGCAGCTTAACAGCTGGTGCTAAGACTGGAGATTATGCTGCAATTACTGCAACTGCCAAACAATTCTTAGAAGAGATTGCTAAGGCAAGATCCTCAAAATAAACAAAGAATTAAATTCTTAAATATTGGCATCAAAATAAAGACTTGCAAATTTCGCGAGTCTTTTATTTTGTGCGTTATAGTTTAAAAAAATATTTCAAGAAATAACAATTAAGGCTTATATTTCATCTGATTATAACTGAAGATCTGGCAATAATAATATTGGAGGTGATAAATATGAAAGAACAAGAACGTAAGCAAGAAGAAAATAAAAAGCAAAACAAGAATGTTGAATTTGCAAAAGAGATTTTTAATAACGAAAATAAGAAGAATAAGCAGAATAAAGAAAAATGTTAAAATAATGAAGTTGGCTATTGCTATCTTCAAACTGTAGAGAAAAGGTACTTTTCACCCATTGGTGTAAAGTACCTTTTCTCTATGAGTTATCTATTAAACTCTAGATATTAAATCTTATTCATCAGTAGGCTCCAATTTAAATATATTATAAAAGAATTTGTAATGGGGAGAGAAGAAATATGGAGCAACGTTATCTTACCAGTAATCAGGGGACACCTGTTACTAATGATCAACAATCATTAACTGTAGGTGAATGGGGGCCAATATTACTTGAGGATATTGTTTTCCTCGAAAAAATTTCTCATTTTGATAGGGAGAGGATTCCAGAAAGAGTATTACACGCGAAAGGAGCTGGAGCTTTTGGTTTTTTTAGACCCTATAAATCAATGGCCTCATTAACGAAGGCGAGTTTTCTGCAGGATACAGAAAACAAAACCCCTGTTTTTGTTAGGTTTTCAGTAGCAGGAGGCTCTTTGGGGGGGCAGATACCGTGAGGGATATCAGAGGATTCTCCGTAAAATTTTATACAGATGAAGGAAATTATGATATTGTTGGCAACCATATTCCGGTGTTTCCTCTTAGAGACCCGATTCAATTTCCAGATTTAGTTCATGCTTTAAAGCCAGATCCAGTTGCAAATGTCCGAGGTGGGCCGATAGCTGCCAGTCGTTTTTGGGATTTTATGTCACTTAGGCCGGAATCTATGAATTTTCTTACCTACTTGTTTGCGGATAATGGGACTGTCAAAAGCTATAGAACCATTCAAGGGTATGGTGTTAATACCTATAAATGGGTAAATATACGGGGCGACGAAGTATATGTTAAGTACCATTGGGAACCCTGTGCAGGGGTTGCATACATAGACAGTAAGACAGCGGTTCAACTTGCTGGCAGTGATCCTGACATAGCAAGCAGGGATTTGTTTGATACCATTGCTGCAGGGCATGCTGTTGAATATGAGATGCGTGTACAAATCCTGAAAGTAGAAGATGAATGCAATCTACAATTTGATCCATTGGATTCTACTAATATATGGCCAGAAGACATATTTCCATTGATGCCAGTCGGCATCATGGTGCTAAATAAAAATCCTGATAATTTTTTTGTTGAAGTTGAACAATCCGCCTTCTCTCCTGCGGCCATTGTACCGGGGATCGATTTTTCGAATGATAAAATACTGCAAGGGCGTATTTTTGCTTATGGAGATACGCAACGATACCGTATGGGAGTCAATTATTTAGCACTTCCCACGAATATGCCTAGAAAGCCAATTGCCAATAAGATGCAGAATGGAACCATGCAAACCATGTACAATGAAGGAGTTGCTAACTATTTGCCCAATACATTAGGAGGTGGTATGCCTCAGCCGGCACCCGAGATCGGAAAACGGCCTGAAGAGTTTGTTACAGGCAATGTGGCTCGATCCGAAATAACAGGTGATGATTATTATCAAGCCGGCTGCAGATATAGAATGATGTCGGTACTTGAAAAGAAACATTTGGTTTCAAATATTGTAGAAAATTTAAGTCAAGCATACGAGCCTATTCAAAGGAGAATGATTGAACATTTTATGCAGGTAGATCATGAACTTGGCAGCAGAATTGCACGAGGGATAAATCTGAATATATAAATTTGATGCTATCTTGCCACAAACTAGGCAGGGTAGCATCATAATTTATAATTGAGATTTTTTTATTTCATCTAAGTAACTGTAAACAGTTACCTTAGAAATATTTAATTTTTCGGCAACTTTTTCAATCGCGCCTTTGACTAAAAAAAGCCCTTTTTTTTCCATGAAAAAGATTAAATCAATTTTATCTTTTCGTTTTAAAAGCTCAATGTTTTTATTGTCGATAATTTTATCTAGCAAATCGTCCACAATTTCCATTACATTATCAAAAGGTTCCACTGCTGTTTCTATTGTTTCTTCTTCAGCGGCCAAAAATTCATCTAAAAAAATCTTGATATAATTTAATTTTTCTAAATCATAATTAATACACAAGGCACCAATTACTTTATTTTCGGAATCTCTAATGAGTGCAGTAGAAGATTTTATCTTTCTTCCATCTTTCGCAATGGTAATATAATTTGCATTATAATCATTATCAAATTTTTTAGATAATAGAACATCTTTCACTAAATGCTCAAAAGATTGTCCAATTTCACGACCGGTTACGTGATTATTAATGGTATAAACAACTGAGTTTTGAGGAATCGATAAATCATGGATGACGACTTCACAGTGTTTGCCGAAAGTTTTAGCTATTAAATTGGCTATGGGTATATATTTTTCTAATTTTTTATTAATCTTCATCATAAATCATTCTCCAATGTATAAAAAAATATATAAATGCCTTGATTTTATATAAAAAAATATATATTATATAAAATATAAGGGTGAATTATATGTATATTATATAATTTTTTATATGATAGTCAACTATTTCATCAAAAAATATAAGGAGCTGTTATGATGCATTTTTACTGTTCTCAATGTGAAAAGAACTATCCAATAGGGGGACTTGACTATCAGTGTGAGTGCGGTGGACTTTTTCAATTGTATAAGGAAAAGGACGAGAAAATTACAGCAACCGTATCCTTAGGAGAAGTTCAAACTCCGGTCATAAAAAGGAAGTTACAGGGAAAGGAAATCTATTTAAAGCTAGATTATATGCAGCCTACAGGTTCTTTCAAAGACCGTGGGGCTTTTGCTGTAATTAATAAATTAAAAGAATTAGGCATAACCGAGGTTGTTGAAGATTCCTCTGGTAATGCCGGGGCTGCATTTGCAGGATATTGTGCAGCAGCAGGCATCAAGTGCAATATCTATTTGCCGGAGAGTACTTCCCTAGGAAAAATTAAACAAATTAATGCTTATAAAGCAAACGTAGTGAGAGTTCCAGGAACACGTGATGACACAGCCAAAGCAATTTTGAAGGCAGCGCAAACCACGTATTATGCTTCACATGTTTATAATCCCTTGTTCTTTGAAGGAACGAAATCTCTTGCTTATGAGATTTATGAGCAGATTGGTATTCCGAATTATATAGTAGTTCCTGCTGGCAATGGAACGATGCTGTTAGGAGTCTATAAGGGGTTTAAAGAAATAGGACAGCTTCCCCGGATTATTGTTGTTCAAAGTAAAAATTGTGCTCCGATATTCAAAAAATTTAAAAACCAGCCAGTTGGTAAAATGAAACAAACTGTCGCTGAAGGCATTGCGATTCAAGAACCGAAGAGAATCAATGAAATGATAGACGCTATAAATGACAGTAAAGGCGACATTATTGCAGTGGATGATGACCAGGTAACTAAAGCTCAGGAAATGCTTGGTGAAATGGGAATTTATGTAGAAGTAACATCAGGGGCCGCAGTTGCCGGTATGCTGGAATATTTTAAAGATGGACATGATGATAAACTTAATATTGTTGTTCCGTTAACTGGTATGGGACTCAAAAAATAATGCTGCTCAAGAGGACAGCAAATGATAGTAACAGAAAAAATATTGGAGGTATGTTGCATGCAAATGGTTAGTACGCCTTATTCTCGTCAATCCAAGGGGCATTATTCTCCTGCGGTAATACATGGTGATCTAGCGTATATATCGGGGCAATTGCCAATTAACTATGCTGCTGGTGAAACCTTACCCGAAGGAGGGATAGAAGAACAAACGAGAGTAGCGTTAAAAAACTTGGATGATGTACTGAAGCAGTGTAGAAGTTCTAAACAGCAGGTACTTAAGACTACGGTATATATTGCAGACATCACTTATTGGCAGGTTGTTAATGAGATATATGGAGGTTTTTTTGGAAATCATAAACCATCTCGTACCATAGTGCCAACTAATACACTTCATTTTAATGCGCTGATTGAAATTGATGCGATTGCCTATGTGTAGCTAACCCGTCTTATTCTTGAGTGTAATAGTAGATGAAATTATCACCAGATCTGAAGGCGAAGAATTATATCATGTGTGCAGCAAGTGCCTAGGAAAAATTTCTTGTGCTTTTCAGAGTTGGCCTAGTATCCTTTTCCCTCAAGATGCTAAAAAGTACTCCACTGGTAATCAGAAGGCCTCCTAATATAAAGTTCATACTGATATTTTCCCCCAGAAACACCCATCCGAGTAAGACTGCCACCATTGGTTGCAATGGATAAAATAAAGAGCAAGCTCCTGCTTCCATCAATGATAAACTTTTATTCCAAAGAACATGGGCGACTGCTGTACAAACCCCTCCTATATAAAGCATAGAAAGGATTACGCTCTTATCAAATTGAACATTAGGGGTTACCATGAGTTCCCATAGTGAAAATGGCATTGTACATATCGCTGCAATAATGATTCCGTATGTCGTTATCTGAAGCGAATCATATTTTTGTGTAATTTTTCTAATAATCACGGAGACGTAAGACCATAAAAATACCGAGAATATAGAAATTGAAATCCCCAAGAATTGGTTGCTGCCATCAACTCCGCCAACAATAATATAGACACCGATAATCGCTAAAACACCACAAATTATTTTAGTTGCTGTTAATTTTTCCTTTAAAATGAATATCGCAAATAACATAATTACAATTGGATTCATAGAATTAACCAGTGATGCCAAGGAAGCATTTGATAGCTTGGTTCCTAATAATTGTGCACCGATTGCCACGAAATAACCGAAAAAACCAATAGAAAATATACACTTATAATCTTGTTTCTCAATTCGTTTCAGCTTTCGCTGTTTAAGAAGCAGCATCAGAATTATTCCTGCAATCACATAGCGAAGGAAAGAAATTGTGATGATCGGTATTTTTCCCAAGACAAATTTACTAACTACATATAAACTACCCCAAGCAAAAAAAGTTATTAATAGATATAAATATGCTGTATTTTTATTTTTCATATTTGTTTAGTAAAGACACTTATGAACGCACAAGTTTTTGACTAAAGTTCACCACCATTTAGTTTAATATTGACATTTCACCTACATACATGATACCCTCAACCAGCCGATGCACTACTTTATTATATCACTATCGTTAAATGACTTCATAAAATGTTATTAAATTGATTTCATAAAAGTAATATATATGTGCTGAATATTAGAAAAGTATCTAAGAGCAAATCACGGTGAGAATACAAAATTCGCTCTTTGCAAGGTTGCTTAGCATTACGGGATTGCTGCATTCAAAAACAATTCAAAGACTGTTAATGTACAATCATTATTATTCATATTCTGATTCAAAGACAAAATGTTTTTGGAGGTAGGGGTTTTCATGTCAGATGAAATTCTAGATATTGAAATGAGTAAAGATGAAATAGAGCAATTGATCATGGATCTTCCACGGATTTTGAAAGATCTTGAGCAAATGACAATAGAGAGTACAAGAAAAGTAAAATAATGTTAATCAAGTTGGATTTTCAGCAGGACTTAGTATTTAGTAAAGAGAAAGCTATCCCTAGTCTATTTTATTGTAGACTAGGGATAGCTTTCTCTTTTAATTAGGAAGATGTTAAAGCTGTATTTAATATCGAAAAAGTTACATGTTTATAAAAAAGATGGAGGTAATGAGATGTATTTAGCACAATACCCTCGGCGTCAGTATACAGAAGGGTATACGCCGATAGAAAAACTCGAGCGTCTGACTGCGGCCGTTGGAGGAGCAAATATATATATAAAGCGTGATGATCTGCTTGGTTTAACCGGTGGCGGAAATAAGACGCGCAAGTTGGAATTTTTAGTTGCTGATGCGTTAAGACAAGGAGCAGACACGCTCATCACATGCGGTGGGATACAATCCAATCATTGCCGTTTAACGTTAGCTGCTGCTGTGAAAGAAGGATTGAAGTGTCGGCTGATCGTATCAGAAATTACTCCAGGGAGTTATCATATAGGTGCTGGCGGTAATGTATTTCTTTACCATCTGCTTGGGGCGGAAGACATAAAAGTCATACCTTGGGGTTCTGATATAATAGCAGAAATGGAACAAACTGCTGCCAAAGCAATAGAAGAAGGATGTAAACCATATATTATTCCAATGGGTGGATCGAATGCCCTTGGAGCATTAGGTTATGTTGCCTGTGCTGAAGAAATTATGCAGCAAGCATTTTTCATGGGTATGCCCATTGATCATATTGTTGTCGCTTGTGGCAGTGCTGGTACATATAGTGGTCTTTTGTTTGGATTGCGAGGAAACAATTGTCATATACCGGTAAGCGGAATCAGTGTCTTAAATTCACAAGAGGTTCTACAAAATCGGATAATAGATATATTCACAGAAATAGCAGATTACCTGAATAGTAACGTTCAGATACCTTCAGAAGCAGTGACTTGCTTTGATGAGTATTTGGGAGATGGATATACAATACCTACTGCAGCAATGATTGAAGCTGTTAAATTGGTGGCTAGGACCGAAGGTATTTTACTTGATCCTACCTATACCGGAAAAGCAATGGCTGGACTCATTGACCTGATTAAAAAAGGATATTTTAAAAAAGATGCAAATGTACTTTTCCTCCATACGGGTGGTTCACCTGGATTGTATGCCAATATGTCATTATTCCTATAAAAGGAAAGTACGATTATAGTTAATTTTGGCAAGAGCTTTAAGGACGGAGGGGTAATGTGAAACTAACAGTTCTAGTTGATAATAATACTATCATTGATCGATATTTTTATGCTGAACCAGGAGTATCCTATTGGATCGAATGTGCTGATGGCAGATACTTGTTTGATACGGGATATTCAGATCTATTTCTTCGTAATGCCATCAAAATGGGTATTAATCTATTAGCCCTAGATGGGATTGTTATTTCTCATGGTCATAACGACCACACATGGGGGCTTTGTGATTTAGTGAAGCTGTATTCGGAGGCTGAAAGCAAAAGATATATGAGCAAGAGACCTATGATAATCGCTCATCCTGATGCATTCCTAGATCGAAGTTTAGATGGTCTTGATATTGGTTCAATGCTGTCTAACAGTCAATTAAAGAAATCTTTTCCATTAAAGCTTAGTAAAGATCCTATATGGCTAACTCCGAAACTAGTATTTTTAGGAGAAATCGAGCGAAAAAATTCTTTTGAGATCGAAAATCCAATTGGCAAGATAATGTGGGACGGTGTCTGGGAAGATGATTATGTACTGGACGATTCTGCATTAGTATATGTGTCTGATAATGGGTTGGTAATCATTGTAGGATGCTCCCATGCAGGGATTTGCAATATTATTGAATATGCAAAAAAAGTATGCAATGAAGAACGGATATACGATGTGATAGGTGGATTTCATCTATTAAATCCCTCCCCAAACAGGCTGAACAATACTGTTGAATATTTTAGAAAGTGTCAGCCGCATGTTATCCATGCTTGCCATTGTACTGATTTTCGTTCCAAGAACAGTCTAGCACGAAGTGCGAATGTTGAAGAAGTTGGTGTAGGATTGGTACTAGAATATAATTAAGGCAGTGCCCATGACTCCATGTATAATAGAGAAAAGAACTGGACGATGGATTTTGGGTACGATCCAGTTTTTTTGCAAAGTGTATTATGTGATTACTTTTTGCGTAGATTAAACTTTATATACTGTCTATGGAGTTGATCGAAGCAATGTTATTGTTCTTGGTTTTCATTGGTACATTTTTTTCTATCTTGAATTCGAGCATGGTTAACGTAGCCTTACCGACTATTATGATTGAGTTTGCCATTGATATACGAAGTTCTACTTGGCTGTACACGGGTTATATGCTCCCTTATGCAATTGCAATGTCTATTTTCGGCAGCTTGGGAGACATTTATAGCCCCAAACGAATATTTATGCTAGGTGTATTTATTTTTGCCATGGGATCTCTTTCCTGTTCTATAGCAGGAAGTTTTTGGATGTTACTAGCATCAAGGACCATACAAGCATTAGGTGCTGCTGCTATAATGACAAATTCTATGGTACTTGTCATTACCCCTTTTGAGCAAAATAAGCGGAGTGCAATTCTTGGTTGGTGGGGGATGATTTCCTCAGCAGGAAGTCTTGTTGGTCCTACTCTAGGAGGTTTTTTAACCGATCATATTGGATGGCATAGTATTTTTTATATCAATCTTCCTTTTGCAGCAGCCATATTACTGCTAGGTGGCAGCTATATACCTTCGATTCCTAAAACCAGCTCTACCAAGATATTCGATTATCAAGGCTCCATTTACTTAACGGTTTCTCTTGTATCTCTATTGCTGGCAATTATCGTTGGGTCAACGAATGGATGGCTGACTAAGACAACAGTACCTCTTTTAGGACTTTTTTTGCTTTTCGCCTGTCTTTTGTTTCGGCAAGAAAGCAGAAGCAGTCAGCCCTTAATTTCTCTGGCGTTATTACAGAACTCGTCTTTTGCAGCGACTGTAGCCGTTGGTTTTTTTCAAGGTGCTGCACTTTTTGGAAGTATGCTGTTAATACCTATGTACTTACAGCATGTACATGATTTTTCCCCTACTTACGCAGGTATGTTAGTACTGCCTTTATCTATATCCATGATGATAATGTCACCTATAATGGGCAAATTAGCAGCCCCGCCTAATTTTAAGCTGTTAATTGTGTCTGGCATGGCGATTCTTGCCATTGGCATATGGATATTTTCCAGATTGAGTCTGCAAAGTCCCTATTGGCTGTTAGCTGCTGCTCTTGTTACCACAGGTATTGGTCTTGGCGTTTCGAGTACTCCCTTAACTTCAAATTTAATAAATGTTGTTCCTCAATCTCACATGGGGATGGCATCCGGATTATTTAATATGATCCGTTATCTGGGCGGGGTCATAGGTTCGACTATTTTTGGAGCTTTTATTCAGCAGCGTGTTGCAGCTTATATAATACCGTTGACTTTGAGTGGCTACACAGCGCCTCTTGCAGAGAAGATGGCATTAGGAAAAGCATTTCCAGAAGTGTTTCTAATGGGAGCTTTCACAGCAGCGATAGGAATGATTGCTGCATTTTTCACAGGGATACCTAAAAAAATTAAGTCTCTCTGATGAAGTTAGCATGGGGACTAATCCAGCATGCCAAAGTATTGGCCGAGAGCAGGGATGAACTGTACGAAGAATCCCGTGCCTGAAGCTCATAAAGGCTGTCTGGCAAATCAAGTCTTGGCATCTCATGAGTCTGTTTTAAAGAAGGTATATTTAGGTGAAAAATAAATGCATTCGTATCAATATGTATGATTTTTCCTGTTTTTTTACGCATATAGTTGACTTTGTCAAACAATATAATTGACAAAGTCAACTATATGCGATAATGTAGTAGTATAAGGTAACAAGTGATTTCTTGGAGGAGCAAAAATGGAGAGTTTGATTCAAGAACGAGTTATGAAGATTAGGCAGTTTAACCGCTTCTATACAAATATTATTGGACTAATAAACCAAAACATTTTGGAAAGTCCTTACTCTTTAGCGGAAGCAAGGATTTTGTTAGAGATTAATAATGCTGCTACATGTACTGCAAGTAGCTTAGTGGAAATACTTCAAATTGATCCAGGCTATCTTAGCCGTATTCTCAGACGATTTAAAAAAGATGGTCTTATTGAAGCCGTCAGATCAATGACTGATGGGCGATCACAAATTCTAAATATAACAGAAAAAGGCAGAGCAACATTTCGCCAATTGTCAGATGCGTCATCAAGCCAACTCGTTGGATTATTAGAGCAGCTTCCTCAGGGGGCTCAACAAATATTAGTTCATAATATGGCTGCCATACAATATATGTTATCTGATAAGGCAGATACTTCAATTACCATTCGCAGGCATCAGTCTGGTGATACAGGGTATATTGCATATCGCCATGGTGTTCTGTATGAGAAAGAGTATGGGCTTGATCATCGCTTCGAAAAGTATGTTTTGCAAAGTTTAATTGCTTATTTAGAAGATCCGTCGAAGGGAGAAATCTGGATTGCTGAATGCTGTGGGATCATCGTTGGTTTTATTGGAATTGTGGAAATCAACAAAAGGACTGCACAGCTGCGCTGGTTTTTGATAGAACCAGAGTTTCGCGGCGGCGGTCTGGGACGAAAATTGGTGGAGACTGTGATGGAATATTGTCAACAAAAATATTATAATCATGTGTTTCTGTGGACCTTTAAGGGCCTAGATGCAGCACGGCATTTATACCAGAGCTTTGGATTTAACCTGACTGAGGAAAAAGAAAATGACACTTGGAACAATCAACTGATTGAACAGCGATGGGATGTTATGCTAAATGCCGATTAAATCAGGGATAAGGGGATAGGTCTCATTGTCCCACCAAAGCACCTAAAATCCGCGATTAGCGCGGATTTTTTACGTTTTACTTTTTGTAAAGTTAAAAGTTCTGCTTAAATGCCTCAATAAAGTCCATATATAAATTTTTATGGTCCGCTCTCTTTACCTCTGGCTCGCTAAGCTTGATGATGTCTCCATTTATGCAGAGCATTTTAATGCTGTAAGTACAAACGATTTCTTTATGGGTGCATTTATCTTCAAGTACATTCAATACTGTTTCAATTTTTATAATATCCTTTTTGAAATACTCAATCATATCGATTTGATCAAAGGATAAGCAAAGACTAATCAAGCTGGTGGTTGTTAAGTACCATGCTTTAAACAAACAATTGTCATAGTTATTATGGTCGATGAATTCTTCAAGATACCAATTGCAAATATCGTTATATTTATGGTTGAGCGCTAGATTCACCCTAGCTTTTACCCATTCAGGAAAGGAGCTTAGACATTTATCTTTTTTCTCCATAGGAAGCCCTCCTTTTCGATAAAATTTCGAAGGTAGTAATTATATGTTCTTTAGAATAAAAAAAGCACCTTAGAAGTAAAAGCATGCTAATCAAAGAGAATGACATTGTAAAATTGACAAAAAAATCTTAAAAAAAACAAAAGTTGACAAAGATTTGATGGAGGTGTACAATAAAAGGCAAATTTTATCGATTTTATTTAGAATCATATGCGGTTGATCAGAGAACTGAAGGCCAAAGAAATATGACATTATGTCGTATTTCTTCGGCCTTTTTTTGTTGCATTGATGCCGTAAATTTGTGTATTAGTCAAAAAATGGAGGTTTATTATTATGTCAGAACAGTATGAAAAAGGACTAAAGAAATTGAAAGAGGTTACAGGCGGATCAGGGGAGGCGGTTGTTGCATCCTTTAGAGAGATTGCTCCCGACTTGAGTCGTTATATCATTGAGTTTCCCTTTGGTGAAATTTACTCAAGACCAGGACTCGACATTCAAAAACGTCAATTAGTAACCGTATCTTCCCTTGTTACCCAGGGAGATACAGCTCAGGCTCTTGATGTACATATCAATGCAGCGTTAAATGTTGGTTTAACTCCCAATGAAATTATTGAAGCAATTATCCATTTACTGCCTTACGCGGGATGGCCTAAGGTTCAAAATGGCGTTAATATTGCTGCAAAAGTATTCAAAGACCGTAATGTAGCACCTGTTTGGGAAAATGAAAAGTAAAAAGTGAAGTTGAAATAAGAAAGGTGTGGTATAGTTATGAAAAAATATATGAGTTTTAAGAAAATAATGGCGACTGTCTTGATTTCCAGTTTACTGGTCGTTGGTTTAGTAGGCTGCAGCAGTAGCAAAACTACTACGTCTGAGAAAAAAGAAATTACAGTCGCGGTATCACCAACGTTTAAGGATATGGCAAATGCAGTTAAAAAAGAATTTGATAAAGATGGTTATGTTTTAAATGTAAAAGTGTTTGATGATAATGTATTGCCGAATGTTGCTCTACAAGAAGGCAGTGTTGATATTAACTTCTTCCAGCATGGTATTTATTTAGAGCAGTTTAATAAAAATAAGGGTACCAATTTGGCTGCTTATGATGAAAAAGGTGTTATCAAATATTTTATGGGAATCTATTCAAATAAAATTAAAAGTCTAAATGAATTAAAAGAGGGTGACAAGGTTTCTATTCCAAATGATCCTTCTAATCGTGGCAGAGCTTTAAAAATGTTGGAAAATAATGGACTGATAAAATTGAAACAAGGAGCAGAGATACCTACAAAACTAGATATTATTGAAAATCCTAAGAAACTGGATTTTATCGAAATGGATGTACTTAAAATCGTCCCTTCGATCAATGATGTACAAGTTGGCTGCGTAAACTCGATTATTGCGGTGCAAGGCGGCATTGATCCTAAATCAGCTCTAGGGCTGGAAGAGGATAAAGAAAGTCAGCGTTATGCAATTGTTGTTGCTGTCAAAAAAGAGCAAGGCAATGAGAAATATGCAGAACGATTCACAAAAGCACTAAAAACAGATGGTTTTAAGAGCTTCTTAGCGGAAAAGTATAAAGGCGCTATCATTCCACTGTTTTAATAACGACCATACCAAAGAATAGGGATTGGGGAAACATATGTTACAGGAAAGCATATTAAAAGGCAAAATCGCCTTGGTTACTGGTGCAGGTCAAGGTATTGGGCGTGAAATTGCACTTACATTGGCTCAGTCTGGTTGTAAGGTTGGGATTAACGATTCGAATCGACAAAGTGCAACGAATGTTGCTCAAGAGATTATCGCTGCAGGCGGCAGCAGCATTGTGCTTGTCCATGATGTTTCTGTTGCCTCTGAGGTGCAGATCATGTATCAGGCTATTGTACAAGAGTTTGGCCAAATTGATATTGTTGTCAATAATGCAGGAATCATTTTGAAAAACGCATTTTGTGAGATTACAGAAGAGCAATGGGATCGTATTATTGCGGTGAATTTGAAAAGTGTTTTCTTATCGTGCCAAACGGCTGCAAGCTATATGCGTGAGCAACGAAGTGGCAAAATTGTCAACATTTCCTCTGTTGCTGGTAAAAAAGGCGGCGGATTTTTAGGAAATACCGCTTATGGTACGTCAAAAGCAGGTGTAATTGCTTTGACCAAGGGCGTTGCGCGTGAACTTGGTCCTTTTGGTGTAAATGTCAATGCCATTACACCTGGTTTTATTGAGACGGATATGGTGAAAAGTATGACAAATGAGCTGCGTGCTACAATACTTGGAGGGATGGCTCTTAAGCGTCCGGGAAAACCACGAGATATTGCAAATGCTGTTTTGTATCTGGTCTCACCATTAGCGGACTTTATCAGCGGTGAGATTATGGATGTTGATGGTGGCTTGATGATGGATTAATCCAGGCTGGTTCATCCTCCTTTATCTTTGAGCAATCTCTCGGAAAGTCTTATTTAAGACGGAAAAGAATGAATATAACTAACTCTTCAATTTGTGACTTAACTTGCGCTTGTAGTTATATTCATCCTTTAGCTGTTTACGGCTATTGGTGATTATTTTACGAGAGAGTATATGATATGTAAGGAGGAAGAGATTTTGATAGAAATCAGTAATTTACAAAAATCATTTAATGAACGCAAAATTTTAAAGAATATTAGTTTTACGATTGATGATGGAGAAATCTGCGGATTGGTTGGCCGAAGCGGTGCTGGAAAGTCTACGCTGCTGCGGTGCATTAATGGTTTGGAAAGTTATGACGCCGGCAGTTTAAAAATTGATGGTTTTGAGGTTAAGAATCATAGTGAAAAAGAAATAAGGCAGTTTCGAAAAAATATTGGCATGATTTTTCAAAGTTTTTCTTTAATGGAACGAAAAACAGTGTATCAAAATGTGGCATTGCCTATGGAATGCTGGGGCTATGGAAAAGAAGAGATTGATAAGCGTGTGAAAGAACTATTAAAAATAGTTGATATTGAGGATAAAATTCATGAAAAGCCGCGTTCCTTAAGCGGTGGTCAAAAACAAAGAGTGGCAATTGCCAGGGCACTGACCCTGCACCCTAAAATTCTGCTTTGTGATGAGGCTACATCAGCCTTGGATCCTAAGACAACCCAGTCCATTTTATTGCTGCTTAAGAAAATTAATGAGACGTTAGGAATTGCTGTTGTCTTTGTTACCCATCAAATGTCTGTTGTAAGGCAGATTTGCCATAAAGTTTGTATCCTGGAAAATGGCGAGATTATGGCAAAAGGGGCAGTAAATGAGGTTTTCATGGATCAGCCCCAATCCTTAAGAAACCTTCTAGGGGAAAATGAAGAGGTGATTTTGCCTCAAGATGGCGTAACTATAAAAATCAGCTATAGCGGGGAAAATGTCAATGATCGATTATTGTCAGATATGGCACAAAAGATAGGTGTTGGTTTTTCATTAGTATGGGCAAAAACAGAAAAGTATCGAGATACGGTATTAGGTTTTGTCATTATTAATGTTGATAAAAACCATATATCTCTTGTAGATAAATACCTAAATGACGTAGGTGCCAGATGGGAGGTGCTAACGAATGAGTGAGTCAATTTATGAACTAATTCATACCATCGTTATCCCGGAATTTTCAAAGACCCTATATATGGTGAGTGTTGCAACCGTTTTATCTGCAATCGTTGGTACAGTATTAGCCATCGTATTAATCATTACCCATAAAGAAGGGTTAAAGCCGAATAATGTTGTATATCAGCTATTAAATACCGTAATTAATATTATCCGTTCCTTTCCTTTTATTATATTAATTGTAGCTATTATTCCTTTGACTAGGGCAATTGTAGGAACTTCTATTGGTGAAAATGCTGCTATTATTCCTTTGACTATTGCGGGTGCTCCATTTGTTGCCAGGATTATTGAGAGCAGTCTGCGGGAAGTAGACAAAGAACTGATTGAGGCTGTTAAGTCTTTTGGAGCCAGTAATTTTCAGATTATATTTAAAGTCATGCTGCCCGAGGCAGTACCTTCTGTAATTTCGGGTATAACCTTAGCGATTATATCGATTTTAGGATCGACAGCCATGGCAGGCGTCGTAGGCGCTGGCGGTCTGGGAGCTGTTGCCATAACCTACGGATATGCAAATTTTGATAATACGATTATGTATGGAACAGTTTGTATCCTTATTATTCTGGTACAAGTCATTCAATCTTTGGGTAATTTTTTATATAAAGCGTTGAAGTAGCACATTCTTGACTAACATTCTATAAAAGCTTGTATATGGATTGCTCATCTGCCAAAAATATAAGATTTAATCTCAACGACTGTAAAGTATATTTATTTAATAGATAAATGGATTGTGAAAGTATTTTTATTAATGTATAATGTATAATTATACGTTAAGGGAGTGGTATAAGTGCTTTATCGTAAAGCTACATTCAAAGATGTAGAAACCATGTACACATTAATCAACGCTTATGCTGAACAAGGATTGATGTTAGGGCGTTCGCGTAATATGCTATATGAATGTCTGCGAGACTTTGTTTTGGCAGAAGATAATGGAGAAGTTGTTGGCATGGGAGCGCTGCATTTAGTATGGGATGCGCTTGCGGAAATTAGAGCAATGGCAATCGCACCTCATGCCACGAAATCAGGCATTGGTCGCAGCATTGTACAGGCGTTAATTGAAGAAGCAAAAACCTTAGAGATAAAGACAATCTTTACCTTGACTTATCAGCCTGGATTTTTTATAAAACAGGGTTTTAAAGAATTATCAAAAGATCAATTGCCTCATAAGGTCTGGAAAGAATGTATTAACTGTACTAAGTTTCCCAATTGTGATGAAATTGCTCTCAACATAGAAATATAAAAAGAATGGGCATTACTCCTTTGGGAGTAATGCCCATTCTTTCTTTATCGTGGAATTGCTCTAATGTGATGCCATGGGAGCACTTTTTTTCTGAAGTGAGTTGCTTGGCATAAAGAGAGCGATAATAGCCAGAACCACCAATATAATGGCTACGAAGTTATAAGCATCGCGGTAGGCAAGAATATTTGCCTGTTGAATAAGTTCTTGATAGATTTTGGCGATTGCCATTTTAGATGCTTGAACAGCTGGCACACCTAAATTCATAATCGACTGGGTGTAGTTTGCAATTGCGCTTTGATAACCAGGATCAGCAGTAGTTAGGTGCTGTACCAGATGTGCTTGTTCGATTTGCTGGCTGTGTATGAGTTTGTTTGTTACTAGTGCAATGCCAATGCTGCCGCCCAAATTGCGCATTAAAGATACAATTGCCGAGGCATTACTGCTGCTTTCTGGAGGAATTTTTGAAAATGCCAGTGTACTGGCAGGTATAAATAAAAAGGGAATGCCGACTGTTTGCAGGGCACGTACCAAGACGAAGGTTCCATAACCCGTTTGCGGAGTGACGAGTCCAGTTGCCCACATACCTACAGCGCTTATTAGCATGCCAAAAGAAATAAGATACTTTGCCTGAATTTTATTTACTAGTTTACCAACGATGGGCATCATAACCAAGGTCGCAATCCCACCAGGTGAAAGTACAAGTCCTGATAGTGTTGCGTCATACCCAAAGCTTGTCTGCACTAGCATAGGTAATAACATGGCGCTTGAGTAAAGAGCAAAACCAACAAAGAAGATCATGAGGCAGGGTAAGCTAAAACTGGGAATGGAAAATAGTTTTAACTCAACTACCGGGTTTTTCTGCTGTAATACCCAGAAAACAGCTAGTATAAGGCCAACTGCAGCAATGATTGCAAAAATTACGATAAAAGAACTGTCAAACCAATCTTCCTGTTGCCCTTTATCCAGAACAATTTGTAAAGCTCCGAGGCCAAGAGCAATTAGGCTAAGACCAATATAGTCGATGGAGTCGACTTTTTGTTTTCGTGCGCTGGGAGGGTCTACGACCAAATTATTGACTAAAAAGGCTGCTAACAAGCCGACAGGCACGTTCATGAAAAAGATCCATCGCCAGCTGAAGTTATCAGTGATGACTCCTCCTAATGTTGGTCCCAATATGGGGGCTAGCACAGTCGTTATTCCAGTGATGGCAAATGCCATTCCCAACTTTTCTGCGGGAAAACTGTCTTTAATGATGGCCTGCTGGCTAGGCTGTAAGCCCCCGCCTGTCAAACCCTGCAATAATCGAAATACAATTAGCATAGGCAGCGAAGTGGCAATACCGCATAGAAAAGAGGTAAGAGTAAATCCTAAAATACAGAAGATAAAAAAGTTCTTGCGTCCCATTAGGGCGGATAACCAGCCGGACAGGGGCAAAATAATACCGTTAGCTACCAAGTAAGAGGTAAGCACCCAGGTGCTTTCCTCTGAACTGGCGCCCAGTGAGCCGGAAATGTGAGAAAGTGCAACATTGGCAATTGTTGTATCCAATACTTCCATGAAGGCGGCAAGACTAACGGCGGTTGATATCAAAAGAGGGTTTACTGGTTTTAGTGCATCGTCACTCATGACGGTATCCCATAGCTGATGTGTGAACTGTCGGTACTACCGACATGCCAGGTCCCAAATGAATAGCAGCATCTGGCAAGCTGTCAAACACAATTTTTACGGGAACGCGCTGTACGATTTTAACAAAATTTCCAGTAGCATTCTCAGCTGGAAAAAGAGAAAAATGAGAGCCTGTACCAGCTTGGATGCTGTCTACCTTGCCTTGTAGCTTTACATTAGGGAAAGCATCGATCTTGATATCAACAGATTGTCCAGGTTGCATATGTTCTAACTGTGTTTCTTTGAAATTGGCAACAATCCACAAGTCTGTGCCGACTAAAGAGGCTAATTGGCTTCCGGCCTGCACATAATTACCGATTTCTACACTGCGGTTTGTAATTCTTCCATCGATAGGGGCTATAATTTTGGTATTTGCCAGATCATTTTCAGCTTGGGCAAGATCTACTTCGGCTTGCTTCACTTGGGCTTGCAACTGCTCATTTGTTCCTTTGGCCGCTGCAATCACACTTGGTGCGGTATTAGCTGAATGAAGACCTGCTCGCATTTGATCCAGAGCAGAGCGAGCTGACTTTTCTGTTGCAACTGCTTGATCCAGCTGCTGCGATGAACAGGCACCAGCATTGAATAAACTTTCCATACGTTGTCTATCAGCTAGCGCTTTTTCCCATGTTGCTTGTGCGGAGGACACCTGAGCAATTGCCGCATCGATGGTAGAGGGAGCAGAGACCGTAGCTGTCTCTAAGTTACTGTGAGAAGCATTGGCTGCTGCTTGAGCGGCAGCTAATGCAGCTTTGGCTCGGTCTCGCTTGACGATATAATCAGTAGGATCAATTTCTAATAGTACATCGCCGGCCTTTACTAATTGATTGTCTTGTACATTCAACGCTTTCACATAGCCTTGTACTTTTGGACTTAGTACCACCGTGCGGCCATCAATGCCGGCATCGTCTGTTGACACTTCACCGCGTTGTGAATAGTAATAGGCACCGACTCCACCAAGGACGAGCAAAAGTACGATCATAATTTTCATGACTTTTGTAGTAACTTTCATAATATCACCTTTTCCTAAATATTAAGATTCATATACTATGGCAAACTGTTTAATAAAGAGAGACAAGTAGTGCAATAGGCAGTGTTAGCGAAATATTTACCTAGTAAACATTTCGCTAACACTATTTTTCTTTTCCAATTCTATCAATGTACTTTTCAACTTCATGCATGATATCATGAAACATACGTAATTCAGATTCTTGTAATGAATCGAACTTCTTAATAATGCCCTGGTCGAGTTTCTTGTGAAATTCAATGTGGCTTTGAAAAGCCGAATGTCCTTTTGGGGTAAGGGTAAAGAGAACCATTTTTTTATTGTCTTTTGCCTGATAGCGATGGATTAATTCTTTTTGTAGGAGCTTACATATGATCTTAGGAACAGCCCCCTTTGTAATACCTAATTTATTGGCGATTTCTGTAACATGAATTCCTGGATTTCGACCAATAACGTCAATCATGTGAATTTCAGAGGCATATAAAACTTCGGTCCCAAAAACTAGCGGCTCAGCCATAAATTCTGAGGCTTTATGGATCATTCGCAACATTGTTTCCAGTACGCACTGACTTTGATTAGGCATTTGACTACTTCCTTTGCTTTATGGGATGCAATTTTTTAGTTGCATAGTAATAGTATACCAAGTAAACGATAGGTGTCAAGTAATACTTTATTGCTGCGTTTCTAAGTTGATATCATTTAAGAACATGTTAGACATTTTCTTCTTTTAAAAGCGTAGCAATGGCTACCGAATTGCTAGATTGATTATAGTATAATTGGCCTAATCAGAGTACATGATAATCAAAATCAGTAAGGGGTGACGTAATGGTTCGTTTAGGCATAGATATAGGTTATTCCACATTCAAATATGTCATTTTAGATGACCGTGAACGAGAAATAGGCAGTGAATATTTGTTTCATCGCGGCAATATCGATGCAGCATTTAGGAATATGCTGCAGAAAATAGAAAAGGAATATAAAGTCGAAGAATTTTATTTTGGCATCACCGGCGAACAGGCAGAAGGAATGCCTGCTTTGAAGAATTATTACCTTAATGAAGTCACGGCGTTAATCGAAGGCGCTTTTGCCAGTAATGACTCATTGCAGAGCATCATTGAGCTGGGAGCACAAAAAGCAAAGTGCATTACAAATTTATCGGCACAAGACCGAACACATATCAAATTTTCCATGAATTCAAGCTGTTCTGCCGGAACTGGATCTTTTTTGGAAGAACAAGTTTCTCGGCTGGGAATTAGTCTGTATGAGTATTCCGATTACACGCAAAAAGCGACAAACATACCCCGGATTGCCGGACGATGCAGCGTGTTTTCCAAAACCGATATGATTCACCATCAACAGGAAGGTGTAAAAACGGAAGATATATTATTAGGATTAGCTTACGCTCTGGTGCGAAATTTTAAAGCCAATGTGGTACAAAAAGCGATTCTTGCAAAACCGGTGATGCTCACTGGAGGTGTAGTGCATAACAAAGGCGTTATAAAGGCATTAAAAGAAGTATTTGCGTTAGAAGATGAAGATATCTTGATACCAGAAAATTTTGATAAGATGATTGCTTGGGGTGCGGCTCGTCTTGCTAATGAAAAAAGGCAAGTAGTAACGTTGGAAGAGCTTAAAAATGCTGCTGGTTTTTCAAGTAAAAAGGATGCACGAAATGATGGTTATCCCGCCTTATATCCCTTCGGTCAAAATGAGAGCATTCATAAACATGACTGCCAGCATGTGGCTAACCGTTATGAGGGATATTTAGGAATTGACATTGGCTCTACCAGTACGAACCTGGTATTAATCGATGATGAGAAACATGTGATTGCATACCGCTATTTGCGTACAAAAGGAAATCCTAGACAGGCTGTTCGCGAAGGAATGGATTCTTTACAGGAACAGTTTGAGCATCGCCTTAGGATAAAAGGTATAGGTACTACGGGATCAGGGCGCTATCTCATTGGGAATGAATTAGAAGCAGCAGTCATTGTAGATGAGATTACTGCCCAAGCCAAAGGTGCGGTAGAGGCTGATCCTGAGGTGGATACTGTTTTTGAAATCGGCGGACAGGATTCTAAATATATCAGCATACAAAACGGTATGGTTGTGGATTTCGAGATGAACAAAATATGCGCCGCAGGAACAGGGTCATTTATTGAGGAACAGGCAAAAAAATTAGATATTCCAATAGAAGAATTCTCCCAGCTGGCGCTGCAAAGTGAAAACCCTTTGAATTTGGGAGATCGATGTACGGTGTTTATTGAAGGAAATGTTGCCAAAGCCTTGGCAAGTAATGAAAGTAAGGAAGATATTGCCGCAGGACTGGCTTACTCCATTGTAAGCAACTATCTAAACCGTGTGGTGGGAAATAGAGCCATTGGCAATACAGTGTTCTTACAGGGAGGGATTGCTCATAATCAGGCGGTGGTCAACGCATTTCGTGCGGTTCTAAAACGTAATATCATCCTGCCTAGATTTTTTAGCGTGACTGGTGCATTAGGTACTGCACTTTTGGTCAAGGAGAAGCTGGCGCAAAATGTCGACATTGTCAGCAAAAAGGTGGGCACTTCCATCTCACGAAATGTGGATCAGGAAATGGAAGGTTTATTCTTAAAAGGTTATACCGGCGCCATTGATTCTGAAAAGCTTACGATTGGTATTCCCAGAGTCTTATTCTTGCACAAATTGTTTCCAATGTTTCATGAAATCTTTAAAACACTAGGCTTTAATGTAGTTCTGTCCAAAGCAACCGATGAGGAAATTGTGGCTCTTAGCCAGGAGTATTCTTTAGAGGAAACCTGCTATCCCATAAAGCTGATCAATGGTCATGTAGCTTCTTTATTAAATCAAGGCGTTGATTATATTTTTCTGCCAAGTTTGTACACCATGAAGCATGATGTATCAAAATCCCGGGAAGATTATGCCTGCGTATACATGCAGACCGCCTCGCAGATTGTTTCCCATGTGATGGACATAGAGAAAAAAGGTGTGAAATTATTAGCTCCAGCCCTTTCCTTCAAGTTCGGCAAAATGTACATGATGAAGACTTTACTGCGTATGGGAAAGGAATTAGGGAAAAATAAAGGGCAGATGGTATTTGCCATTATGAAAGGCATGGCTAGGATGCAGGAATATAGCCGTGATGTGGAAGTCTTGAGCCAGGAATTGGTTAAGAGTCTTCAAGATGAGGAAAAAGCCTTTGTGATTATGACCAGAACCTATAATGTAGCCGATCCTGTACTGAATATGAAGATTCCCCAAACCTTAAGGAAGATGGGCTATAAGGTACTAAACCTTGCTAACATTCCGGCTTTTGACTACGATGTTTCAGAGGATCATCCCAATATGTATTGGCCCTTTGGACAACATATTTTAGCCGGAGCAAAGATTGTACGGGATATGCCAAATCTGTATCCCATCTATATTACCAATCATGGATGCGGCCCAGATACGGTACTGAGTCATTATTTCAATGCCGAAATGCAGGGGAAACCATATTTGCATATTGAGGTTGACGAACACTCATCAAGTGTCGGGGTCATTACCCGATTAGAAGCTTTCATCAATAGTTTGGATCATTATGATGCAAAAGCGGCGATAGAAAAATCAGTACCTCATACCACTCAGAGTAAAGAAGAAATCATCCAGGGAAAGCTGTTATTGCCAAATCTTTATCCCTATAGTCAAGTTTTATGTGAATGGTTTACATCCAAGGGAATTGCAGCAGATATTTTACCGCCAACCAGCCAGCAGTCATTAGAAGTGGGAAAAGGATTTACCAAATCTAAGGAATATGTATCGATGTTTTCCTTATTGGGGGACATCTTCTATCATTTAGAGAAATCTGAAGAGAAGAGAATTAAGCTGTGGTTGCCCCAAAGTGAAGGCAGCGAGGTGTATGGACAGTACGGAAGGCTGGTAAATGAAAAATTAAAAGGCGCAGGCTATCAAGGGGAAGTGGTTTCTCCATTTATTGAAGACTTACTGGTAAGTAAAGAGTATGGCTATGACTTTGCATTAGGGGTTATGGCGGCTGATTTAGTTCAAGCTTCTGATCCAATGGATCGGGAAATGATTCTGCTGAAAGTGCTGGAGTTAATCAGGAACAATAAGATAAATGAACAGAACCTGATCCAGCTTTCTCAAGAGGTGTATCGAAATTTGCAGAAAAATTCATATGATAAAAAGATCATGGTTCTGGGAGAATGGAGCGTTATATTCAATGAATATCTGACGAATTCTCAATTAAAAGGTTTAGAGAAAAATCATAAAATGATGTACCAGCCTTTATCTGAGGTTCTGCTGTTTACAGGGTATGAGAGCCTCAAGAAGACCTCTAAGAACCGAAAAGGATGTAAAGAGCAGCTAGAGAAAGTAAAAGATGTAATGAAGACTATTTCATATGGGTTGGCAGAATATAGTCCTTTTGATAGGGATATTGATGAGTTATTGAGAGAGGCTGATGGGAGGCTGCCCCTATATGCCGGAGGGGCGGGACGCTATCGACTTGCCAAGATCTTTCGCTGCCCAGAGCATGTGGATGGGGTTTTGACAGTGAGTTCCATGTACGAAAATACAGCAACTATACAGAAACTCTTGAGAGACAGAGATAAAGACGAGATCAAGCATCCTGTACTTGACCTGACCTTTGATGGATCGAGTCATAGTAATAATAAAGAGTTACTTGATACGTTTATGCACTATATATAAGAACTAGACGATAGGGAAAATTCGCAGATATAAAAATGCCCTGAAGACGATAACTCGTTTTCAGGGCGTTTGCTCTACCTATAGAAAGCATAAGCTTCTTCTGCACTCTTCATCAGAACATCGTTGGCTTTGGATAGGGAAAAACGAGTATAACAAGAATCATTGTAAGGAATAATAAAGAAGTAAATAGATAGCAGTGGATTGTGAAATACTTATGCCTCAGAATTTGTATAGGAGATAAAGCAATTTACTAAAAGGCAGAATAAAAGGGGAGACTAAAATGGATAATTCAATGTTTTGTTATCAGTGTGAGCAAACCTTTGGCGGGAAAGGCTGTACCAAAAGTGGGGTTTGTGGAAAAACACCAGAAATTGCAAATTTGCAAGATTTATTAATTTATCAGTTGAAAGGAATTTCTTGCTATGCTAAGCCTTTAATCGAGCAAGGAAAGAAAATTGATCAAGAAATTGTAAAATTTGTAGAAAATGGCTTATTTACAACGTTAACAAATGTAAACTTCGATGCCCAGGTACATGTGAATTTAATAAAGGAATCACAAAAGATAAAAGAAAAGTTGAGAAATTTGGCACCAGAGGGGCAATATCCAGAAGCAGCTACTTTTAATGTGAGTAATTCCAAAGAAGAAATGCTGAAAGAGGCAGTGAAAGCTGGAATTATGTATGATCAGAATCTGGATGCTGATATCAGGTCCTTACGATCAACCGTATTATATGGATTAAAGGGTATAAGTGCCTATGGACATCAAGCTCGATTTATTAACTACCATAGTGATCAAGTAGACCAATTCTATTTCTTAGGTTTAGAAGCTACAACGAATGATCGTTTAACACTTGAAGAAATGATACGGATGGTAATGAGAACCGGGAACATGAGTGTAGAAGTAATGAAGATGCTGGATGAGGCCAATACTACAACATACGAAAATCCTTCTCCTCACAAAGTGAATGTAAATGTGAAGAAAGGCCCATTTATCATTGTGTCCGGTCATGATTTAAGAGATCTAGAGATGCTGCTTGAACAAACAGAAGGCAAGGGCATTAATATTTATACCCATGGTGAAATGCTGCCCGCTCATGGATATCCTGCGCTGAAGAAATATAAGCATTTAGTCGGTAACTATGGTTCTGCCTGGCAAAATCAACAAAAAGAATTTGATGAAATACCAGGATGTATTTTAATGACGACGAACTGTCTGATGAGACCAAGAGAAACCTATAAGGATAGAATCTTTACAACAAGTGTTGTAGGCTGGGATGGAGTAAAATATATTGGGGCCTCTGGCGACGGAACTAAGGATTTTAGTGAAATCATTAAGAAATCACTGGAGCTGGGTGGATTCAAAGAAGAGGAAGAGAAAAAAGAAATCCTCGTTGGTTTCGGACATCATGCAACATTATCCCATGCCGAAGCCATTGTGAATGCAGTTAAGGATGGGAAATTAAGACATTTCTTCTTAATCGGCGGCTGTGATGGGGCAAGACCAGGCAGAAGTTATTATACCGAGTTTGCCCAAATGGTCCCTGAGGATTGTGTTATTCTTACGTTAGCTTGCGGTAAGTACCGATTTAACAAATTGGATTTTGGAACGGTGGCTGGTTTGCCAAGATTACTTGATATCGGACAATGTAATGATGCCTATTCAGCAGTTCGAATCGCTACAGCATTAGCGGATGCTTTTGATACCGATGTGAATTCTCTGCCGCTTTCGATTATACTTTCCTGGTATGAGCAAAAGGCTGTTGCTGATTTATTAGCATTATTATCACTAGGGATCAATGGAATGTACTTAGGACCAAGTTTACCAGCCTTTATATCCCCAAATGTACTGCAATACCTTGTGGAAACCTTTGCTATAAAGCCAATCAGTACACCGGAAGACGATTTAAAAAGCGCTCTTAAGCAAACTAATTTAGAGTATGCTGGAGCAACTCTTGCTTAAAGCCATGATCGAATTGTCATAATGGTGAATAAGACGATCGTTCCTGGAAGGTAATGACTAAGAGATTAAGTTAGAAACCTAAAGAAGTTAATGTATGGCTTCTTTAGGTTTCTTATTTTGCTAAAATTAGGAATGTGTTAGTATGCTGTTATTGTTTTTAGTATTTTACAATATTATAATGAGAGACAATAATAGAAATTTATGAGGTGATAATAATGAAAAAGCAAAGGATCGTGATGTTAATAATCCTCTTTCTTATGGTAGGTTCGGTTGCAGCTTCTTGTTCCAGTAAAATAAAATCCCCTGAGTCGCTGGATGTCGCTGCTGTTAATGTGGATGAATTTTTCTCCAAGGGTGAAGGAACCTTTATTCTCAAAGATTTAGAATCAGAAAAAATGTTTGTTTATAACAAAGAAAGAGCCGGAAATCAAACGACCCCAAACTCTACATTTAAGATTATGAATTCATTAATTGGTTTGCAAGTGAAAGCAGTTAAAGATGAATATGAGATTAAACATTGGGATGGTACTAAACGCACATTAGATAATTGGAATCAAGATCATACACTTGGCTCAGGCATGCGTAATTCTGTTGTCTGGTATTATCAAGAAATGGCTCGTGACATTGGCAAAGAGCGTATGCAGGAATGGCTGGATCGCTGTTCTTACGGGAATCGTGATATTAGTGGAGGAATTGATCGGTTTTGGCTCAATAGCTCATTAAAGATTTCTCCATTAGAGCAGATTGATTTTCTTGAAGGGTTATATCGAGAAACTCTTCCCTTCGATAAAGGCGTAATGAAAACCGTTAAGCGGATCATGATTCAGCAGGAAGGTGATGAGTACATACTATATGGAAAGACAGGAAGCTCAGGATTTGAAAATGGCCTGTCAACAGGGTGGTTCGTTGGTGTCGTTGTTATAAAGGGACACCCTTATGCATTTGCGACTAATCTTGATAGCCAGGAAGGAATTGCTGGACCGGTCGCTAAAAAGGTGACGATTGAGATCCTCCAGAAATATAACTTAATTACTCGATAGCAATTGGTAGTTGCTGAACCGGTAAAATGCAGTACGTAGTCAGGTAACCTTTTAGTATTGAAAGAGAGGGAGTAAAAGAGTATAGTAAAATAAAAGGACTGTGACTATGAAGGGGTGGTTTTGCAATTGCATGCTTGTCTTGTAGTGGAAAGAGGAGAACCTTACGAAGCGGGCAGTCGCATCGAACTTCCTAACGGCAAATTGTATCTTGGACGTTCCAGTCTTGATAGCCAGGCCGATGTGAGCTTTTCCAATCAATTGATATCTCGTAAGCATTGCTATATTTTGCAGAATGAAGAAGATATAATACTGTATGATTTAGGCAGTAAGCATGGCACAATGATAAATGGAAAAGCAATCACTCCTCATGAAAAGTATATTCTTAATAGAGGAGATACTGTCAGCTTGTCGATGGGGATTGCAGTAATCCGAATTGTCAGCGCATCTAAGAATGAAGAAACAATGGATTTAAGTCAAACGCAATTCATTTCTTTGAAAAAAGACGCTATAATTGCTGTGGACTGCGCTAAGTTGGAATGCCATATCGATGGGCAATTGGTTAACTTGACGGAAAAAGAATGGCGCTTCTTTAAACTGCTATATGATCATGCCAATACAGTAGTGACCTATGATGCAATTAGGGCGGCAGTATGGCCGGAAAGAATCCTTGGTGAAAGTACACTTCCAGATGCAGGAGTCGATGAAATCAATGTCTTAATTTACCGTGTACGAAAAAAAATGGGAAAGCGGGCTGACATGTTAAAGGCAATGCGAGCTCGTGGATATGTGATGAATTTGTAGAACCCGCAATTATGCGGGTTCTTTTGTACGTAGAAAGATTACAACGTTTTGCTGACAAAATTAATAAAATCTTAACTTGAAAGTAATAGTTAACGTTATTTTTTGTGTTATCTTTTAAATACGATATAGAATCATTATAGTTTGAACTGTATAAGTGAATCCTGTCAGTCATAAATACATTTGTATTAGGAGGAGAATTCTTTGAGTTATCTACAGCTTTCAGAAATCAAGTTTGGAATGACTCTTAATCAAGTACTGGTAAGTCCAAATGGCAATATGATTCTTGGCCAAGGGACAGTGATAAATGAGTATTTACTGTCGTGCTTAAAAGAGTGGAATATGAAAGGTATTGATGTCATTGAAGAAACTGCGATTGAAATTAATCTTGCTGAGATTGAAAAAGTGATTTCTGATATTGGAGTATCCTTAACTGATAGTGCATCAATGGAAACCCATTTGCAAAGTGCCGCTCAGATGCATTCTGAAATAGAAACAGAGTTGAAAGGAATCTTTTTACGTGCCAAATATCAGGGGAGAATACCTTTAGATCCAATTATTAGTTTGGTTAATATGAGAATTTATCCAAGGCTGTCTCGAGGGGATTCTTTTACACAACTGCATACGGATAGAGTTACTGAAAATTATCTGTACAGGCACGCATTAGATGTTGCTTTTCTTTCTGGTTATCTTGGACGCTGGCTTGGGTATGAAGATAATGAGGTATGGAATCTTACCTTAGCTGGTTTATTGCATGATATTGGGAAAACCCGAATTACATTTGAAATGTTAAGTAAGCCGAATAAACTCAACTTAGAAGAATTCAATATTGCAAAATTCCATGTGCACTACGGCTGCCAGCTGCTAGCACAGACTGGTATTATACCAAATGTAGTCTTAGATGCTGTTCTTCAGCATCATGAAAGAATGGATGGGTCAGGGCATCCTTATGGAATCAGTGGTACAGAGGTTAGTACGCTGGCCAGAATTGTTGCAGTAGCTGATGTATATGATACTCTCATTAGCAATCGCTATTACCGAAGAGGTGTTTCACCAAAAGAAGCAATTCAAATTATGAAATTCCAGATGGAAGGACAATTGGATACTCATGTTTTGGCTTGTTTAAGCGAGTCTGTGTTAAAACTTGATGGGATAAATAGAATGCCAATGTTACATGAGCTAGCAATGTAAAAATCCTGTAGTGCCGAAACACAAAGGTATGTTTTATAAAGATACTGTTGATACAAAATCTTATGTCCTTTGTGTTTCGCGGTTAAAAGGTTTAATTTTTTTAGTACACGTCAGAGCTTTTTTAAGGAGAGGATCTTTTTGCAGAAACCATTAAAGATTTTAATTAGTGACGATTCTTTATTGTTACGAAAAAAACTACGCGAAGAGTTAGAAAAACTTAGTTGTCAAGTAGTGGAAGCCAAGGATGGAGAAGAAGTAATTGAACTGTATAACCAATTTCGCCCTGACGGAGTCTTTATGGATATTGTCATGCCAAAAGCCAATGGTATTGATGCATTGAAAAAGATTAAAGAAATAGATCAAGAAGCGAGGGTCATTATGCTTTCCTCGACAGGTACTGCTGCCAATTTACTAGAGGCTCTTAAATTAGGTGCAATTGATTTTATTCAGAAACCATACAATAGTAGCCAAATCGTGAAAGCGGTAAATGACATGATTCGAAAGGAGAATTAAATGTTTAGTCAATTTTTTGCTCAATATATATTAAATCAAGGATTGTTAACACCAAGTCAAGTGCAGGAAGCTCTTGAAAGTAGACGTGCAGTGCAAGTGAAATTAGGAGTATTAGCCATTAATCAAGGATTTCTAACTGCTGAGCAAGTTGAGGAAATTCATAGTCTGCAGCAGCGGATTGATAAAAGATTTGGTGAGATAGCCTTAGATGAAGGTTATTTGTCAGAAGATCAACTGATCACTCTGCTAGACACTCAAGACAATGATCACCTCAACTTTGGTCAGACATTGGTTGATAAAGGCTACATGACGTTAAGGCAGTTGGAGAATGCCCTAGAAGAGTACAAGTTAGAAGGCAGTTTAGACCAGCAGTCTGATGCAGCCTGTATTAAAGAACAGATTCGGACGCAGTTGAAAATCCCCCAAGATGACAAGAATGTAGAATTGTATTATGATTACATATCACTTTTTCTTCGCGCTATGGTTCGTTTTTTAGATACCAGTCCTCTGCTGGCAGCAATTACTTATGAACATGATTCGAATCAATGGTTTGTTTCGCAAAGCATGACGGGAGACATCACTTTACATAGCAGTTTCACTGCTGAAGATAGCGTATTGCTGGAAGTGGCGTGCCGGTATAGTGGGGAGAAAATTTGTGAATTGGATGAGCTGGCCGTTGATAGTGCAGGAGAATTTTTAAATGTTACCAATGGTCTTTTTTGCATTAATCTTTCCAATATGGGACTTGATCTAGATTTACATCCTCAACGAGTTACAAAAGGAGCTGCTTTTAGAGGGAAATCGAATTATGCTGTGGCGATTGATACAGACTTTGGCAGAATCAATTTGGTGATGGCTGGAGCGTAATCTTAAAAGAATTATAGTGAAAAAGCAGGTGTAGATTACCTGCTTTTATTAATTGAGATAGGATGCAAGAGTTGTTTGTTTTCACCATCTTACGTTTTTGCGATAGTAAAAGAAAAAGCGTAGTATTTTTGCTTAGAGGAAAAGATACGATTAGTACGAATACTTTCTATAGCAGAGAGGAGTGACAAGATGGAGAAAAATAATGAAGGTTTAAGACATAAGGTGAAAGCGGTTATTTTTGATTTAGATGGCACATTAGTGGACAGTGAGCCTAATTACTCCAAAGCTGATGATGTATTATTGGAGGAATATGGGATACAAGCATTAAGCGAGGAAATCAAGAAGAAATATGTTGGTATTGGAACACGAGAAATGATGGAAGATATCAAAGGGATGTATGGGCTCAAGGAGTCGATTGATGTTTTAGTAGCTAAAAAAAATAAATATTACCTTGATATTGCCAAAGAAAATACGATTGTTTTTCCTGAGATGTATCGGTTTTTACAATTTCTAAAAGAAAATAACTATCCTTTAGCCATTGCTTCCGGTTCATCTCCAGAAATCATTGACATAATTTTAACCATTACGAATCTGACAGAATATTTTGATGTAATTCTATCGGCAGATGAAGTGGTAAAAGGAAAACCTGCGCCGGATGTATTTTGGGAAGCTGCCAAGCGACTGGGCGTACCCTTTGAAAGTTGTTTGGTGATGGAGGATTCAGTACATGGGGTGGAGGCAGCGAAAAGTGCTTCTATGTATTGTATGGCATTACCTTACATGATGGAGGAACCTTTTAATGACAGCTTTCTTATGGCAGATGTGTTATTTAAGCAGGGAATTATTGGATTCCGGGCAGAAGAAGCAATGGATTGGCTGCGAAAGAACAGCTAGAAATTGAGTGTTCTTGTCTTGTAATAGTAGTTAAATAGGCAGGCGGATAAAAATGTTGCATTTTTATCCGCCTATTTTTTTATCATAGAAGAGTCTTTAAGGAAAACCTTAACACGATACAGTGGAGAAGGGACTCTCTATATTCTTTGTATCTCACGGTTCAAAACTTTTAATTTGTATAAATTCGTTTTATCATGGAAATAATAGGCTCATTACGTTTGTACCTAACGAGGTAAAGATGGCTTATGTAATTGGTTGTCTGATGGCAGCACTGAGCTTTTTATTAAATAAGTTATTGTTGAAATATGTGGGGATAAAGGCAGTAATTAGCTATAGCCCAGTAGTAGAAGAAGTAACGAAGAGCCTTTGTTCCTATTATCTGGCTGCCGATATTTTAGTGACTCACGTGGTATTTGGGATGTTAGAAGCTGGTTATGACTGGTATAATGCGGCCGATGGACAAAGAGGCAAATGGGCCGCATTAGCCAGTATTGGCGGTCATACCCTATTTGGGTGTTTAACTCTTTTTGGACTATATATAAGCAGCAGTATTTGGGTTGCCATATTCATGGCAAGTTGTGTACATGTAGTGTGGAATGTTACCTTAATCCGTTTTTCGTCGTCATGATGAAATGCCACCTCTTCTTAATGTAGGAATTATAATCGAAAAGGAGGAAGCTTTTTAATGAAAATATTTTATAATTGTGCTCATTGTGGAGCTGCAATTGATGTGATTGAAGTAGATCAAGTTGATGAAGTTAAGTTTGGATTTGATTGCTTGACGGCTGAAGAGCGTCAAGATATAATAAAAGTTAATGTGAAGGAAAATACCATGCATGTTCATTCCTTATGCGATAAGTGCATAGAGGCCTTAGGATTTCATGAAAAAAAATCCGATCAACAAATTAATTTTCTACATTAAAAAATGGATTAAATCAATAAGGTTTGAAGTATAATGAAGTAATGATGCAGGGCTTTAGCAACAGCTAAAGCCCCTTTTTACCTTTTCGCTTTAGGTCTAAAAGGTTTTCTATGCATGCAATTGTACAGCGTGAAATGCTTTCTTATAATAGGAAGAGGTGCTATGAACAAATTATTTGAAATTATGAAACAAGATCCTGGGATGAAGCGGGTGATCGCCGTTTCACAATTGACTGTCAGTCAAAGCCAAATTTATGGTGTAATAGGTGTGCAAAAAAGCGCTTTATTAGCGGCGGCATATCAATCTGCTCCTAGGCCTACTGTGATCGTTACTGGAAATCATGAATCGGTAGAACAGCTGCGCGCAGATTTTGCCACACTACTCCCCGGTACCCTTGTTCTGGAACTGCCAGCTTTAGATATTATTACATTTACAGCAGTTGCAAAGGGTGTTGAATTGGCAGCACGGCGCATGGATGTCTTAGGGCGCTTGATACGAGGAGAAAATATAATCGTTTTAGCTACCCCTGAGGCAGCAATGCAGAGAGTAGTACCCCGCGAACACTTTGAAAATAATCGAATTACAATAAGTAACGGATCAGAAATGATACGTGAAGACTTGTTAGAGTCGTTAGTACGTTTTGGCTACGAAAGGGTGGATCAGGTAGAGGGACTAGGGCAGTTTAGTGCAAGAGGCGGTATTGTTGATATTTTTCCTATCAGCAGTAAAGCACCCATTCGTTTAGAGCTATTTGGTGATGAGGTAGATTCCCTGCGGGAGTTTGATCTTGCCTCACAGCGATCTATGCACGGCTTAGAGCAAGTGGATATACTTCCGTTATCTGAGATTGAAAAAAGTGGGACTCCAACAGTATTTTTATCGTATTTACCAGCGGTTTCAACCATTGTATTTGATGAAACTGCTCGTATTCGTGAACAGATGGGTAAATTGGTAAAGGAAAATCCAGAGATTAAGAAAAGCACATTTACCTGGTCCGATATCGTGGCAGCAGCAGTACGTTACAATGTGCTATACCTTTCATTAATGTTGCAAAAGATTCCTCATACCCAGCCTGATGAAATTATTAGTATTACAGCGAAAGGGATTGTACCGTTTCATCGTCAAATGGATATGCTGATTGCAGAATTGAAAAACTGCCAGGAGCATAAGTCCTATCCGATCATCTTTATGTCCAATCAAGAAAAGGCTGTATCGCTGCAGCATACCTTGACGGAGGAAGGTATTCCTGCCGTTTTTTCTGATGTCATCCATACTTTGACTGAAGGGACTGTATTAATAACAGTCGGATTACTCTCAGCGGGTTTTGAGTTACCACAAGCACATCTGCTGGTAATTGCAGAAAAAGATATTATGGGGCGCCAGAAGAAAAAACCTCGTCCCAGAGTAGGGAAAGGTCAGCAAATTGCCTATTTTCGTGATATCAAAATTGGTGATTATGTAGTACATGTCAATCATGGAATTGGTAAATATGTAGGGGTAGAAACTCTAATTGTAGGCAATGTGCATAAGGATTATCTGCATATTCGCTATGCTGGGGAAGATAAACTCTATGTTCCTACGGATCAGGTACATTTATTGCAAAAGTATATTGGTTCTGAAGGTGATGCACCTCGCTTAAATAAAATGGGCGGCAGCGATTGGCTAAAAGCAAAGGGAAAAGCAGAAAAAGCAGTCGCAGACATGGCGAAGGAGCTACTGGAGATTTACGCACAAAGAAAGGTTGCATCCGGTTTTGCCTTTGATCCTGATACGCCATGGCAAAAAGAGTTTGAGGACGCTTTTCCTTATGAGGAAACACCCGATCAGCTTAGTGCTATTATTGAAATTAAAAGTGATATGGAAAAAATCCAGCCTATGGATCGCTTGTTATGCGGTGATGTGGGGTTTGGCAAAACAGAGGTAGCCATTCGAGCTGCTTATAAGGCTGTCATGGGCGGTAAACAAGTTGCGATACTCGTACCAACAACGGTGTTAGCGCAGCAGCATTATCAGACGATTAGTGCCCGATTTGCTGGCTTTGGTCCAGTAGTAGATGTAATTAGCCGCTTTAGGAGTGCAAGAGAGCAGCGAGCGACTGTTGAAGCATTAGCCAGTGGGCAGGTAGATGTATTAATTGGAACTCACCGTATATTGCAATCGGATGTTATATTTAAAAATATTGGATTGCTCATTGTAGATGAAGAACAGCGCTTTGGCGTTAAGCAAAAAGAAAAATTGAAGAAATGGAGTGCGGGGATTGATGTATTGACATTAAGTGCAACTCCCATTCCTCGCACTTTGCATATGTCACTAGTTGGTGCAAGAGATATGAGTATCATTGAAACTCCTCCAGAGGAACGATTTCCTGTCCAAAGCTATGTCGTCGAATACAATGAAGAAGTGATGCGTGATGCCATTAAGCGGGAATTAAAGCGAGGAGGGCAGGTTTATTTTGTCTATAATCGAGTACAGAGTATTGATAAAATGCATCGCCGCTTAGCAGACATGCTGCCCGATGCTAAAATTCGTGTAGCTCATGGACAAATGCCGGAAGAAATGTTAGAACAAGCTATGCTTGATTTCTATGAAGGTACTGATGATGTATTATTATGTACAAGTATCATTGAAAACGGTCTTGATGTGCCAAATGCAAATACGATTATTGTATATGATGCCGATCATTTTGGTTTGTCTCAGTTATACCAAATGCGAGGGCGGGTAGGACGTTCTCATCGTATGGCTTTTGCTTATTTTACCTATCGCCAGGATAAAGTATTGACAGAGGTTGCGGAAAAGCGGCTGCAGGCAATAAAAGAGTTTGCAGAATTAGGAGCCGGTTTTAAAATTGCCATGCGTGATTTAGAAATCAGGGGAGCCGGTAATTTGTTAGGAGCTCAGCAGCATGGACATATTGTTAGCGTAGGTTTTGAAATGTATTGTCGTTTACTGGATGAAGCCGTACAGCAGTTAAAGACAGGGCAAACCTTAGAAGTACCTGTTGAACCTGTGCTGGAATTTAATATAGATGCCTATATAAGTGGCGACTATATTAGTGATGCTATGCATAAAATTGAAATATACCAGCGGATTGCTGCCTGCAGAAATGAAAAACATATTTCTGATCTTGTGGATGAATTAATTGATCGTTTTGGGGAACCGCCTAATTGTGTATTAAATTTGCTCGATGTAGTGAAGATTAAAAATCTATCCAGGACCATTGGTATTCGTTCTGTAATCCAACACCCTAATTATGTAGAAGTTACATTCATTGATAAACCAAATGTTAAACCTGAACAGATCATGGCTTTGAAAGAGGCATTTCCTGCCCGTGTTATGATTTACCCTGAAGGTATTCGGCTTAAGACTGTACAAATTAGCAATGAGAAATTACTAAATTGGTTAGGAAAAGTTTTTGCGACATTGGTTGCTTGAGATGTAAAGAAGGTAATCCTGTGATCCCTAAATACAAATGATATTTTTGTATTATATACCTGTTTTTAGAAATTTTTAGGCATCATGTCTGTGAATAAAAATGTCTCGTTAGATATATACTATCACTGAAATCAGATGTCAAAAACTGTAGAAAAGGGGGGATACTGGTGAAAGCCACTGGAATTGTAAGAAGAATTGATGACTTAGGCAGAGTTGTAATACCTAAAGAAATTAGGCGAACACTTAGGATTCGCGAAGGTGATCCATTGGAGATATATGTTGATCGAGAAGGAGAAGTGATCTTAAAAAAATATTCTCCAGTAAGCGAACTAGGTGATTTTGCAAAGGAATATGCCGATTCGTTATATGAGGCAGTCGGCCATATCATCTTAATAGCAGACAGAGATACGATAGTTGCTGTCGCTGGTTCTTCGAAGAAAGAGTTTATGAATAAACCGTTAGGATCAGCTCTGGAGAAAGTTATGGAAGATCGTAAAGCGGTTCTATTGAACAATCTTGCAGAAGCCAAGGGATCTAAGGGCTCAATTATTGACTCTGGTGATGAAGAAGAGGTATCGAAATTTACTGCTGAAGTTATTGCACCTATTATTGTAGAGGGAACCTCCATTGGTGCAGTGGTTATTTGTACGAAGCAGCAAGGTGTGCAGATGAGTGAAATGGAAGTGAAATTAGCAGAGACTGCTGCAGGATTTTTAGCAAAACAAATGACCACATAATATGAAGTTGTGAAAAGTAGCGGACGCAGATTCGCTACTTTTTTGTTAGAATCTAAAATATAGTGCTATAAAATTAGCAATTTACTTTTTCTTGCTTTCTTATGGATGAACTTTTATAAAGATGTATTAGCAGTAAATGTATTTTGCGATAATATAATGCCCGCCTCCTGAATAAGTAGTAATAGAATGCTTTAGGAGGAAATTATGTGAGTAAAGATACATTTTTAAAAGGGGCATTCATTTTAACCCTTGCTGGTGTTGTAGTAAAAATAATTGGTTCAGTAAATCGTATTCTTCTCTCTCGTTTATTAGGCGGCGAAGGAATTGGATTATACCAGATGGCATATCCAATTTATTTATTAGCCTTGAGTATCTCCTCTGCCGGAATTCCGGTAGCTATTTCTATTATTGTTGCTGAGAAAGTAGCCTTAGCTGATTTTCGCGGTGCAAATCGAGTATTTCGGATTTCGTTAGGTTTATTAACGATAACGGGAATTGTATTTACATTTTTATTATATTTTGGTGCTGGATGGTTGGTTGAAAATCAATTTGTACGAGATCCTCGTGCATATTATGCGATTGCTGCTTTGGCTCCTGCCATATTTTTTGTTACGATTTTATCTAGCTATCGTGGTTATTTTCAAGGATTGCAAATGATGACACCTACAGCTGTATCACAAATATTTGAACAGTTGGTCCGAGTCGTAACCATGGTATTTTTAGCTTTTTACCTATTACCACTAGGTCTTGAATATGCAGCTGCTGGCGCCAGTTTTGGTGCAGGGCCTGGTGCGTTAGCCGGCTTATTGGTATTAATGTATTACTATTGGCGGTATGGTACTGCGTTAAATGCAAAAATAGCGATGCAGCCGATTATAAAACAAGAGGCAAGCGGAAAAATTATTTTGCGCATTATAAAATTGGCTCTGCCTGTATCACTGGCAAATATTATGCTGCCAATCGTGTCCAGTATAGACTTATTAATTGTACCAGCACGATTAGAAAACGCTGGATATACAGTCGGCCAGGCAACTGAATTATTTGGATACCTGACAGGCATGGCAATTGCTCTTATCAATGTTCCCACTATATTGACAGGGTCATTGGCATCTAGTCTGGTTCCTGCTGTATCCGAAGCTTTTACCCTGAGAGATCATAAGCGAATCTGTCAGCGCACAGCTATGGCAATGCGTTTTGCCAATTTAATTACCATACCCAGTTTTGTAGGGATGTGTCTGCTGGCTACACCCATATCACAAATGCTGTATGGTACGCCCAATGCCGGAGTACCAATTGCCATATTATCAGGTGGGGTTATTATGCTGGGGATGCATCAGATTACAACCGGAGTATTGCAGGGATTAGGATATACAGCCATTCCTCTTATTAATATGACAATCTCTGCTGCTGTAAAAATTGTTATGAGCTGGACATTAACAGCAATACCAGCTTTTGGGATAAAAGGTGCTGCGTGGGCTACAAATGTTGATTTTGCCTTGGCTGCTCTTTTAAATATGTATTTTGTATATCGCTATGTAGGATTTAGAATTAATGCACAAGATACAATAAAGGCGATTACAGCAGCCATTATCATGGGCGCTATAGTTTTGTTAACTTATGATGCAGTAATGTTAAAAACCTTGCATAATACAATGGCAACCTTGGTTTCTGTATGTATAGGTGGTATAGTATACAGTATTGTTCTTTTACTATTAGGAGGTATTGAGCAGCAGGATATCGAAAAACTACCTAAAATAGGTAGCAAACTAGCTCATTTATTAGGTAAAATAGGTATATTACGAAAATAATAAAATTTTTATTTTAATTATGAATATGAGGCGATAATGTGGGAGAAATTACAATTGTAGGATTAGGACCTGGTTCTTTTGGTCTCATCACCGTTGAGACCTTAGAATTATTAAAGACTGCAGAAGAATTGCTTTTGCGTACTGCAAAGCATCCAACCGTAGAAGCAATGATGGAACGTGGTATTGCATTTACTAGCTTTGACTATGTTTATGAGGAGAAGACGTCTTTTGAGGAAGTTTACGAGACGATTGCTCATGAATGTTTACGTCAGGCAGCACTGGGGAAGAGGGTAGTATATGCTGTACCAGGCAGCCCTCTTGTAGCAGAGAAAACTGTGATGCTAATTCGAGAATTGGCGGGCAGACAAGGAATTGCTGTTAGGATTTTGCCAGGAATGAGTTTTCTGGAGGTCTTGTATACAAGACTTGCTATAGATCCTATTGAGGGCATTACAGTATTGGATGCCGCTGATTTGGCATCCATGCCTCCGGAGCTAATGACTGCTTTAGTGGTAACACAAGTCTATAATCATTACGTTGCTTCAGAAGCTAAACTAGCGTTAATGGAATATTACCCTGATGATTTTGAAGTGATTGTTGTGAAAAATTTGGGATTGCCAGATGAACAGTTATTAACAGTACCTCTGTTTGAACTGGATAGGGTGCAGGGAATTGATCATCTTACCAGTGTATATGTACCGCGACGCAGTACTGCAATGAACCACTTTTCTTTAAATCCTATACTTGATGTGATGGCGAAGCTTCGCTCGAATGAAGGATGTGTATGGGATATTGAGCAAACTAACTCCAGTCTTAGAAGGTATATTGTGGAGGAGGTTTATGAAGTCCTAGAGGCCATTGATTTGCAGCAAGGAAAATTATTATGTGAAGAGCTAGGCGATTTGTTATTACAGATTGTATTTCATGCCCGCATTGCAGAAGAATCCAAGGTATTTACTATGCAGCAGGTGATTGATGGCATTACAGAGAAAATGATACGTCGCCATCCTCATGTATTTGGTGATACAAGCGTTCGAGATGCAGGCGAGGTGGTATTGAACTGGGACGCGATAAAAAAACTGGAGCACGGGAATGAGAGACCGTCTGTGCTGGATGGCATACCGAAAGGATTGCCTAGTCTTATGAGGGCTTACAAATTGCAGGCAAAAGCTGCTAAAGTCGGATTTGACTGGGATAGGATTGAGCCTGTATGGGACAAAATATATGAAGAATTAAACGAACTCAAAGATGCCTGTACACAAGGACAAGCCACTGACATGGAAGCTGAGCTAGGAGATGTATTATTTTCAATTGTGAATTTGGCGAGATTTCTAAAAATTGATGGTGAAGTTGCCCTAAATACCACGAATAATAAGTTCCGCCGTAGGTTTATGTATATTGAAACCATAATGAAGGAAAAGAATCTAAAATGGGAAAATATGTCAGTCAAGCAGCTTGATTTCCTCTGGGAAGAGGCGAAAAGTAACAAAATATAAAGAATTTGGGATATTTTTAGTATTTTTTTAAAATCTAGACAGGAATAAAAAAAATGATAGCGAATAAGCTATTCGTAACGATTTTTCATAAGGAGGCTAATTTTGTGAATAAAACTGAATTAATAGCAAGTGTTGCAGAAAAAGCGGGTTTGACTAAGAAGGATGCTGAGAAAGCAATCAATGCTTTATTTGTTAGTGTTGAGGAAGCTTTAGCACAACAAGATAAAGTCCAAATCATTGGCTTTGGTACTTTTGAAGTAAAAACACGTGAAGAAAGAAAAGGCCGCAACCCACAAACAGGCGCTGAAATTACAATTCCAGCATCGAAAAACCCAGTTTTCAAAGCTGGTAAAGGCTTAAAAGACGTAGTAAATAAATAAATTAATTATAAATAAAAACCAGGTTAATATAACCTGGTTTTTATTTTAAGGAAGTGAAGAATATGATAAACAACATATTGGTAGTTGATGATGAGCCTTCAATTATTGAGCTACTTGAGTTTAACTTGCAAAAGGCAGGTTATCACGTCCTTAAAGCAGAGAATGGGCATGAGGCATTACAGTTGGTTAGAGCCAATAAGCCAGATTTAATTATACTGGATCTAATGATCCCCGGTATTGATGGTATAGAAGTATGCCGTAGATTGAAAGGACAGCAGGAAACAGCTGGGATTCCCATTATTATGCTGACAGCCAGAAATGAAGAAGTAGACAAAATCGTGGGATTAGAATTAGGTGCAGATGATTATATGACAAAACCTTTTAGTCCTCGGGAGCTTATGGCTCGCATAAAAGCGGTACTTAGGAGGAGTCATAAGGACAGTGCACAGCACGACGGCGAATTGGTCATTGGAAAACTACGATTGAATTTTTCCAGTTATACGGCGTATTTGGATCAAGAAAAGTTAGAACTTACTCCGAAAGAATATGAATTATTGAAATTATTTATTACAAATGTAGGCAGAGCTTATACACGTGAGCAATTGCTGGAAAAGGTCTGGGGTTATGAATATTTTGGAGATACTCGTACGGTAGATGTGCATGTACGCCATCTTAGAGCAAAAATGGCGGCTGAGCCAAAAGTGGCAGAGGCAATTGAAACGGTTCGGGGAGTTGGCTACCGCTTTAGTGAAATTTAACAAAAACATAATAATTGCATAATAATAAACGCCTGCATTTTGTGGTATATTTTCTATATCAATATTTATCTGATGACTCAGTTATTTGAAGATTTCTATATTTGGCATGGAGATCTTAGCATTGCAATACCCTGTAGATAAATTAGACTTAATTAAGGTAGAGTTACCATTCTGTCTAAAGAAGTCTTAGTGTATATGAAGAATTGCCCGAAATGGTAGGAGGATATCTATGGATTATAAAATTCATGTGAATAAGCTAAAGTTATACTATGGAGATGCGTTGGCATTAAAGAAAATTTCTCTTGGTGTGGAAAAAAACAGTCTACTAGCCTTGATTGGACCTTCAGGCTGTGGCAAGTCCACTTTTATTAAGACATTAAATCGTATGAATGATTTAATTGCCAATGTAAGAATAGAAGGGGAAGTCTTGTTAGATGGAGTGAATATATATCATCCTGATACAGACGTGGTGCTGCTTAGAAAACGAGTGGGTATGGTTTTCCAAAGGCCTAATCCATTTCCCATGTCGATCTATGACAACATTGCATACGGTCCCCGCATTCATGGTATTACTAAAAAATCACAGCTGGATGAACTGGTAGAAAAGAGCCTGAAGGGTGCCGCACTTTGGGAAGAAGTACGAGATCGCCTCCAAAGCTCAGCTATGGGCATGTCAGGTGGACAGCAACAACGTTTATGTATTGCAAGATTATTGGCAATCGAACCGGAAGTACTGTTAATGGACGAACCTTGTTCAGCACTTGATCCTATATCGACCATGAAAATTGAAGAATTGCTTTCGGAATTAAAACAGAGATATACTATTGTTATGGTTACTCATAACATGCAGCAGGCTGCTAGGGTATCTGATTATACGGCATTCTTTTTGAATGGTGATCTAGTGGAGCATGATCAAACAGATGTCATATTTACAAGACCCCAGGATAAACGCACAGAAGACTATATTACTGGACGATTCGGATAATGGAGGCGAGGATATGACGGTCACCAGACAAAATTATGATCAAGAGTTAGAAGAGTTGCGCAAAGATATTCTAGAAATGGGCACTCGGGTTGAACTGGCTATTGGGCAAGCTGTAGCTTCTTTGACGACCCAGGATATAGAAATGGCTAAGCATGTAATGGCTGGTGATGATTACATTGATGCTATGGAAAGCAGTATCGAAGATAAATGTATGGTACTCATTGCAAGACAGCAGCCTTTAGCAAGGGACTTACGAATTATCGGTACGGGTCTTAAAATTACCACAGACTTAGAGCGAGTGGGGGACCATGCTTTTGACATTGCGAAAATTGCCTTAGGTATTGCTGAACAGTCACTGATTAAACCGTTGGTAGATATCCCTAGAATGTCTGCTATGGCACAAAAAATGTTACGAGATTCCTTGGTTGCTTATATAAATCTTGATATTGCTTTAGCCGAAAAAGTCTGTGCTGCAGATGATGAAGTAGATGATATCTATCATCAAACCTTTCGTGAACTTTTAACGTATATGATGGAAGATCCGCGCAATATTACACAGGCAACCCAGTTATTATTTGTAGCACGCTATTTAGAGAGGGTTGCTGATCATGCTACCAATATTGGAGAATGGGTTATTTACTTAGAAACAGGACAACGAATGCGCAAAAAATAAACTGCCAAATCGGCAGTTTATTTTTTATGTTATAGCCTGATGGCTGCTTCGGCAGCTAACGGTGAGCGTTCGCATTCATCGTGCTGCAGAGTTACTTGGAAACAAAGCTTCGATCCTCGCATTTTTTCGCTGGCATACACCAAACCATTGGACTGGCTATCTAAGTATGGATGGTCAATTTGGGCTGGATCTCCCAAGAGAATAATCTTGGTACCTAACCCTGGGCGAGTGATCACTCCTTTGGCTTGACGGGGGGTAGCATTCTGCATTTCATCAAAAATAACCCAGTATTTTTGTAATGAGCGGCCTCGCTGAAAGGCGAGTGCCTCTGTTTGAATGGTATGCTTGTCAAATAAAAGTTGAACTGTATCTTCTGCTTGTATTAGGTCTTTACTATCATCGAGTGTATTTCCATTCATCAGGGTAAACAGATTATCTCTGATACCTCTCATGAAAGGACTTACCTTATCGACTTCTGATCCAGGAAGAAAACCAATATCTTCATCCATAGGAACGTTAGGACGACAAATCAGTATGTGATTGTAATCTCTTGGGCGGCACTCAAAGTGCTGATGTAGGCCTACAGCTAGGGAATAAAAGGTTTTAGCTGTACCGGCTGGACCTTTAATAATGACTAAAGGGGCTTCACTGGCACTCATCATAAGACATTCTTGCATGAAAATCTGACCGACGTTGCGTGGAATAACGCCAAAGGGGTTGTGGTGCTGATAACGTAGATGGACGATCTTTCCACCGTCAAAGCGGCCTAAAGCTGTATGACGGTCATTATCTGTAGAACGGATCAGAAAAAATTGGTTGGTTTCTAAAGGTGCATTTACCAATATATGAGCATTTTCATCGTAAGTGAATAAAAAGGCAGGATCAATGGTATTTAAAACATTTTCATGAAAGCGATTAATGACTTCTGATGAGGTATAAATAGTTCCTCGGCCAGTGTATTGTTCCTCGATACGGGCTACTTTTTCATTGCGGAAATCTTCAGCATGAATCGTAAGAATAGTTGCTTTTACACGCATATTGGTATCGCGACTAACTAAAATCGGGTAATGATTACTTTCCGAGAGTCCTTTACATACTTGTAAAATACGGTTATCGGGCTTGCTTTTTGGCCAATTAGCAGGAATTTTAGCATCCAGATGATTGGTCTCAATTCGTAATATGCCGCCTTGATTATTTAAGGGGACTCCTTTTAGTAAATTACCCGTAGCCCGTAGATTGTCAATGATACGGCTGACTTGGCGGCTATTAGCACCCCGTTCGCTGCTTTCCGATTTGAAACGATCCAGCTCTTCCAGAACTACTTCGGGAATGATTACAGTGTGCTCGTTGAACGTAAATATTGCGTTAGGGGAATGTAGGAGTACATTAGTATCAATAACGTAACATTTATTCAATGTAATCCTCCTCGTATAATAAGTTTTGTAAGCAACAATCCGCCGTTGTTTACAAAACTTATTTTATTTTTTCAACACGTAAAGGAACCCCTTGATGCTAAAATATTTGTAAGAGAATTTAGCAAAGGTAACGTCTTATCCTCCTTGCGAAACCTTTTGGTTATTGCTTATAAAGCTTGACGCCTGCCTTATTCATCAAATACCGCTAACACAGATGTTGCGTCTCTGGGCGAAAGGTATCCAGCAAAATGACTTTCACAGATGAATGCTTATTATGCGAGGCTGCGGTCAGTGAATAAGATCAGGGTATTCCTTTTCTATCTTTCTTATTCTCAGCCAGAAAGGTGGTGAGATTTCTATGAA
>NZ_FOTS01000029.1 GCF_900114615.1 Pelosinus propionicus DSM 13327 | reverse complement strand
TACAAATCCACTTCCCGTTCCAATGCTTTAATGCGCAGCTCCATTTCACGCTGTTTTGTGAATGGTGACGTGCGCGGTCTTCCCCGCTTTTTAGGTATGCAAACTTCCGGTTTCCTGTTATAACGCCGAACCCAATTTTTGATTTGTACCTTTGTGAGCCCCAGTGCATCTGCTATTTCCTGGCGTGTTTTGCCTTGCTCACGCATGGCGATTATCTCTGGTTCCATTATTTTGATGTGCGTATATTCCCTTTTCATGCAATCGCCCCCTGTCGTAGTTTCTATCCTACAACAGGGGGCGTTTTCTCTCAATGTCTATTTCTTGGGATGCGGTCTAGTAAGGAAGGCGTTGGTAAATATCAATATTCGGAAGGTAATAGGATAACCCCGTCAATCAGGTACAGCTTTACTTCCCCGGGCGGGAAGTCAGTGTACGGTATCTTTTGCGTAACAATAAGCGTCGTATCATTATACCCCTGAACAACCGCACTGTTGTTTTCTGTATTGACATTCAAGGTCCATACCTGGAAAGCCTTATCCAGCTTGCTGTTGCTCTGATAGCTTCCGATAACGGCAAGGAGCCAATAACAATCCGCCGCTTCGGCCAGAGCAAGAACACCGTCAGTAATAACCGGGAAACCGGGTATTGGCGAAAACTTGTGGTAGCTTTCCGTGCCTGTGGAGTTGTTGATACTATCAAATATTTCTTGTATTGATTTCACTGGCCTCATTTCCCCCTTATTTTCAGACATAAAAGAACAGAGCCTTCCTTGACGGGAAGCTCTGTTTTATGCTGTTCTACCGGAATGATAGGGAATGGAAAACTACGCTGTCTTTGTCTTCAATGCATCAATACATTTAATGAAGTCGATGACAGCTTTTGCCGCAGTAAGTACCGCCGATAATGCCGACAGTATAATCCTCGCTATTTTGATTTTGCCCATGGTAATATCCCTCCTCCGTTTTATTGCTTTTTATATGCTTGAATAGCATAGTGAAGCTTGGTGATTTGGCTTGCGCCTACTCACTTCATAATATATAAAGGAAAGGAAGGGGGATCCGATTACAGCGAATTTACCACAACAGAAACGATCAGACAGTTATATCAAAACAATCAAAAAAAGACGGGACGCAATCAACACCCCGCCCTAATCGTTTGCTTATGGTTTCATAACCATACACCCTTGTTAACTATACATTTTTTACTGATAATTTATCTCTGCCAACTCAAAATTGCTTACTTTGGCATTTTGAACTTGAGCCGTAAAATTCCAAACAGTCCCTGATTTTAACATTGGATTGATGTTAATGGCTGTTCCGATCTGCTTCCCTTGATACAAGAGAAACGTGACAGAAATTTTGCGACGATCTCCACTTGATATATTTTTTATTTTACCAATGATACTCTAATGCTTCACGCTTACCGGTGTCATGCACAAATAATTCTCTGGTTTTCGGATCTACAAGAATATCGTAAATTCAGTTACTCACTTTCTCTCCATTACTCTTTCTTGTTAGAAATCTCAAACCATTCTACTTTTCCGTTACGGCTAGACCTATAAAATGCAAGTGAGTATCCCATATAATCATATGCCATATAATAAGAGCCTTCATCATCTCCCCCCATTACCTGGCCTTCTTTTTGGGGATTGCCGAATATGCGAATGAGCCCGGCCCGATCTTTATCCAACGAAACTCCGTTTACCGTAAACAGTTCTAGATTTGTTCCCCCAATGGAAACTATTTCATCTCTTTGAACATTTATAAAAAACGTAATGCCATCATATCTACGATAATCACCGCCCCTGGCTTTACCAGTAGCTACGAGAGCGCCAAACTCATCCTGCAAAGATTTCTGTCTTGGCCGGGCACCAATCCAATTTGTTATTGTTTTACCTTTATAAAGAACTTCTCTCGGAGTTTTATTTGCTTGTGAAGGAACTGCAGTTGTTGCTTGCTCAGGCACAGCTTCCTTGTAACCGCTGAGTAAGGATTCCGTAGCAATATTGACGACCAATACGTTCAATGCAGAGGAAAGAACGAAAGATAGTGTTACGAACAATATGGGAATAAGTACGGATGGCTTAAGCTTTTTAATAGCGCTCTCATCGGCAATTTTTAACTGTTTCCCGGCGATAGCAGCTTGTAACTGAGTTTTATAATGCTTATTGAAGCCTTTCCCGCATAGGATTGACATTACTATGGTATATACGACTATGATTAGGCCGGTAAAAGGGATTATGCCCATTAACTCTAAACTAAATGTGGCGGTTGCATACCCTGCAAGTAACATCTGTATGAATAATAACGCATACCCGGGAAGGAGCATTTTTGCAAAGTAAGCAAACTGCTTCCGATATAGTAACAGGATCGGGGCAAAGAAGAAAGCGTACCAGTTGAAGCTTTTTTCGCCTCGATCTATTTTGTCAAACTGCTTCAAGTAGTAATCTGAATTTTTACCTATTAAAGCTTTGAGCAGTTCATTACCTCCTCTTGATATGCCAGCGTCTCCCTGTGCCACTACTGACACAGGAACATCCGTAGCTTGCGACACAATATTGTTGTCCATCAACTTCGTGCCGCATTTTTGGCAGAAAGCCGCATTTTCGGTTATTATGTTACCGCATTTATGGCAAAACATGGTTTTACTCCCCCTAATATTTTTTCATAATCACATAGGTGCCATCATAAGAATTTAGCAACAATTATAGACAAGGCATATACACCCCCTGCCTATCGTCTGCTTAAATTTTTTAGGGGCCATTTGCTTAATTAGAAAATTTAGTAAAGTCATTATATCCTTCCTCGCAAATGAAATCTCAACTTTTCTTCTTAACAAATGCGACTCTCTTATAGTTTCCAGAGCTATCATACCCTATGATGCTAAAAGAAGCCTGTCCGCTCCTCACCCTATACGCAAAATTTTAACTATTATACCGGCAATAATTCCACCTATCAGCAAGCTAAAAAACGCTTCTTTGGCCAAGGCCTGGCCTAAGTTAAAGTAATGAACACGGAAGATCTTGTGGTAAAGACGCCATACTAAAAATGCCGACACCATCCAAATGATAAATGCAATCCATGCTGCTATGTTTCCCATATTTAAAACCTCCTCAATTTTGATTATTAGCTTATTCTTTTCTCTCGTTACTTCGTATAATTTATATCCTTTATTACTCAGACTCGTTTTCTTTTCTGCGTTTGTTCAGCATACTTTCTATGACTTTAGCTGAATAGCCTCCGGCTCTGGCAATCTTGGCCCGTTCACGCCTGTCTGTCACTGGCTTTGCAAGATCGGCAATGAATTCCGGGCGATATAGGCGCATTGGACAATCTATTTTATCCCCATGAAAATGTTTAAACAATTTGAGCATTGCATCACGTCCGATAAGCTCAAATAATTCCAAATAACTGTCGTTTAGGGCATCCGCTTCGTTACCATCAACGCCGAAGGCTTTATATATCAACTCGTCGCTGATATTGTCAAAGTCAATGTTAATCAACATATCACCCGCCCTTCCTTCTGATTGCTAAAATTATATCAACATGAAAAATCTCCAGTCCAATCCCGAATAGGTTTTTTTAAGCTCCATAAAACGTTCCCTTTTTAGGACCGGAATAGGGAGCTGTTTATTCTCCTGAAAACGGAACCTTTGTTACTGACAATGAGGAAAAACCCTCTCCCATTTAATCGGGAAAGGGTTTTGAGTTGGTGTCTTTATTTGTTTTTATAAGTTCCCTACTATACGGAGCATGACAATTTGGGCATGCTGCTTTCCCATAACAGACGAACATCCTGCCGCACACCGGGCAATCGTCATACTCGCCGTTGGCATAATCTTCTGCAAGCAAGGTTTCCGGGTGCTGCCAGTCTACATGATAAAATAAATCTCGTGCCAATGCCTCCTGTCCGTCCATCATGCCCAGAAAGCTTCGATGGGTATAAGCAGTATCGCTGAGTTCGGGGATATAACAGATTTTATCAAGGCTGGTTTCGTAAGCTTCCTCATCCTTGAAGATATAAGCCCTGTCCGTGGAACTCCCGACCTATGATTGCTTTGGCTTCAGCTGTGGCTGGTATATACTGGCTGACTTTCAAATAGTGCCTACCGACCTTCTCAAAAACAAACCAGGAAAGCTCATCATCCATAAAGCCTTTTGTTTTCAGAAACACCTTAGCTGCATCTTCATTGATAAACTCCATCGTGTCGCCCTTGTCGTTGAGCAGATATTCCAACAGCGGATTGATAGTTATTCTGTTGATGTGCCGTCCTACTATTACCATTTTTAAAACCTCCCAATATAAAATGAATCCCCATGCCGCGATTGGCATGGGGATTCTTATGGTGTCAGGTAAATAATATATCATTTCAGATACAGCTCATTCGATAGACCATATTGAGTCAAACGATTAAATCACTGAAGTTCGCTCTTAGTAAACATTTATTTTTATACTGTAATAAACAAGCCCGCCCTTCGGTAAAGCAGTTCACATACGGGAGCGGAGATGATTTTTTTTAAATTTTTCCTGAGAGGGTGGAAACGTCACTAATACCTTAAACATAACCTCATAAAACATGCGTTTATGTTAGGAATGCCTCCTTTTTCATCATTACGCATAGAATTTGATCAATCTTGACCCTATTTTTCATTGAGGCTACCACCAGTCTAAATCGTGTCACGCAAGCCTTCTACTTCCTCAACGGTCAGCCAGTTTATAACGATTTAGTCCATTGCCCCCTCGGGGCGTATACCGCCTAAAGGTAACCGTCTAACAAGGCGGTGGTATTAAACCTCGCGAGTGGATTGCCTATTACCATATAAAACGCGGTTTACCCCAAGATGAACTAGCAGATAAAATCGCTATCAGCAAATCCTATTTGTCCAAGATAGAAGCACCGAATTCTACTAAAGCGTATTCACTCGATATCTTGTTTGGTATTGCAGATGGTCTTGACATTGATGCTATTAAGTTTTTTATACCTATTGAAGAAAATAAACAATAGCGATATCCTTTGAAAGTCAAGGATATCGCTATTAATATGTTTCCGTATACGTACTGTGTTGCGATAGCTAGGTGATACTTAATACACGTAAATCTACGTTTCGTGTAAAAGTTCGACCTCCTAAATTCAAGGGGGTCGTTTTAATTTACTGCTTTTGTTCGATTTCTGTAACACATTCATTTTTGATCTTACCAACCAAAAATTGCAAGGCATCTACAACATGCGGTCTGATATCGCCACCAATTAATACATACATTATATCATCGCCTAGGGTAAGCTGTCCTTCATTCAGCCAAACCTTAATATAGAAGATGCCCTCCATTTTGTATGTTTCAGCAATTGCGGCATCATATCCGAATTCCATTCCAGTAACCCGTGAGCCGTCATCAAGCCCCTGACGAACCAAAGCTTTAGGTGGCTGGCGAACAACGCCATTATGGATTAAAAACATGCCTTCTTGTAAAGCCGATGGATTAGCTTTTGCTTCTCTGAGCCATTCATCAATGGATGGTGGTACTTTTTTTATTTTATTATTGACAAATTGAGTTATATAAAACTAAGCTTTGCCGTTACAACCAAGAACATAAACTAATTTATGTTTAACTAATTCTTTAATGTTTGCTCTAGCAGGTGTTAAGTATTGTCTTGGGTCAAAGTGGTCAGGATGAGCAACAAAATGTTCTCTGATACCAGCTGTTAAAGCAAGACGTAAGTCAGAGTCAATATTAATTTTGCAAACAGCTGATTTAGCAGCTTCCCGCAGCATATCTTCGGGAATGCCAATAGCATCTGCTATATTGCCGCCATTTTTATTGATAGTTTCGACATATTTTGGAATAACAGAAGAAGCGCCATGCAAAACGATGGGGAAATTAGGCAGTCTTCTTTCAACTTCTTCTAAAATGTCAAAACGCAATTGTGTTTTTTGACCTGGTTTAAATTTGAAAGCGCCATGACTTGTGCCGATAGCAATTGCCAAAGAATCAACACCTGTGCTTTTTACAAACTCTTCAACTTGCTCAGGCTGCGTATAAGAAGCATTTTCAGCCGATACATTAACGTTATCTTCAATGCCGGCAAGTTGTCCGAGTTCCCCTTCAACCACCACGCCTTTGCTATGTGCATAGTCAACAACTCGTTTGGTTAGTTCCATGTTGTCTTTGAAGCTATGATGTGAACCATCAATCATAACAGAAGTAAAACCACCATCAATACAGGATTTGCAAACTTCAAAATCAGCACCATGATCCAAATGAAGCGCAATCGGAAGCTCGGTATCTTCAATCGCCGCTTGTACCAAATGGACTAAGTAACTATGTTTTGCATATTTTCTTGCTCCAGCAGAAACTTGCAATATAAGCGGAGCATTTTCTTCTTTGGCTGCTTCTGTAATCCCTTGAACAATTTCCATGTTGTTTACATTGAAGGCACCAATTGCATATCCACCTTCATAAGCTTTTTTGAACATTTCTTTTGTGGTAACTAATGGCATCCACACTACCTCCTAAAAATCGATTTCTAAGTTATAATGCATAAATCACTTGGCTAATTTTGCCACCATAGGTACTCTAAGCCGGGCAACATTCGGAAAACTACTGCCAATAAGCGGTCTGGCATACGCCTTAAACGCCTCTGTCACATGATTTCCTGCTTCATTAATAAATTCGGCCGGCATTACTTTTGTTTTTCCAGCTACTTTACCAATCGGCGTCAACTTATAATCCACCGCATAATTACCTGTGCGATGTATAGTCACTGAGCCTTCGCTGCAGCCCAGTCCAAGAGCAAACTGCACTGCCTTTTCCCCGGCCTCCCGTGCCTCTTGTTGGTCTGAATCTGACACACACCCCAAAAAGGATCTTTGAAGGAATCCAAAAGTATCGCTGCGCACCCGCAGACCTTTTACATTGTCTTAATGCACTCCGACAGCAAATCACCTAAAGCTCCGGTTCCTGATAAAGTTATATTACCATGAGCATCCTTATCCAATTTTTACCCATAGTAGTAAGAATAGGTTGTCCCGATGCATCGCTAATCCCTTCTGAAACTGCAACAGTACACCGGCCATATCGACTATAGACTTCTTTTACATCTTCAATAAACTGCGGTACTTTAAACTCCCGTTCAGGTAAATAAATAAGATGCGGTCCACCATCCGGATAATTCGATGCCAAACCGGCAGACGCCGTAAGAAAGCCTGCATGTCTGCCCATAAGTACCCCGATATAAACTCCGCCTAACGCTCTTACATCACAATCCACACCGGCAAACGCCTGTGCGACAAAGCGGGCTGCCGAGCCATAACCCGGAGTATGGTCTGTCACCATAAGGTCATTATCAATGGTTTTTGGTACATGAATGGCATACAATTCATAATTAGTAGCATTGGCCTGCTCATTAACAATGCGTACGGTATCCGAAGAATCATTACCGCCTATGTAGAAAAAATACCGTATATCATGTGCCTTAAGCACGGAAAAAATCTTCTCACAATACGCTTCATCCGGTTTAACCCGTGTACTTAATAATGCTGCTGCCGGCGTCAACGCAACTTGTTCTAAGTTATAAGCTGTCTCCAAGGTCAAATCAACAAAATTTTCATTGACAATCCCCGCTACACCTTGCAGTGCCCCGTATACTTTAGAAACCTGAGGATACTTTCGCGCTTCTAGCGCAATACCTACTAATGTTTGGTTAATGACCGCAGTAGGTCCCCCGCCTTGCGCAATTAATACTTTACCGCCTTGTTTCATTTATATTCCTCCATTATTGCAACCAATTACCATTGGCTTTTTCTAATTCAGTTTATCTACATCATTTAACATACTTGGCTTTCTTCTATTCTATTCTATTAAACTTCCATATTCCATAAGAAGCTATCCAAATCATCACAAATAATCCGACTAAAATATATCCTACTGCTCCCACATCCAGACTATTCACCAGCTTCCAGCCCCAACCCGTTAACTCCATTTTAGAAGATATGACTTGCGCAAGCTCAAGCGTGCCGATAACCAGGGCTGCAATCACTGACATACTAGTCATCGTAAGATTGTAATATACCTTACGGAGCGGTGTGTTAAAAGCCCACTTATAGGCATTTGTCATAATCACGCCATCAGCAGTGTCAAATAGACTCATACCTGCTGCAAATAATATGGGAAGAGCCATAATACCGGTGATACCGATATCACTTTTCGCAGCTCCTGCTGATATCGCCATCAACGCCACTTCACTCGCCGTATCAAATCCCAAGCCAAATAAAAAACCGATAGGATACACATGCCAGCTTTTATTGGCCAGATTTAATAGAGGATTTAATACCCGCGACATAAAACCTCTGCTCTGCAGCAATTCTTCCATTTCCTTTTCGTCATAAGATTTATGCCGCATATTGATAAATACCTTATAAATATTAATAGCGACAATGAAGTTCAATATTCCAATAAAAATCAAGAACAACCTGGAAATGCTTGTTCCTACTATACTACACATCTCTTTTAGTTCCGGCACTGAATCTTCTGTCCACTTAGTAACAAAAGCCATAGCAAGCGTCAAAAGCCGACACCGACAGCATCTTCTTTTTGCTGTACCAACTTTCGTATGGTATTGTCAATCGCTACAATGTGATCCGCATCGAAAGCATGGCGCATTCCTAGGGTATAAGCCAGAAAACCTAAGCCAAGCAGAGTGGAGTCGGCAGTTGAAGCAAAGAGACAGTTGAAACCAATTAGATGCAATATTCCTACATATACGCCAAACCTTATTCCCCTAAATCCTTTATATTGGTTAGTATTCATACATTACTCTCCTACTGTCATAATTTATTAATGATACTGGCATTATAAGCTACGCCAAGCTCATTGGATTTAATACAAATTCAAGTTGTTTAGTTTATCCTTATACCCACTGCTACCTCATCAATTCGACCTCATATTAATTTTGACCGTTTCTTTTTCTTAAATTTTAATTTTTCAACCAGCCAGCTATATTTGCTCTTTCGCTCTTAGCACTGTCATATCAGACAGCGAACCCATTCAATACATTAGCATTGGGATAAATTATGGTTCTTAGAGAAGATCCTTACTGGCAGGGCCATGGTGTACCACCAAATTGGTGTGCCGATAAAAATCACATCATAGAATGCTGCATCCATCTACTAAATTCACCTTATAGTTAGCTGGAATCTGCGAGGCCTATTTTTAGATAGCTAATTCTAAGTAAAAGGCTCGCCCTTACATTTTTATTTAACTGTAGTAAGTACTTTATCCATTAACTCCTTGCCAACAACAGGTACCAACTCATCATAGACCGGCTTGGTAGCTTCACGAAAGGGTGTAACGTCTGGACGGCTAACTTTTACTCCTCTAGCCTCCAAATCAGCCAGCAGTTTTCCTTCTGCTTCCTGGTTAAGACGACGAGTTTCCTTGGCAAACTTCACAGCACCTTCTTTCAAGATTTTCTGGATATCAGGCGGCAATTTCTGCCAAGTTTGTTCATTAATTACTAAAGGACTACTCTCATACTTATAATTGATAACTGATATATATTTTTGAACGTCGTAGAGCTTTGCTGCATGGATGTTAGCAATAGGGTTTTCCTGTCCATCGAAAGTTCCCTGAGCTAAAGCAAGATATACTTCGCCCCATGCCAGTGGCGCAGGATTAGAACCTAGTTTCTTAAGTATACTGATGGACATTTTGCTCTCCGTCGTCCGTATTTTAAGTCCTTTCATATCCTCTGGCTTTTCAATTGGCTGTCTGTTATTGGATATCTGCCGCAGGCCATTGTCCCAGTAAGCCAAGGAACGTAAACCACTTTTCGGCAAATCTTGCAATAGTTCTTCACCGATAGAGCCATCCAGCACAGTCGTGACTTTATCCATATTGCTAAATAGGAAAGGTAATTCTATAACATTAATCTTGGGAGCATCGTTGGCCAAGAGACCTAGGAAGACAAGCGTCATATCCAAACTTCCTTCCTTTACTAACTCTAGCATTTGTTTGTCCGTACCAAGAAGCGAAACAGGGAATATTTCCACCTTAACCCTGCCATTAGACTGTTCTGCTACCCACTGCGCAAATTGCAGTGCTACTAAGTGACGTGGAGTTTCAGTATTTGTTGAATGTCCAAGCCGCAGGATTATTTCTTCCTTGCTATCATAAGATTTCACTGTTTTCTTATCCCCGCCTAGCCACCAGGCAGCAACCAATGAAATAACCACAACTGCGATGAAAGACATTAGCCAAGATTTCTTCATTGTTCATTCCTCCGCTATAATTGAAATTTGTTTACCTCAGTTTTTAGTTTCTCAGCCATAGAGGACATGGCTTGACTAGCAGCAGCGATTTGCTGCATGGATGCTGATTGTTCTTCAGTAGCTGCGGAAATCCCCTCTGCCCCTGCGCTTGTTTCTACCGCAATGGTTTTAATATCGCTTACAGAACCCACTACAGAGTCACTCGATACAGATAACTGCTGTGTTGCTGCACTAATATTTATAATCTGCCTATTAAGGTTTTGAACTAGTTCAATAATATCTTGGAACTGTTTACCACTACTAGTTATGGTTTCCGTACCCCGGTTTACTTCCACAGAACCAGCATTCATGGCCTGAACGGCAGTAGAAGTTTCTTGTTGAATACAGCCTATAATCTGAGCAATTTTTTGTGCCGCCATCTGCGACTGTTCAGCTAATTTTCTGACTTCATCTGCCACTACAGCAAAGCCTCGGCCCGCCTCGCCAGCACGAGCCGCTTCAATAGCTGCATTGAGTGCCAGTAAATTGGTCTGTCCGGCAATATTTCGAATAACATCAACAATCTCGCCAATTTGCCGCGAACTTTCTCCCAATCTGTCTATAACAGCTGCAGACTGGCTGACAGCATTATTGATCGTTGCCATTTGCCCAACAGCTGCCGCTACTGATTTACCTCCCTCTTCAGCAATAACTGCAGTCTCGCTAGATCTAGCTGATACTTCACTAGCACTCTGGGCGATATGTGCAATAGCATCTGCCATTTGCTGGCTTATAGAAACAGCTTTATCAATCGCAGTTAGCTGGCTTGACGCTCCACTTGCAACTTCTGTAACCGTCTGAGCCACACTGCCAGCTGCTTGTGCTGACTGTTCAGAGCTCATTCTAAGTTCCTCACTAGAAGAGGCAACTTGCTCCGCTGCGGTACTCACTTGACTAACCATTGACTTTAGGCTGGCAATCATTATTGAAAAAGCCTGCACTAAGTCGAAAATTTCATCATTTCCAGTATAATGGGGCATTCGCCGATGCAAATCGCCTGCAGACACAAGTCTGGCTTCCTCCGCCACCGCCTCTAGGGGCCTAGATATACGACGGGCTAACCATATGCCAGCGCTTAAAGCAACAATAAATATCACAATACTAATAACCATAACGATTTGTTGAGAGCGATTCGCTTTGATCTTGTTATCCTCTATTTTTTTATCCATACTTTTAGCAATAGAATCTCCAAAGGATTGCAGCACGATATCAATGCTAACCGTCCTTTCGTCAGTGGCATCAATAAATTTTACCACTTGTTCGCTACCAAGTTTATTTCGTGCACTGATGGCATTATCTTGCTGCTTGTTGAATTCATTGATTACCACTCGTAGTAAGCGACTGCCTTTTTTCATATTTTCCGTAAATAACATCTGATCCAGTTTTCCATAAATAACTTCAACTCGTTTGCGCGAAGCCTCGAACGGTTGTAGATACTTGGGATCACCGGTAAGGGCATAACCCCTGACCTGAGCATTCTGCAGCCATAATTCCGTGCTAATATCTTTTATATGATTGATTACTGGTGCCGTAGAGGTTACTTCATCATAGCCCTGCTGCATTCTTAGAGACTGGATATAATTGAAAATATTAACACTAGAAAAACCCACTACAATAATTATTACTGCCAATAAAATCTGTTTGCCAATACTAAAGCGCTTACCACTCAACATGCCAACCGCCTCCCCTGATAAATTTTTCTTATTTTTCGGAAATTTTCACTTAATACTGCAAAAAATCCAGTATCACACGAGTTATCACTTTTCACCCAGTAAGTGAAGATAAAAAAGGTACAAAAAGAGCCTCAACTTTGTTAAAATATATTCGACCAAAAACACAACAATTAGCAAAGAAGCGCCTCAAGATCATGCAGTTCAACTTGTTTTAGAAAAAAGCCAAGACTTAGCATTAAAAATAAACCAAGCTTTGAACTGCGGTAAATCTTATCTGCTAGCACTCGTTCCTGATAGCGAATGGAAATGCACATGATAAAGTGGGTCAATTAAAATTCGCAGCCAACAATATCTCCTGACTATCTAGTATAATTGGGGGAGTAACGCTATACAAGTTACAGGGCTTAAATATCGTCTGGAATATGCATAATCGATCAACCTCTCTCTTCAAATCAAACTGCCTTAAGCCGAAAGGGCTTATTAAATATATCCTTTTATAAATCGATCAATGGCTTTATTAAGGCTTTCTATCGCTTCTTTGTCATCTTCTTTAACTGCATCTACAATACAGTGCTCAATATGATCTTTTAAAATCACCCGGCTAACACCTTACAGTGCCGAGTTTACTGCTGACAATTGTATCAAGACCTCACTGCAATCGCGCCCGCCTTCAACCATTTTTTTATAGATTCCATATGGCCGATAAGTCTCGACATTCTATTTAAAACATTCTTGGTTTGCGTATGCGAATGTGCATGGGTAAAAATCGTTCCGTCTTCTGCTATATGCTTATGCTCTTTCATTTCTACACCCTCTTGCAAATCGTTTTCCGCGTAATACTACTTAATAAAACTAACTAAGGCATACCCAAAGCCGGTTAATACTTGTAACAGCCCCGCCATAAATACCACTACAAAAATACGCTAGTACCATGCTAAACTTCCCTTGCTACTTGATTTTATTAATCATACTGGCCGTATACGCCGCGCCGAATCCATTATCAATATTGACCACACTAACGCCGCTGGCGCAGCTGTTAAGCATACATAATAAGGCTGACACCCCGCCAAAATTAGCCCCATAGCCAACACTTGTCGGCACTGCGATAACAGGCTTATCTACCAGACCGGCAATCACACTGGCCAGCGCTCCCTCCATACCCGCAACAACGATAACTGCCTTGGCCCCGCGGATAACATCCATTTTGGCAAACAGCCGGTGAATGCCAGCCACGCCTACATCGGTAACTTTTTCTACCCGATTGCCGAGAATGCTTGCCACTTCAGCCGCTTCTTCTACGACAGGCAAATCCGAAGTTCCTGCACAAACAATCACAATGTAGGTATCTGTCAATGCCTGCTCTTTTTTTCTTATCGTGATTACACGACCAAGCTGATTATATTTAGCCTCACTGCAAAGCTCCCTGACAGCATCATACATTGCACCATTCGCTCTAGTCGCCAAAATATTATTTCCCTTGGTCAGCATAAATTTTACAATATCTCTTACCTGCTCCACTGTCTTGCCCTCACAATAAATGGCCTCAGGATATCCCACCCGTATTTCACGATGATTATCAATCATCGCAAAGCCCAAATCTGTAAACGGCAACTCTTTAATTTTTTCTATTGCCGTGTCGATTTGTATTTCATCATTTTTCATTGCCGCCAAAAGCTTTCTTACGTCCTCACTGTCCATTTTTTGTCCCCCTGATTGTTTCATTAAAACTTCCCATCCGGTACCCCTCTAAGTCTAAAGTTACATAGTCAAACCCAATCTCCTTAAGCGCACCGGCAATCTCGTCAAGCCTTTTTTCGTCAAACAACTTATTTCTGTCTTGTCTATTTATTTCAATTCTCGCCAAATTATTATGACAACGCACGCGAGCGCCCCGAAAAGCCAGTTTCATTAGATATATTTCAGCTTGTTCAATTTTCTCAAAATCCTCTGGCTTTAACTCACTGCCATACGGAATTCTCGTCAAAAGACAAGCATAGGGCGGTTTATTCCAAGTACTAAGTCCTAACTCATGGGATAGATTTCTTATTTCGTCCTTCGTCAGTTTACAATCAAGCAGCGGACTTTTCACCGCTAATTCAGATAAAGCCTGCAGTCCTGGCCGATAATCCCCGAGATCATCAAAATTGGTGCCTTCGATAATATAAGGATAACCCTCATCTGCGGCAATCTTTGTAATCATCCTGAATATTGCCTTTTTACAAAAATAGCATCTGTTTTGCGGATTATTCTTTATTTCCGCAATAATTGGCGCAGCAATAACTTCATGGCAAACTCCTAACTTACGTGCTAATTCTTTGGCCTCATTAATTTCCCACTTTGGTATATACGGCGTTTGCATTGTTACAGCCTTAAGTTTATTCCCTAAGGCCTCTTTGGCGGCCATGAGCAAAAAGGTACTGTCAACACCTCCAGAAAAGGCTAAAACCGCTTTCTCCATTTTTGTGAGATAAGTAAGTAGTTCTAGATACTTATCATTGTTAATCATGTTTATGACCTCTTGCTTCTGCCATATTTCCTAAATAAACCCTTAAAACATTGGGAACAGATAAATCGCGCTGACCTATGCCATAGCCGATTTTCTCTATGGAAAAATTAATACTATCGGTAAATGCTTTGACATTGGTTTTTAAAATTGCCGCACCGGTAGGTGTAGTTGTTTCAAAAGGAACAAGCCCGAACTTTATGGGCACGCCTTTTAAAATTTCAGCTATTGCTGGCGCCGGTACAGGGATAACTCCATGGGCGCACTTTACAAATCCGCCGCCCACTTCCACCGAAGATGCTAAAATCTGATCGACGGCTAAATAATCTAAGGCCACCGCCGCCCCCACAAAATCGATGATCGAATCGGTTGCTCCCACTTCATGAAAATGAACTTCCTCTACAGTTTTACCATGAACCTTAGCTTCTGCCTCAGCCACCTTCATAAACATATCTATACTTAGTTCTTTTACCTTTTCTGCTAAAGAACTATCGCCTATTATTGTTTTTATATCTTGCAAATTCCTATGCTGATGAGGAGCGTGCTCATGATGATGATGCTCATGCAGCATCACATCTACCCTTGTGCCGCTTATCCCATTTTTACTGCCTTTGGCAATTTGTAGTTGATATTCATCCTCCAGTTGCAGTTTTAAGAGTTCTTGGGTTAGATATTCAGCATCTACGCCCAAGTCTACTAGCGCGCCTAAATTCATGTCGCCGCTAATGCCGCAAAAACAATCATAATATAATACTTTCATACTTACCTCTCCTAGTCAGCTTTTTTCTATTCGTTACGCTAGAACATCAATATGCCTGCGACTGCTGACGCAATGATCAGCAGGATGGGATGTACTTTTGTTTTAGTTAGCATTACCATTATAATACCAATAATGATTACACTCTTACCATCAAAATGACTAGAACCTATTATTACATCCCAGCCGGTAGTAATAGGCTTGGACGCTAAGAACATATTATTTTGCATACCCATTTTCAAAGCAGCAAAAAATATTATACCGGGAATTACCGACTTTAGTCCATATAAAATATCCTGCACTACCGGATGGCTGCTGGCCTTTTTAAAAAATGCCGCCACGGCCCAGACAACAACAACGCAAGGTATTGTCGTCCCGGCAAACGCTGCGATAATGCCTGGCAATCCATTTAAGAGCAGGCCAAGACCAATCGCTACATTTGCCGCAACCGGTCCTGGCGACATAGCGGCAATAGCTACCGTATCGGCCATTTTATCTGCCGAGGCCCAGTTATGCGCTTCAACCTCGTCCATAACGAGCGGAATAATCGCATATCCCCCGCCAAAGCCCAGCAGTGAAAGCTTTAAAAAAACCATTAGCAGTTCAAAACTCATGCCTCTGATCTCCCTTTTAGCTTCATTCTTTTAACCTTCTGACCTGCCAGCCCGGCCAGTCCCCCTAATAATACAATTGGCACAACGCCCACAGCAGGGACAAAAATAGCCACAGCCAAAGCGACTAAACAGAGCGTAAAGGCAAAACCATCCTTAAGCGAGCCCTTAGCCATATTAAAAGCGGCATACGCAATAAGAGCTACCACTGCCGGCCTAATCCCTAAGAAAGCAGCTTCCACTACCGGATTATCCCTGACAAGTGCAACTGCCGTACAAAGAGCGATTACAACCACAACAGACGGCAGCAAATTACCGCAAACAGCTATAATCATACCGCCAACGCCTCGCGTTATATAACCGGTAAACGCCGCTGCGTTTAAAGCAATGGCCCCAGGCAAGCAGCCGGTAATTGCAAAGACATCCTGTAATTCCTCTTTCTTGACCCAACTGCGCTGTTCTGAAATCTCACGGGCAATCACTGGCAACATGGCATATCCGCCGCCAAAAGAAAATGCTCCGATTTTAAAGAAAGTTGTAAATAGTTCTAGCAAGCTAACTGTATTGACTGCCTTATCTTTATTTTTAGGCATCATAACTCCTCATTTCCCAAAATAATAGCGCTAACAGCTTCCTAGCACGCACTAGCTAATAATAAATATAGCGAGAGGCTACTAAAGTAGCCCCTCTATGTACTATTCTATTATGAAAAATCCGTAAAACACGGCAGTGCCTCGCCAATAAGCGGTCGGCAATATTCTAAAAACTCCTGTGTAACATCATTTCCACGATCATTGATAAAACTATCAGGACAGTCTTCACTTGATACGGTTCGTCCGAAAGCCTATGAAAGCCTACCATATGAACCCACTGCGCCTCGTTCATTCCCGCCCTTTAATAAATCCTATTACGACACTAATGACATGTTAATCCACTTAAAACAATTATTCCTTCATAGTTAAATGTACTGCAGCAACCTTAAATGTTTTCGGCAACGCTAAGATATTAGGGCTATCACCAACATATTTAGCGGAATCTTTTAAAGCTTCCTCAAATGTCGCCCGTGTCTTCATACCCATTGACCTCGCATAACCAGGCATTTCAGCGCCAACAATATAAATAGCCGCGCAATTCATTTCGGCAATATGCCCGCAGGAAATCATCGAGAAAGTATGGTAAGGATGATAACCATAATTATAACGATATTTATCAATATATTCTGGTCTTGTAGCAATATACTGAGAGTCTTTTTCAAGATCTGGCAGGGTATTATGATAATCCTTTTGGAAGATTTCGTACGCTTCGCGATAAGCCGGAAATTCTTCATCATGAAAGAAACCGTTACAAGTTGAGGAGCAAATTACCACGCAGTTGTCTTTTAAAATTCTTTTATGCCGAATAATATTAGCAGAAATAGCCTGCATCATAAGGATGGGATTGGTCCCCATACCATTTCCATAATGAAAAGACTGCGGCATGCCAAAAACCACTACATCATACTTTTTCTCAGCAAAGGGCACATAAGTTCTCTTATCAGCGACTTCCCAGGAAAGCGTCTGGATTTCTTTGGCGTAACCAGTAAATATAGCAATCTGCCGCTGATAAGTATCTAGTACAGCATCGCAGACAAAAAACCTTTTCCCCATGCGCTCTTCCATATACTGCCCAATTTGATCAAACTTCTGCCGCATCAAACTATGATTGCTAACCGGAGTAAAGTCCTTACCATGCATTACATGCGGCACATGATGGGCGGAAATACACTTCCAGTGTGTAATACCTGTAGCACAGTGCTTGTAGCCGCCGGAATAACCGCCATACGGATTACCAAGAGTATGTCCAATCAGCACGGCTAAATCCGCTTCATATACTGTTTTATTCATAATTACATGGTCGTGATGATCGTTATATCCTAGATCAACAAGATTATCCCAATCTTCACTGTCATGATTAATAATTTGATTGGAATACCAAAATTCTTCAAAAACCTTACAACCCAGTAATGATCTAATTTCCGCTTTCGTATTTTTACGATGCAGACCGTTACTGCAAATTAAGGTAATGTCCTTTTTTTCAACGCCAGCCTTCAAACATTCCTCTATGATAATAGGAATGGCAACTTTTCGGTGAGAATCTTCTTGTGTGCCGCCTTTTACCCGATCAGGGAAGACAATGGCTACTTTTGACCCTTTTTTTACTTGCTGTGAAATTGGTAAAACACCTATAGGATTAAGTATAGATTGACGCGTAGCTTCTACTATACTAGTAAGATAAGGGGGATCAGCTACCGTTTCCCCTGGAACGAATACATCTGTATTATCGGGTAGTAAAGCATCCATTGTTCCATGTCCATATTCAAAGGCAATTTTTTTCATTTTTTGTACTCCTCTCCTACTTATATAATGTGCTCTCATTATTCCTTATATTGTTCTATAATCTTTGCCAACTCTTCCGGGTAAAAACCAATGTCGCCGCTGAAACGTGTCAAGGCCACTAGGCCGCCACCGAGTGAACCTATTTTCGAAATCATCTTGGCATTTTCTTCTTTTAATCCTCCACCATAAACTACTACAGGATCAAATCCAAGAATTTCATAGACAATTTCCTTAATAAAAGATGATACAAAATCGATATATTCTGCCCCTGGAGGAATTTTCCCCGGTCCAATGGCCCATATAGGCTCATATCCAATAGCAATGCTCTCCGTAAGATTTTCCGCTTCAACTCCTCGAAGACTTTGCTCCAGCTGTTTTTTCAAGACGGATTTTATACGGGGCTTTTGTACCTCAAATTCACCTTCCCCCTTTTCTTCTGCTGTTTCGCCAAGGCATACCAATACCTTCAACCCAGCATTAAGCGCACAGTGGACTTCTTGGTTTATGATAGCATTTACGGTTTGTTTAGCAGCTGCAGATTTATTCATATCAATGAGCACCTCGGAATCATACTTTGCAATTATTCCGAGCTTGTCTTTTCTCTCTTCAGAATGTCCTATTATGGACCAGGTACAGCCCATATTTTTTGCTGCCGCTGCAGGAAGATTGGTAGTAAAAGCGCCAAAATTAACGCCCTTCTCCACATCCTCTCTAAATACCCCCTGTATTCCAATATTAATGGAACCAATCGCACTAGCAGAGTATGTCGCTAGCTTTTCTATTGCTGAAATTGCAAGACCTTCCGGAAGTAGGAAGATAACCTCAATATCATTAAGTTTACCTAAACCATTTTTTACGCTTTCCTCAACAATCCATTCAATCCACTGTTTAGGATTGTCCTTAGTACATATACCTCCCATATCTTTAGGAACATCAAACCTTTTAAGATTGACAAATATCTTTTTCATATTCTCTCCTCTTTTTATTTGTAGCATTCTTCACTTAATTATGTTCTCACTTGGATTATTTCACTAAAAGTTCTTTTACCCCGTCAATGATAGCCTTAGCATTTATACCGAAATATTCAGCAAGTTCCTTCACTTGTCCGGACCTACCAAATACATCCATAATACCAATTCTTTTTAGCGATACCGGACAATTCTCAGCTAATACTTCGGATACTGCACTTCCAAGTCCACCAATAATATTATGATCTTCTACCGTGACTATTCTACCAGTTTCGTTTGCCGCCTTGATGATCAAGTCAATATCAATCGGTTTCACTGAGCACATATCGATTACCCTTGCTTCAATTCCTTCTTCTTTTAAGTGTTTAGCAGCCTCCATTGCTTCATATACCATATCGCCAATGGCAATAATAGTAAGGTCATTGCCCTCCAGTACTGTTTTACCTTTACCTATCTTAAATTCAAAATTTTCTGTATCATAAATAATCGGCACATCACTTCGCCCAAATCTCATATAAACAGGTCCATCATACTCGATTGCAGCCTCAACTACAGCCCTTGCCTCAACAGCATCTGCTGGTGCCAGTACCACCATTCCTGGTATTGTCCGCATTAAAGAAATATCTTCGATACACTGATGGGAACCGCCATCCGGACCTATAAGTACACCACCATGGGTAGCTGCAATCTTAACATTTAATTTGGGATATGCTATTGAGTTACGAATTTGTTCATACGCGCGACCTGTCGCAAACATTGCAAAAGTGCTGGCAAAAACTTTTTTTCCACACGTGGCCATTCCGGCTGCTGTAGACATCATATCGCATTCTGCAATACCCATATTAAAAAAACGACTAGGAAACTGTTTTGCAAATATATCTGTACGGGTTGCTTTAGATAAATCTGCATCTAGTACAAAGAATTGATTTGTTGCGCCGAATTCTGTGATGGCACGCCCATATGCCTCTCTCGTAGACATTTTTTTCATTACTGTTTCACCCCCAACGACAAAAGAACTTGATTCAATTCATTTTGAGCGACTTGCCATTGTTCCTGGTTCGGAGCAGCCCCATGCCAACCTGCCTGATTCTCCATAAAGGATACGCCTTTCCCCTTTATTGTCCGGCAAATAATTAGCTTTGGTTGTTCTGGTATCGTCTGTGCCCAATCAGCAGCATTTTTAATAGCCTCAATCGAGTGACCATCAATTTCAGTTACTGCCCAGCCGAACGCTTGAAATTTTTCTTTCAGCGGCAACGGCGACATGACGTCGGTCACTTTGCCATCAATTTGTAAACCATTGCAATCAAGAAATGCTGTCAAATTTCCTAATTTATAATGCGAAGCCGTCATAGCTGCTTCCCAAATCTGTCCCTCTTCAATTTCTCCATCGCCTAACATAGCAAAAACCCGAAATCCACTGCCATCAAATTTACTTACAAGAGCCATCCCATTTGCAACTGACAACCCTTGTCCTAATGAACCTGTTGACATATCTACACCCGGAATTTTTTTCATATCAGGATGCCCTTGAAGGTAACTATCAAAATTTCTCAAAGTAACCATGTCATCTACTGGAAAGTATCCCCTTAGTGCAAGTGCTGCGTAATAGGAAGGTGCCGCATGTCCCTTTGATAGAACCAATCGATCTCGTTCCGACCATTTGGGCTGCAGCGGATTTATTTTCATAATATCGAAATATAATGTGGCAAGAATATCAGCTATCGATAACGCTCCGCCGGGATGTCCTGATCCGGCGCTAAATATGGAATGTACCGTGTGCCATCGTATCTTAGCTGCTATTTTTTCTAATTCCTGTATTTCTTGTTTATCCATTTCACGTTTACTCCTTTTATAGCTTAAATTCAGTTTATTTGATCCTCCTGTATTAGCAATAGCCATGCAAGCTATTTTTCCTATTTCCATTTGCGACTGCAAATACTCACCGGAGCAATTAGCCTTTAGCCTCGGGATTCAGACAATTGGCCGGTATCTTGCCGTCCAACGCAGCAAAGATATTTCGTGCACTAGCCTCACCCTGTTTTATCCTGGTATACTTTGTTGCTGTCGCCACGTGTGGGGCCAGCACGACATTAGGAAGTTCCGCTAATCCTGGTGTAATTTCCGGTTCCCTTTCAAAGACATCGAGGCCAGCCCCTGCTATAGTACCATCACGTAGAGCCTCAAGCAATGCTGCTTCATCAACAACATCGCCTCTTGCAACGTTTATCAAGATAGCTGTTGGTTTCATCATATTTAGCTCTTCGCGCCCAATAAGATGATGGGTAGAAGGAAGCGAGGGGACATGCAGTGTGACGAAATCAGCATTCTTTAGCAGAGTTTCCATATCTACATACCGCCCATTTGTGGCCGCTTCAAAAGTAGCACTAGGCGCTACATCAGTATATAAAATCTCCACATCAAACCCCACAGCCCTTTTCCCGACCGCCGTCCCTACACGCCCGGCACCAATGATTCCAATCGTTTTCTCGCTAACTTGCGCTCCGAGCAGATTTAGCGGCCCCCAGTCTTTTCGTCCCGCGCGTACGAATTGGTCACACTCAACAATACGCCTGGCCGTAGAAAGGATAAGCGCCCAAGTGAAATCAGCCGTTGAACCCTTCACGGCCTCCGGATTGTTGGTGACCCAAATCCCACATTTTGTGGCAGCCTCTACATCAACATTATTGTAGCCGACACCATTAGTAGCCAATATTTTGCAGTGTGATTTGATGGCCTCACAGATTTCAGCATCAATAGGAGTATGCGACACTAGAATAGCATCTTTGTCGCGGACTTTTTCTAGGAATTCCTTTTTTGGCAAAATTTTAAAGCCAGGATTCATTTCAACTTCGCAGCGTTCCTTCAGCAAAGCTAGAGAGTCTTCAAGTAATAGCCTTGTAACATAAACTTTCGGTTTAACCATTTTGATATACCTCCAAATTTTTTTAAAGTTGAATACATCAGACAAGTTTTTCACCAATGAAATTCCCACATAGTGGTAGGATTTATTGGCCAATAAAGTCAATTTTTCTTCACTGACAAAACCAGTGCGAGCAATCCACCTACTATACTGGTGGCTACTAAGAAAAACAGGCCACCGTCATAGCTACCCGTATTACTGATAAACCATCCCACCATCAATGGAGCCAAGGCAGCCACTCCATTGGAGATACCGTTCACTATCCCGCTTGCAGTAGAAACTCCTTTACTAGGAACGATATCCTGCAGTATCGTCCATGAAGCAGGCCCGCTCATGCCTATCGCCCCCATCCCTATCCCTAGGAGAATTGCTGCCACAAGTGGTTCAGTGGCCTTAGCGCCAAAATACGTTCCAAGTGACATGAAGGTCATCGCAATGACAAGAACGCGCGCTCTGCGGCCAGGCCCTAACTTATCGCAAAGAACCCCTGAAAAAATCTTTGAGAGAATCGATACAATCCACGGCAAAGACGACAATATCCCCATGGCCTCCCATGAAAAACCTCGCGCGTCTTTAAGATAGCTCGGCAACCAGGTCATTGATCCCCAAAATACCGAACTGTGCACTGAAAAATAGACTACCATAATCCAAAACCGGTAATCGGACGAAAACGATTGAAACCTAATCCAAAACGTTTCCTTTTCTGTACTTTGCGTGCTTTCCGGTGATTGCACCTTCGCCTCTTCCGCAATCCCATCTTCAATATGTTTCAGTTCCAGTTCGTTTACTCTCTTATTTTGGCTTGGCCTGTCAGTAGTCCAAAACCATAATAAAAGTAGGGGAATCAACCCTAGTACAGTTAATACGAAGAAACTATCGCGCCAACCTGCAAAATGGACAAGCCAGGCAAGAAATGGCATAGCAACAGCCGGAGCGACAGATATACCTAACACAACAATAGCATTGGCCCTTCCTCTTTCCTTCGGAGGAAACCAATTTTTTACAAACGTACTCTGCATGGGAAAGTGCAGTCCTTCAAATATCCCAAGTGTTACCCGCGCGACAATCATCATTGCAAAAGTCTGCGCTATCCCCCCAAGGCTCATCGCAGCCGCCCAAAATACTACAGCAATTAACATTGACTTACGTGGACCGATTATATCCCCTAACGGACTTAGAATAATATTTCCGATGCCATATGCCAACAAAAAGGAGCTCATCAGCATCCCCATTTGTATTGCCTGCCCCTGAATCCCCATGGCCTTAATAAATTCTTTGTCAGCTATCAAAATAGAAATATTTACACGGTCAATAAAAGAAAAAAACATTATAATCATCAAAATTCCGGCGATTATCCATCTTTGCTTGGTCGATCGTTTTGTCAACATAGCGTCAGTAGTACTTGTCGTCAATTAAATCCTCTCCCATCTTTCATTTGCCACCCTATCTTAAAATTAGCAGTAACTTCAGCATCGTTTTTTTGATTACTCGATTTTTCCTTCAACTCAAAATAAGTGTTGTGTATTCAGCACAACTATGAAAGCTTCCCAATCAATTATTTATTTGCTGACAGTATATAAGGCCAGTTCGTCTATTTGTCTGTTGGCTGACAAAATATATGTTTTCTGATCCTTATTCAATACAGATATTTGACTCGGTCCGACATTCTGATCTATTAATGTAGTCTTAAAATCATTACCGTCCTTTCCGATTGCCAAAAGCTCCATCTTCTCTTTCCTGTATCCCAGCAGAAAAACTGGCATCCCTGCAACATCGCCGCCCCAAATCACATGTCCGAACTCGATATCATAGTCTTTTATGGGCTTATATCCATGTTCTTCCTTTTTGTAGATTACACACTTGTTCCCATGAAAGGGTTCAATTGTTGCCAGTTCCAGAACTCCATCATTGTCTATATCCACAGCGGCAATGTCACTTACTTCATTATCCATTAGCCTATTAATCTCCCACTTGTCTGTAAAGGGATTTTCAGGAATACGCAAAGAAAATACACCTTCAACACCAGTCACCAGATAAGCATCTCCCTCATGCCAGTTTTTCACACGGCATAATCCGTGATTCTTTGTTATACCCTTATATATTGTTTTTATATTAATTGGAAGAGTTAAATCGCTTTCGAGCTCTCCGACAAATACAGCCCCAGGTTTGCTCCAGTCTTGCTGGAACTCTTTTAATTCACACAGAGTCGCTCCCACTAAATATATCCGGCCATTTTTTTCGAACAAATCAAACCTGTGGAGATATGGAAACTTCATTATTTCTGTTACTTGCCAGTTGCCGTCCTTTAATCGAACGTAATTTAGCGTACAATCCTGGGCTGCAAATACCGGCAGGAATTTCAAAGTTGCAAAGAACTCATTTTCTTTACCCGGTACAGGCACCACATTCATTGTCCCGCCAGGCTTTTCCCACATGACAGTATTTTTGTCACCAATAAAGGCTCGGCTTTCACCTTCACCTTCCGAAGCGCCGATTAGGATAAGCTCTTCATTATGCTCGCTAATGCATGTCGCATACACTTTATCAATTTGACAGAGAATATCTTTTTTTATTTTCATTCCTTTATCCAACTCCTTGTATTCATAACTTCACCCACATAATCCTATTTTTGCAAAAAACTCTATACCCTTTAATGCACAGGTTTTGCTGTCCGGCAACGAAAGTGCTTCAAGACACAGATAGCCGTCATAATTTAGTTGTTTGAGCAATTCATATATTTTTGTCATTTCTAGATGTCCCATCCCGGGTGCCCTTCTGTTCGAATCAAGAAAATGTATATGTCTGACAAGCTGTTGACAATGGACAAAGCTTTCCTCTATGGACACATCTTCAATATTCATATGAAAAGTATCCAGCATCAAAAATAAAGGAAGATTGAATTTCTGTATGAACTCAAAGGCCTCTTGGCTAGAATTTAGTGTATTTATTTCATAACGGTTGATGGGTTCAATCAGAAGTTTGACACCGTGTTGCTCTGCAAAAGGAATTAATTTTTCACAAGTATCGGCAAAACGTTGAAAGAATGCTTCATAGCTATCGTTACCCTTAACGCTTCCCCGCACAAGGCCTAAAGAAACCATAGCCCCCGCTTCTGCTGAAAACGCAATAATTTCCTTCAGTCTTCTAATAATTTCCTTTCTAACACCGCTATCAACGTCACCCATAAACAATTGCTTTTTTGCCAGTGCAGCCGGCATAACGACACCTACACCTAGATTATTGTCAGCCAGAAGCCTCAATGCCCTTTTGCTAATGTCTGCTAGAGGGTCTAAAACAAACAAATCCACACCAGCATAACCGATTGAGCTGATATAGGGAATATTTGTTTCAATATCCCCCGAAAAGAGCACAGGAGCGGTTTTGTCAGCATTAAACAGTGAAAGCGAAACGGAGGTCTTCATATAAATTCCTCCTACTTACTCTGATAGAAATACGAATTTGCGCCGTATTTCCTGGTGTAATGTTTCTCTGTCATAAAATCCGGTAAAAGCGGGCAATTACCTCCGGCAATATCAAGAGAAAGCTTAGCCATTTTTGCAAGTTCCTCAAGTATCACGCTGTGCTCAACGGCAGCCTTTGCATCCTTGCCCCAGGTAAACGGACCATGACCAGCCGTCAGAACAGCTCCCATTGCAAGAGGATCGCGTCCTTTAAATAAATCGCAGATGATACGCCCCAGATTTCTTTCATATTCGCCCTTGACTTCTTCTTTAGTTAGCTGGCGGGTGCATGGAATTTCACCATAGAAATGATCTGCATGAGTGGTTCCGTAAACGGGAATCCCCCTTCCACATTGGCACCATGCGGTTGCCCAGGTTGAATGAGTATGGGCGATACCCCCTACCGACTCTAAATTTTTATATATCTCAAGGTGAATGTCCAGATCAACCGAAGGTAATAGTCTGCCCTCAACCAGATTTCCTTCCATGTCCACAACCGACATATCTTCGGCGCAGAGATCCTCGTACTCAATCCCTCTGGGCTTGATGACCACCAGATTGTTCACTCTGTCGATAGCACTGACATTTCCCCAAGTGTAGATTACTAGTTTTCTGTTTACAAGCTCCAAATTGGCTTCATAAACTTCCTTTTTAATCGCTTTCAAAGTCAATTTATCACACAACCTTTCCAGTTTTGTACTTTACTTATACAAAAAGACTAAAAGTAACATTTCCCTCCATTATCCATATTACAATACTAAGGTCTCTATTTATCAAACTACTCTTGGGAGATATTTTCGTTCAATTCCTCCAAAGATTTACATGCAGTCCGCCAACCGAAGAAAATCGCTATAATAGAAGTTAAGATAGAAAAACCCATGGCAAAGCCGAAAACCCCCATAGTTCCATATGCTGCAAAAAGTATCGGAACTAAAGGCTGAGCTCCGGTAGACGCAAAACGTGAAGCTCCATTTAATATCCCCGTTACTGAATTTCTTTGACTAGTCGGTAACGATTCCGCAACATAAGGATGAATAATAAAATTTCTAGCTATCCCAATAGCAATAACTAAAAGGCCTAATATAGCCGCCAAAATGACGTTGTCTTTAATAAATAATACAAATGGTATCGTTACAACACAGTATAGAATTCCAAAGACAGCAATAGGAATTTTTCTTCCGCCCCTGTCGGCAAAATAAGCTGCAACAAACTGTCCAAGCGGAAAACCAAAAGTAAATATTGTTGAAATAAAGATACTATCTTGCATACTAAATCCGTTCATCTTAAGCAGTGTTGTCATCCACGGTTGGGTTGAATTAAAGCTGACAACACCTCCACATAAAATGAGGAAAAGAACAATTGTCCTCTTTAAGTATAATGGGGAAAACATCTTTTGAACGTCTTTAGCTAAATTACTACGAGATTTTTTAACAATAACTGCATCACTGAGATCTATAGGCATTCCGACAAGACTAGAGACAACGTCCTCTGCCTCTGCTTGTCTTCCTCTACTCATAAGCCAACGCGGCGATTCTTTTATTGTAAAATAACTTACTATTAATAATATATAACCAATGCCGCCTATATAAAAAACATTTCGCCAAGCTTCCGGGTGCAATGGCACTATAGCTCCAGATATAAATCCAATTGCAGGAGCAGCTAAATATCCGAACCCGCCTATATACCCTTCCCATTTGCCTCTGCTTTCCTTGGGGGACATTTCAGCCATATACGTAATAGTCACAACCATCATACAAAGAATTCCAAAACCCGTTAGGGCTCTCGCAACGAGAAATGTCGTAAAATCCGTAGTTGCAGCATCTACTATAGTGCCGGTCGTGAATAAGAAAGTACTAATTAATAAAGTTTTACGTCTTCCGATAATATCGGAGATTATCCCACCAAAAATAGCTCCAAATGTATTGCCCAAATAGTAAGCTGAAGTTATTTGGGCTAAACCAGCGGTACCGATATTCATCGAAGCCATAATAGCTGGAGCACAAAAATTAAAGCTATTATTATCTAAGTTTTCAAAAAAATAAGATGCAATAACAACAATAAATAAACAAATCTGTTTCTTGGTAACCTCTAAGCCATCAAAATAATTATTCTTTATTTTCATCTCATTACCAATTGCCGACATATATATATATTCTCCCTCGCCAATAAATTTTCGCTTAGCTCGACAAATAACCACATAAATCTTCTCGTCGAAAAAGGCATAGGATACAATAAGTTTCGTACAGACAGCGGGATTCAGTGATTCTCCTTGAAGTTCGCTTGTAACAAAATCATGACGCCTTTGCAGGACTGAGCAAGAAAGACAATTCAATCCAGTGAATTGTCTTCTCACTCAAAATCCCTTGCGCAGCCGAGTCAGACCGCCCCATACCCATGAGGAATGTTAATTAATAGGCTATTTTATAAAAATGATTTGAACGGAATATTCGGTTCTTCTTCAAATGCATCCGAAAAGCCACGTTCAAACATAAATCTTTTCTTGCCCTTGTCGTCCGGGAATAAATATCCCCCTCCAACTTCCCACAGGAACACGTTAAATTTATAGTTCAGTCTGTCTTTTCTATAGTTATAAACTAATTCAATTTCCTTTGGATCAGCCAGCATATTTGACCAAATATCATAGTGGAAGGGAATCAAAACTTTGGCTCTGAGATTTTCTGCAATTCTACAGCAGTCAACTGACGTAACCTTGTCAGAACAGCCAATTGGATTTTCGCCATATGACACTAAAACTACGTCAATGTCGTATTCTTTACCATGCTTTACAAAGTAATTTGAGAAATGCGAGTCACCGCTATGATATAAATTGCCGCCTGGTGTCTTGATAATAAAATTAACAGCCCTGTCGTCCATATCGCTTGGGCATATTCCCCGAATATCTCCTGCAGGAGGTGCCGTAATCAACGCCGTCCTGTCAAAGGAATCTACAGCAACAATTTCAACATCTTTGATTTTTACACTGTCACCAGGTTTGACTACTGTAATTCTTTCTTCGGGAACCCCCCACTTTCTCCACATATCGGCACTGTATTTGGGACCGATAAAGGGTGCATCAGTATTGGCTACAATTGCCGCTGCTACATAAGGATCGATATGGTCGCGGTGGAAATGAGTTGATAAGACGGCATCCATTTTAGTAATTGCAAAAGGATCAATGACCATCGGAGCAGACCGGGCATTTGGCTGCCACTGCTTACTCCCCATCATTCTGGCCATTTGAAAATCTTTCCCCTGGCCCCATGCAGGTGGAGCTGGGAATTTTCTGGTCTGTTTCCCTGTATCAAGCCAGAGGTCTATAATAATATTGCAGTCAGCTGGCGTTTTTACCCAGATTCCTGTACAGCCCAGCCACCACATTTTAAACTTGTTTTCTTCGACAACCGTATTGTCAATTTCTTCATTTAAGAACGTGCCCCATTCCGGAAATACATTGTTAATCCATTTCTGTCTGTCTAGATCCTTGATGTTTACATCGTTAATCATGATAATCATCTCCTTATTTTTTATACACTAGTTCTTTATGGAAGAACCAGATAAAACATTGAAAACCATTAAACACAAAACCATAGTGGCAAATTGGTAATACCTATTTGCCACTATGGTATAATATTTTCGTCAATTTGTCAATTTTTTTTGAATTGATTTATAATTCTGTTTTATTATTTTGTAGTATAATCCACGGCAAAATGGTGACAGATAAACTCGTCTGTTTAAGTACAAGTAAGGCCTAGCAATGTGTTTCGCAGTAGAATTTTTTTATACCGCAAAAATAAGTTCTATTCAATTTGCACCTTTCCTAAATTTATGATATTCTTACTATAAAAACAGGATGATTTATATGATAGAGAAAAAATATGTCAGTCAACAAATATTTGATTATCTTTTTAATGAAATAAAGGATCGAAAATTAATACCTGGGGATAAACTCCCGAATGAAAGGCAGCTTTCCGAAACACTGGGCGTAAGCAGACCACCTTTAAGAGAAGCCCTTAAATCCCTTTCACATCTTGGCCTCTTAACTATAAAGCATGGCGGCGGAACTTATGTAAACAATTATGATGACGAATTTTTGAGTTCTATTTTGCAATATCTTATGGTTATAAATGAAGAACTTATATATGACCTGATACAGGTCAGAAAGGTATTGGAAGCAGAAGCTGCAAAATTAGCATCTCTCGTAGCTTCTGATAAAGATCTGATAGAAATGGATAGTATCCTCATGGAAAGAGAAAGGATAGTGTCTGAGAACAAGGTTTTTTCTAACGATATACGGGATGAATTAAATCATCTGGATTATAAATTCCATGTATGCATTGCCAAGGCATCTAATAATAAAATTGTTCTTGCGTTTATAGCTTCAATTCGAAATGCGCTAGCCGTACATCAGAATAAATCCTCGGTTGTCAACAATATGCCTGAGCTTGTCAATGAATATCATAGGAGAATATTCAATGCGATAAAGGGGAAAAATGCAGATTTGGCATCATCAAGCATGCGTGATCATATTCAGGCTGTAGAAAATGCAATTAGAGAATCGGATGAGACGGTTCCGTCTGAGTCTACTGGAAGAATCAATCCCCTGGTGAGTGTGTGAAGAAATCTCTGTATCTTGGAGGGTGCAGAAAATTTTGTGTAAATAGGTTTGAAGCAACTTCCTTACTGGCAAGAATAGGAATAAAACTATTTGAGCCAGTAAGGAAGATTGTTTATGAAAACAATCCCTAATGAAGTCATCAGAGAGCCAGGCAAAGAGGAAAGGTTAAGCAATACTACGGAAGTTATAATGCAATCAAAGACATGTTCCGGGATGTGCTTCAGGAGATCATGGAGGCAGAATTAGATGCTGAGCTGGGATACGAAAAACAAGAACGACAGTCGGAAGATGTCAATTTACCTGTGTCGAAAAATTACCGGAATGGCTACTCAAAAAAGGCAGTTAAAACACAGTTGGATGAAGCAGAAATAGCTGTTCCCCATGATCGTAATGGTGAGTTTGAGCCTAAAATCATCGATAAATATAGCCGAAATACCGATGGCATGGAAGAAAAAATTTTATTCCTGTATGCAACGGGACTTAGTATTCGGGATATATCAGATCAGATAAAGAGCTTGTATGACGTGGAAATCTCGCCATAGTTAGTAAGAAAATCAGTGAAAAAATCATGCCTCAGCTTAACGGAAGCAGTATACCCCTTTATCTTTTTGGATGCCATACACTATAAAAAACCGAGAAAACCACCAAATTATTACGAAAGCTGCATATGTGGTCTTGAGCGTAAATTTGGAAGACTGTGCTTCATTCTACTGATAGGCAGCCAGAATTTAATTATGCCTTTGTAGTATATAAATTAAAACGCCTTTGGTCGTTACTTCAGTAATGACTAAAGGCATTTTTATTATTTTGATAATGGGGCTTACGTGAATGCTCCGTTTGTACGGCTTATTTTTACCATCTATTCAATAAGAAATTTTTAATACGTTCACCATTCTTATACAATCATTGACTAATTTATAGCAGGTGTATTATCTGTTCAGCAAGCTCACTATCTGCATAATCAGGGATATACGGCAGACAAGCTTCAAAATCTCTACGGCGCATATTCGTTAAATCCCGTACCTTGCGCCATGTCAAAGTGATACCACTATCTTTTATCTGACGCGCAGCCCAAGCTACTTCTCTAGCCCAATATTGCTCTCGTGATTCCTTATGCCGCTGTATTTCAGCAAGGCATTTGGGCAAATACAAAGATATTTTCTTACTAGAAAGATGCAAGATTTTCTCAACAGCAAAAGTAGTAACCTTTTTAGGTCTGGTTGTTCCATCACCCTGTAGCTGGCTGATAGTTGCCTTTACAAATGATAGTGTATCTTCATCAATCTGATTCCAGTTTTGAGGTTTTACGCCGCTTTTAAGTGACGCTTTAGTTGGCTTATGATAAGTTCCATACCTCCGTTCACCGATAGCCTTAACAGTCGCATATGGGGCACTGAGAGCTTTCGCAATAGCCGGATACTTTAAACCCTGTTCATGAAGTCTGTAAACCTCTTCATCAAAAAGCTGTTGTTGTGTTTTCTCCGGCAGTTCCATATGTACCAGTTCATCAGTAGTAATACCAAGAAATATAGCCATGAGACAGATTTCATAGAAGTTCACTCTATCATTCGTCAACACCTTCTGTGTCTGCCATAACTCCGTAAACCAGTTTTGGGACAAATTCCTATAATACTCTGTAAAATCTGCATGAAAGAGTGCAATATTACGCTGCTCTCCACGTACAGACCGATATTGGGTATTAGCCATTTGGGAATGAAGAAAATCACCAACCGTAACACATGAATCCATGTCAACATCAGCCTGAAAAACCTCTGCCAAATAAACGGCTACGCGGATTTCAATTTCGTTATCCGCAAATGCGCATGATTCCGATTGTGGTATCATTTCCTCGGCTGTTTTTAAAGAGGGCGTAGCTTTCCCACTAATTATCACACTGCTATCCATCAAGTAACACCGATGAACTGGGCAAACATGAATCCCTATTAGCTGATGAATCCGATGCCAATATGCTTCTCCATATTGTTCTCTATCATTAGCTGCGCAAGCTGGACAGTAGCGCAAACAGCGAACTTTGCCATTCTTGCTTTGAGGTATCGGCAAGAGATTATAGTAATTTCCCATCATAGATACCAATGATTGAAATGCTTTTTGTCTGCGTTCTTTCGGCAAAAAACGCCCATAGCAAGGAAACATGGTATGCTTTTCAACGACTGCTTCCATAGGCATATTTCTTGTTATGGCCTGTAGTGCGGCAGGAGTGTAAGTATTAATAAAATCCATATCAGGGCGCACCGTCTTTGATGCAAACAGGTCTTCCGCCGCAAAGCTGTAAGCCATATATCCTGACTTCGTATAATATCGTGCCAGCTGGCTATAAAGCAACTCATCTGGATATGCTGTAGGGAAATAAGCGATCATACAGCTACCTCCACAACAGGCATATTCGACTTTAAAAGCTGCACAATATCTATATTTTCATTCTTGGCTTTAGTAACAAAATCAGCAATACTAACACAATCATCTAAAGTTTCATTCTCAGCAGTATGGACAATCGCTTTTCTCTTGATTTTAGAAGTCTGCTTACCTAGTGAAACAGACGGTTGAATATAGCCATGAAGTAGCGATAAACGTTTCTGATATGCTTCGTTTAAAGATTCCAGATTCAAAATTTCTTTGCCATTCAAAATTGCAATTTCCTGTGCATCGTGAATCAACGCTACCACAACCGATGTAATTCCTGCGCTATGCTCATAAAGCCATGCAAGGATTCCATCCGTAATTTCTGTTTTTTGCTTCACGTACTGATATCTGAACATGACCTTGCAGAACTCTTGAAAATATTTGTCGTTGCTCATAGTCGTATACTGCAATCCCACGGAACGTCGTGCCAGTTGCATCGCCGATTCAAAGAATCTGCTGCTTTCAGGAGTGCCAACCATACAGATGCTAATTCCGCTATTATTGATAAGCTGTGTCAAAGCCCCAATTAAGCTTTTACCGTTTTTACTATTGGCTACGTTCTGGATTTCATCTACCACCAACATACCAATATGGTTAAGAGCAACCTGACTGACAGAACCAATAAGCATATCTGTTGTAGCCCTTGCTCTTAAAGCATTTTGATAATATTTGCTGTCTAAAACCTCATCAACTTTACGCAAAATCTCCAGTAACAGGCCCTTTACTGACGAATCAAATGGGCATTGCACAATCACACATGGTACAACATTGGTATACGGATTCTCAGCTTCAATTACCCGATTCTCCGTAATCAAATTAATGGCTCTGCTAATAGCCGAACTCTTACCTATTCCAGATGCACCGATAATGGTAAAACTATCCGATCCACCCATGATGCCGTTGTATTCCTGTTGCATGATAACTCTGTAGTTTTGATTCTGTTGTTGTACTGCCAGCTTTGTTCCCTTCTTCTGCATAGAACGCAAAAGAGCCAAGTACAATTTGCTATAAATCTCCAGCGACATTTGCGAGGGGATATATACCCTATATAAGTCCGATAATGCCATAAGCCTTACAGAAGCATCCGTATTGCAGATTTCAGGATTGTACTCCGGCAATACTTCCAATGCGGCTATCAAATCATCCCCTGACTTCATGCGAGGCAGAACATTGATGATATCTGAAAGATTTTTCATGGCTTGACTCCTTTCATATAATTTCTATGGTGTTTAAGCTGTTCACGCTTGCGGTTATCTCGAATATTCTTAACGCTTACATCGGCACTGTTCCTGACGCTGCCAGCGATTGCCTCAATATGCCGCACAAGATTAATCTGAGCTTGTAGATTTTCCTGGTTGGCTCCTTTTACAATGTCTCTCTGAGCTGTCTGTAAACTCTGTACAGCAGTCAAATCTTTACCCTCAAATCTGGATTCAATAATGGCAAACTTGGTATATATTCCATTTTCCAACAGCCATACAGAAGTAACGTCCTCTGGATTATAAGCAACTGTAACCTCACCGCCTTTAAGATATTGCTCTGTATACCCGTCACGATGGTAACGCATTTTATTCACTTTCAGACCAAACCTGCTGAATCTCCCTATAGCTCTTGGCAATAGAGTAAGTATAAGTTCTTCAGCACCTACTTCAATCAAATTGGCTCCCATTTGGGATTTACCCCAATTCCAGATACAGCTTGCATAGGGTTTTACAGTCTCGGCAATCAGGATTTCGGTATAGGGAAAATTCTCAACTATCCGTTGAGCGTTGTAATAAATGATACAATGAAGGATAATTTTCTCAAAGTCCGCCATGGTCAAGCAGGCATCTTTCCTGTAATCATGCGCTCCCCGCTCCTGATAATCAAGCTCAATCACACCCTTGCCTTTCAGGTGCTTTTTATAGGTTGACTGAACCACATCAAAGAATTTCTCCACCAAACCTTTCAATTCAGGTCTATATGCAGGGAGATTGATTACTTTAACACCCAGCTCTGCAATTTGCTCGAAGTTTTCAGATTTGTATTCACTTCCCATATCCGTGACCAAAGTAGCAGGAATTTTATCACAAGACCAATCCTCAGTATTAATAAAAATACCAAACTTTTTGCACCAAGCAGCTTTATCCGCAATAATGTTTAACATCAACCCTCTAAGACTGTATACTCCGCCCACCCATGATAAAATATACCCACAACATAAGCCGCTATAAGCGTCAACACAGGCAGTCAAAATTGGCCTGCCCACAAGATTGCCAGCATCATTAATGAGGTAAATATCGCATACAGTAGAATCCAGCATACCAACGCCAATAGCAGGGGCAAACTCCTGCACTCCCTCGCCAATAAGAGGCCTGTTGTTTCTCTGGTAACTCTTCAATCCGTCTCTGGAAATATAGAAATTCTGCATCTTTTTTGTTTTACGGTAGAAGTAACGAAATTGATAAAAAGACGGGTATCCATTTACCAGAACATCCATACTGTCACAATATTTTTCTTTCAGCATCATGGTATAAGCAGTCATAAGTGATTGCTTTTTCGTGGTATAGAAGAATTTATTCAAAGCCCATCGTATGTTTTTTTCATCTTGTGTGAGCTCTGCATCACCATCCAGACGCTTCCTTGAGGCAAGAACGGTTATATTCATATAGGTCAGATACAGGCATAAGTAGATCCTAATGGTTTGCTTTGATATGTTGTTTTCTATAGCTGTGGAACCGATAACTTTAGAACGCATTCTTTCATCCGCGATAAAAGGGAGAATTGGTGCAATCAACGTGTAACGGTCATACATTGCTTTTCTCTGGTCAGCATCCAAAGCATCAATGACAGTAACTGCAAAATTCGTAGCCTCGTTCAGCACTTCACCAGTGCATCCGGAGAAGGAATCCAAAGCAGAAGATTCCACCCATACAGGCATAGTCTTTTTGATGCAGTCGATAATGAGGATTTTATCAGGCTGTATCTCTAAAACCCTAATAATATTATTATCGTCCTTCAACAAATCATTTTTCTTCATCAATGACTAGCCCCCAATCTGTAACCCCATGCTTTAACCAGTATTCCCTTGAAGCATCCAGCAGCTTGACCGTAAGCGGCTTCATCAGAAACTTACGAAATACACATTCACGCACCATCAAATCATTGTCAGACTTGACGCAGACAAAATCCGATGTGTATTCGCTAATGTCCCGCCCATCAAGCGGGACATTGCATCTAATTTCCTTTACTTCAGCACTCGCTTGCAAAATATCCGCATAAGCGTACTGGATCGCATCGTATGTCCTGCATACATCACTGCACTTGGCAATGACACGCTTCTCACAACGACCCTTGAAATTTTTCTTCCTCACCTTGCAAAACCTCCTTGTGTAGAACGCTCTGCTGCTTGACTCCATTTTCCCAAAAACGCTTCCCAAAATGAAAATGGACGATTTTAGGAGAATTTGAGATTAGATTTTTGGGGAAATAGAAAATCATGAATATGCTCTCCCACCCCATGTTACGGGCGTTTCAAGCCAATGTTCATGAAAGTCATAGCGTTATGCTTTTTCCCAAAAAGCATAAAAGAAAATATCACCATGTCGCGGGGCACTGCCGTTTATTCTGCAAAGGGCATTTTTCTTTATTCTCTCTGGCTTTGCCAGTTATGCCCGCCACTCCATGGTGAACGCTCTCTTTCAGCAAGCAGAAATCCCTGTATTTACGCGGGTTGAGGATAAAAAAAGACCCTGCATTAGCTTCGTTAAAAGCTTTTATGCAAGGTCTTTTTGTCTATGTCGGCGGGTTAGCCACTTTGGCCCTTTGGCGAATAAATGGCAGTGCCCCACGACATATTATTTATTCCCACTCAATTGTAGAAGGCGGTTTTGATGTAACATCATACACAATGCGATTTACACCTTTTACTTCATTTACAATACGACGAGAGATTTGATCTAATACTTCATATGGCATTCTTACCCAATCAGCTGTCATACCATCCTCACTGGACACGATGCGCAATCCGACTGTATAAGCATAGGTACGCTCATCCCCCATAACACCTACACTCTTCATGGCAGGCAAAACAGCAAAGGATTGCCATACCTTGCGATACATGTCAGCCTTTTTAATCTCTTCTTGAACAATTGCATCTGCGTCCCGCAAGATTTCCAACCGTTCTTCTGTAATCTCGCCGATAATCCGAATCGCAAGACCAGGACCAGGGAAAGGCTGACGCCATACAATTTCTTCTGGCAAATTCAATTCTCTAGCCAATGATCGAACTTCATCTTTAAATAAATCACGTAATGGTTCCACCAAGGCAAACTTCATATCTTCCGGCAAGCCACCTACATTATGATGGCTTTTAATAACAGCAGCTGTATCCGTACCACTTTCTATTACATCAGGATACAAAGTCCCCTGTACTAAAAAGTCTATGTCTCCTAATTTATTGGCTTCCGTTTCAAATACGCGAATAAATTCATCACCAATTATTTTACGTTTTGCTTCCGGCTCCGTGACTCCGGCAATACGATTCATAAAACGCTCAGGAACATTGGCATATACCAAATTCATATTAAATCCATCGCGGAAAGTTTTAACTACCTGTTCTGATTCATTTTTACGCATAAAACCATGGTTAACATACACACAAGTCAATTGATCACCAACAGCCCTATGCACTAATACAGCAGCTACCGAAGAATCAATACCACCACTTAAGGCACAAAGCACACGTTTATTACCAACCTGCTTACGGATGGCTTCAATTGCCTGATCAACAAAAGAGCCCATATTCCAATCGCCACGGCATTGACAAATATCAAACAAGAAGTTGCGAAGCATTTTCATTCCTTCTGGTGTATGTACTACTTCTGGATGGAATTGCACTCCATAGATATTACGCTCTGCATTCGCCATTGCTGCTACTGGGGTATTTGCAGTATGTGCTGTAACCACAAAATTAGCTGGAGGTGTTTCGATATAATCTCCGTGACTCATCCATACTGGTGTTTCTGCGCCTAATTCAGTAAAAATATCCGTATTCTTGTCAATAATCAAATGAGTATTACCATACTCACGCGATTCGGAATGAGAAACTACGCCTCCTAGAGTATGCGCAGTCAACTGCATGCCATAACAAATACCAAAAATAGGAATGTTTAAAGTAAATATTTCTGGATCGCACTTGGGCGCTTTATCTGCATACACACTAGATGGGCCACCAGAAAAAACAATACCAATTGGACTCATAGATTTTATTTTTTCAATTGATGTCTTAAATGACACAATTTCACAGTACACGCCGCACTCACGAATACGTCTGGCAATCAACTGGCTATACTGACCACCGAAGTCCATAATTAAAATTAATTGATTTTGCTTATTTTGCATAGTAAAAAAAATTCCTCCTACATGTAGATATTAAATCAAAATATAGCATACAATGCTACTTATTGTAAATGCCCTTCAGTAAAGTTTCCTTACGTAAATCGCGGCAAACACATTTTCCTGTTGCCGGCAAATTTCGAATCGTATCGATAATGATCCTGCTAATCAGTGGAGCATCATCATAAAAAATATCTTTTAAATCTTGATGTGACCACTCTTTGACCAATCCTTCACCATAATTAACAACAAAATAAAGCCCTGCATAACATGCCCCAATTTCCCTTGCCAAATACACCTCTGGGCAGATACTCTGACCAATAATATCAGCATGCCCTTTCATCATTGCAACTTCTGCCGGACTTTCAAAGTGACGTCCATCGGTATTTGCATAAATACCTCGAGTAAATATACGACCGTCATAATGTTTGCGAGTAGCTTCCACTAACGTGCCGCGTACTTCAGCACACAATGCTTCTCGCATGATAAGCAGGTATTTTCCATCTAGCTCCACATCTTTACGCACGGATAAATCAAGATAATCATCTGGTATTACAAAATCTCGAGGATCTAACAGGTGATTTGCAGTACCTACGCCACCTTCGCTGATGATCCGCTTTACACCTACTTTACGAAATACCCAGAAGATTTGCCGTGAGGCATCTGCCCGGCTTACCCCGCTGCGCCAGCCATGCATTTTGCAGGTGATCACTTGGCAATTATCCACGCTAAATAAGGAAAAAATAGGACTGAGTCCATAGGGCGTAGCAAACTGTACATGATCATCGATCATTACTACACCTTGATCGCTGCACCCTAAAGGAAAATTGCTCGATAAGGTTCCTGAGCCGCCAATTACTGCATAGTCCGCCTGTATATCCACACTAACCATCCTTACTATGTATTGACATTTCTGCATTACCAATACATATAGATTTTTATTATTACCCTAAAACATCTTACTCAAAGGTTCGTATTATATTATACTGCGTATCACGCTGCGCTGGCTGTTTACCAGTTTCTCTAATAAGAGTTATCATCTTTTCAATTGACATTTGAAACGATGTCCCTGCAGCCTTGACCACATTTTCTTCCAGCATAATACTGCCCAAATCATTAGCACCAAAAGCTAACGTCAATTGCCCAATATTCTGCCCTTGGGTTACCCAGGAGCCTTGAATATGATTAATATTGTGAAAATACAATCTAGCTACAGATAATGTCTTCAGGTAGTCCCAAGTAGAGACTTTCTCTCCCCCCATCTCTGTATTACCAGGCTGATAAGACCAAATAATAAAGGCTCGGAATCCTCCTGTTTTCTCCTGCAAATTTCTTATCTTCTCCATATGCTCCATACGCTGGGCATAGGATTCTCCCATACCAATCACCATTGTTGCTGTTGTCTCAAGTCCTACCTTGTGGGCCGCTTCCATAACTGCCAACCAATCCCCAGCGCTAATTTTTTTAGGGCTGACTCTTTGCCGCACTTCATCCACCAAAATTTCAGCACCTCCACCTGGCAAAGAATCTAAACCCGCCGCTTTTAGCGCTTCTAGTATTTCAATTACCGATCGTCCTTCTTTTTTCGCAATATGAACGATTTCGGCCGGAGAAAAAGAATGAATGGCAATATTAAAATTCTTTTTGATATAAGTAAGTAAGTCAACATAATAATCTAATCCTAAATCCGGATTTAGGCCGCCTTGAAGCATAACCTGAGTACCACCTGCTTCAATCGTTTCTTTCAGCTTATTAAAGATAGCAGCTTGTGATAAGATATAGCCATCAGGATGTCCCTGCTTGCGATAAAAAGCACAAAATCGGCATTCACTTGTACAGATATTTGTGTAGTTGATATTACGATCAATAATAAAGGTAACTAGATTTCCCGGATGCATCTCCTGCCGCATTTCATTTGCAGCCTGTCCAAGTTCTAAAATATCTCCAGCGCGTAACATTTCAACAGCTTGGTTTGTTGTTAATATCCTACTCATTTTACCACCTTTGCAAACTCAATCTCTGTAATCTTAGGACTTAACCCTAAACCATGAGCCATTTTATAATATCTCAATAAAGCCTCTTCATGAGCAGGGCTAAATTGATAGTTAAGCAAACCAATATAGTGAATAATTTGTTCTGAAGTTAAAGAGAACTTATCTTGCAAGGTATGAGCCGCATCTGCAATATGTGTTAGACCATATCGAAATCCGCCTGTCACTTTCTCATATACCATTTGTACATATTCCTTATTCATCTCAGCAAACTTACGATTCACCACCCATACTGCATATACCATAGGGAGTCCGGTGAGTTTCTTCCACTCTCCCCCCAGATCATAATAATAGTAGCCAGCTACTTGATGGTGATAAGCCATAAGAGCATCATCGCCAATAAATAATACTGCCTCCGCATTATCCAATACCCCTTCACCAAGAGACAAGGGGCTGACAAAGTATTCAGGGGAAGCTTGATATGCATGATGCATAATGATTTTTAACAATCCATGAGAAGTCGCTGATTTTGATGTCAGCGCAATACGAGCCTGTTTTAACTGCTCAATGGGATACTTCGATACTAAGATAATACTTTCCAATGCTTTCTCTGCACTGATTGACACATTTGGTAAGACCACTAATTTTTCGCTATTCTGTGCGTAAATAATTGAAGATACAGGACTGATATTTAATTGTTCCGTGACAATCAATTGATTAAGTTCTGCCGGAGTTGCCGAATAGATGGGAAGACGTTCTCCAAAACCCCCATGAGATAGCCCAAAGTGCAATGGCAGACAATTAATAAATTTAATATTTCCTAAGCTTTGACTATTCATATGATTTCACTCCACTTGAGATTTTCAATGGGCGGTAAAAAGTATCTCTTTCTACTGCAAGGTAACCTGTCTCTTCAATAAAACTGACAATCTCTTTTTTAGTAATCCCTTTTTTTGTGGTAGCACCAGCCGCATGAATGATCTTTTCTTCCACAACTGTTCCATCTAGATCATCTGCACCAAAAGTTAATGCCAGCTGAGCAATTGGCAATGTCAGCATCATCCAGAATGCCTTTATATGATCAAAATTATCTAACACCAATCGCGCTAAGGAAATCATCTTCAAATCTTCCCATGAACTGACTCTCCGCAAGTTAGTAAATCCAGTATTTGCAGGGTGAAAAGGGAAAGCAATAAAAGCTTGAAACCCTCCTGTTTGATCCTGAATATCCCGCAAAGTAATCAAATGCTGTATTCGCTGTTCGATGGTTTCCACATGCCCATAAAGCATCGTGGCATTTGTAGGCAGTCCAAGGCGATGGGCCGTTGTAATGACATCAATCCACTCAGCCGTTGTAGCTTTATTAGGGCAAATAATATTACGCACGCTATCATCCAGAATTTCCGCCCCACCTCCCGGCAGAGAATCGAGCCCTGCTGCTTTTAGCTGTTCCAACACTGTCCTTATCCCTAATTTGGAGATGTTAGAAAAATGAACAACTTCTACAGGAGTAAATGCTTTTAAATGTACTTTAGGAGCTGCCCTTTTTACTGCCGCAACAATATCCAGATAATAAGAAAATGGTTTATCAGGGTGCAATGCACTTACCATATGTATTTCACTAAGGTCCGGCGTTTCTTTCATCGTCTGGCTTACAATTTCAGCTACTTCTGATTTTTGCATTATATAAGCTTTGTCATCTTCTGCTTTACAGCCAAAAGCACATAATGGACAGCCTGATACACATATATTAGTTAAGTTAATATGCCGATTCACATTGTAATACACATATTGACCTGATTTACGCTCTTTAACCCTGCGCGCTAAAGCAGCTAACCCGATAATATCATTGTGCTGGTATAGTGCCAGTGCCTCTGCGAAATTTAAACGCTCACCATTATCTATTTTTTTCGAGGCGATCTCGACCGTATTCATTTTTTCTGTCACCTCATTTATCTCATAAAGAAGACGTAATGATACAATCCACTTCTTATTGGTTTATTAAACTTATATATCTTCGCGATATTATAACCTTTTCCCTGCCCCAAAATGCAAAAAAATAAGATTGCCCGTAAGCAATCTATTAATGTCGTAGTATTCCATTTTCGGCATGCTCATTTAATAGCTGCCCCACAGTAACAATTTCATAGCCTTCTGCTTTTATTTTGTCTAATAAGATAGGTAGAGCATCTGCTGTCTGCACAGGAGTATCAGATGCATGCATCAGAATGATTCCACCGGGTTTTAAACGTTTCATTACCCTCTCTATAATAACATCTCTGCCAGGATTTTTCCAATCCAACGAGTCTATATTCCATATAATAGTCTTGTATCCCAGATCTTCGGTAGCCTTTAGTGACTGTTGATTATAATGACCATTTGGAGGCCGAATCAGGGTAGCATCCACCCCGGTTACTTCTTTAATTAATTTATGTGATTTTTCAATGTCCTCAGTTACCCATTCTCTCGTCCGATCACCATAATTCTCATGTCGATATCCATGGCTGGCAATCTCATGCCCATCTGCTACCATACGCTTTGCTACATCTGGATATTTTTGCGCCCATGGTCCCATGATAAAAAATGTCGCCTTCTGATTATGCTGCTTTAAGGTGTCCAATATAGACGGTGTAAATTTATTACCCCAAGAATGATCGAAGGTTAACGCTACAACCTTTCGTTCTGTTCGCGTACCAGCAATCGCTATTGGTCCACCAGAAATCAATTCTGCCACTTGTACATAAACAACACCAATGGCAAAGAGCCCTACCATACCATAAAACAAATGCCGATGATGAAAGAATCGCCGCAAATTAAGAACCATAATTTTCCCCCTCCCACCCATACAATAGTATGTATGCATGCAAAGTGAAAATTATGAAGAAAAAGTAAAAAATCGCTTTGTAATTACAATTTTAGAAACATTTTTACCATACATCAAGCACCCTTTTCATTAACAATGGATTTGATTTCTTCCTTTATTTTTTGCTTGATACAATCCATGATCTGCTTTCTCAAGCAACGAACGAGCAGCCAGGTCTTTATCCGGTTTCATGACTGCCACCCCTATACTTAAAGTCACATATTCACAGACTCCAGATGCTTCATGAAAAATTTTCAGAGATTGAACATTTTTGCGCATTTTTTCTCCAATATCAAGTGCCTCTTCTAGAGTTGTAGAAGGTAACAGCACGACAAATTCCTCTCCTCCATAACGTGCAACGAGGCCTTTGCTGCCTTTTATCGAATTCGATAATGCACCTGCGACAAGGCGAAGACAATCATCGCCTTGTAAATGCCCATAATAATCATTGTAATGCTTAAAAAAATCAATATCGAGCAGCAAAACTCCTAACGCCTCACCCTTACATAAAGCTCGCTGCCATGCTTTAGAATAAACCTCATCAAAGTATCGTCGATTAGCGATACCCGTTAGCCCGTCTCTTAATGACAAATTTTCCAGAAGGTCTCTATACTTTTTTAGCTCTAAATGATTCTTGACGCGCATTTTAACTATCGTAGTGTGAAATGGTTTAAATATATAATCAATAGCCCCCGCTTCCAGCCCTTTCTTTTCATCTTCCACATCACACATTCCAGAAACAAAGATAATTGGAATATTTTTCGTAAAGGGCTGACTCTTAAGCTTTTTACACACTTCAAATCCATCAAGTCCTGGCATCATTACGTCTAATAAAATAAGATCCACATGATTCACCATAACAAGGGATAAAGCTTCTTCACCGGAAGTTGCATATTGTATTTCATAGTCACTTTCTAACATGCGGCGTATAATGCTGATATTTACAGGTGAATCATCAACAATTAAGACTGTTTGCTTTACCGTTTCCACAACATCATCCTTTTTAGCAAAAATACGATTGATATAGGGTCATAATATTTACATTTTCTCTTCTGTATTACCACTTATCCAATTACTCCAAAGTCATTGTTCAACAAACAAAAAAACCGCCTTGTAACATCATGAAAATAAAATGATGCAACCTGGCAGTCATAGAACAATGTCGTTAGATCCAAGGCTTTGCGTCCCATCCTTTCAGATGGTTTGCTATGTTTATCTATGCTTTTATGTCTTCTACGTTTCGACATTTTTCTCCATTTTCCTTTTTTCTATTTCAAAGAACTATATCTTTTTTAAAGATCTAAGTAATTTTCATAGATAGAATATCATTTCATTCTTTTATCATCACTACTACTGAATCCTTATATAAGATAGATACATAATTACTGCTGCCTCTTTCTTTTTCCAATCACGAATGCAAGATTCTCCGCATACCATAGACTGCGGAGGGCAGGAGAAAATAAAAAAAGGCTGCCTACAAGTTTGATAGACTTGTAGACAACCTTTAATTTTTAAATCTAATATGGTATCAATCGGCACTTTCAACGGCTGCAGTCCCTCCCTGCAAAGGGGCTGTTAGTCGTTTTTTACATCATGCCGCCCATACCGCCCATGCCACCCATGCCGCCCATGCCACCCATGGCAGCAGCAGCACCACCACCGTCTTTTTCTGGTTTATCAGCTACTAATGTTTCAGTAGTCAATACCATCGCGGCGATACTAGCAGCATTTTGCAATGCAGAGCGAGTAACTTTTGCTGGGTCAACAATACCTGCAGCAATCATGTCAACATATTCTTCAGTCAATGCATTGAAGCCCATGCCTTGACCAGCTTTTTTCACGCCTGCAACAACGATGGAACCTTCAAGGCCTGCATTGTTAGCGATTTGGCGTACAGGCTCTTCAACTGCACGTTTTACAATTTCAACACCTGTCTTTTCATCACCATTTACTTCAATAGCATCAAGAGCTGATAAGATATCGATGAAAGTAGTACCGCCACCAGCGACAATACCTTCTTCAACAGCAGCACGAGTTGCATTCAACGCATCTTCAATACGGTATTTCTTTTCTTTCAGTTCTACTTCTGTTGCAGCACCTACTTGAATTACAGCTACACCGCCAGATAATTTAGCAAGGCGTTCTTGAAGTTTTTCTTTATCAAAATCAGAAGTGCTATCTTCGATTTGTGTTTTGATTTGGCTAACGCGAGCTTTGATTAGCGTCACATCACCAGCGCCATCAATGATGGTAGTTTCTTCTTTAGAAACACGCACTTGACGAGCACGTCCAAGATCAACAAGCTCTACAGTGTCAAGTTTGCGACCAATTTCTTCTGTAACAACAGTACCACCTGTTAAAGCAGCGATATCTTCAAGCATTGCTTTACGGCGATCACCAAAACCAGGAGCTTTTACAGCTACAGCTTTAAAGGTACCGCGTAATTTATTCACAACCAACGTTGCCAATGCTTCACCTTCGATATCTTCAGCAAGGATCAAAAGTTCACGACCTTGTTGTACCACTTTTTCCAATGTAGGAAGTAAATCTGCAATGGCACCAATTTTACGGTCAGTGATCAAGATGTAAGGATCGTTTAAAATCGCTTCCATTTTATCAGTATCTGTTACCATGTATGGAGAAATGTAGCCACGGTCAAATTGCATACCTTCTACTACATCAAGGTTAGTTCCCATGCCTTTAGATTCTTCAACGGTGATAACGCCGTCTTTACCCACTTTTTCCATTGCTTCTGCAATCAAATTACCGATCTCTTCATCAGCTGCGGAAATAGAAGCAACTTGTGCTATCGCATCTTTTGTTTCCACTTTCTTAGAAGATTTTTTAATCTCTTCCACTAAAGTTTTTACTGCTTTTTCAATGCCTTTTTTAATGATCATAGGGTTAGCACCTGCTGCTACATTGCGCATGCCTTCACGAATCATAGCTTGCGCAAGCAAAGTTGCAGTAGTAGTACCATCACCAGCTACATCATTGGTTTTAGTAGCAACTTCTTTAACAAGCTGAGCCCCCATGTTTTCAAACGGATCTTCCAAATCAATATCACGGGCAATAGTGACTCCATCATTTGTAACCGTAGGAGCACCAAATTTTTTATCCAAAACAACATTACGACCCTTAGGTCCAAGTGTTACTTTTACTGCATTTGCAAGAGCATTTACGCCTCTTTCTAATGCGCGACGTGCGTCTTCATCAAATAAAATTTGTTTTGCCATTATATGTAAACCTCCCAAATAATTTTATTATTGTACAACTGCTAAAATATCTCTTTCGCTTACAATCAGATATTCTTGCCCTTCATATTTCACTTCAGTACCTGCATACTTGGAGAATATAATTTTATCGCCAACTTTTACATCTAGAGCTACGCGTTGACCATTGTCCAATACTTTGCCAGTACCGACCTCGATAATTTCACCTTCTTGTGGCTTTTCCTTAGCAGTATCAGGCAATACGATACCACTTTTTGTTTTCATCTCGCCTTCTAAAACCTTAATGACGACTCTGTCACCCAATGGCTTAATCATTGAAATTTCCTCCTCCACGATATGTAATGATATTCATCTTGTTAGCACTCAATGTTAGCGAGTGCTAATCACATAATTTATGATATAAAATTCAGCAAGAAAAAGCAAGTGTTTAATAGGAAAAATCTATATTTTTTTCAAAAAAATTTTAGATTCACTTGTCACAACGTATAATACGCGCAAAAGACAAACAGTCCTATTTTCTGCTTCTAAGTAGAAAAGTGCCCAGTCAGGCACTTTGGACAGACTATGTTCTCTTTGTTGCTGCTTCCACAATGGATTCCGCAACATCTTTAATCGATTTACGCTTACTCATACTATATTGCTGAATGCGGCGATAGGCTTCTGTTTCACTAAGATTATAAGCATCCATCAAAATTCCTTTCGCACGGTCAAGAATTTTTCGAGTCTCTAAGGATTGTTTCACATTCTCGAGTTCCTGTTCTAACTCAGCAAACTCTTGAAAACGAGACAAAGCGATTTCGATAGCAGGAAATAAATTCACTTCTTTAACAGGCTTCACTAAATAAGCCAGTACACCTGAATCCTTCGCTTTCTCCACGATATCCTTTTGACTAAACGCTGTCAACAACAGAACAGGAGCAAGCTTCTCATTGGAAATTATCTTTGCTGCTGTAATTCCATCCATCTCAGGCATCTTAATGTCCATAATAACCAAGTCAGGACGATATTGACGAACTAAATCAACAGCCCTTGATCCGTCAGAAGCTTCTGCTACAACAGTATGTCCTGCCTCTTCCAAAAGCTCTTTTAAATCCATTCGAATAATCGATTCATTATCAGCTATAACAATTCGCAATGATTCCATTCTAAACTCCTCCCTTCGCCTTACGGGGAATGGTAATACAAGCATGAGTACCATTATCCGTGTATAATGCAAAACTGCCGCCAACATCGCTCTCAATTAAGGTTCGCACAATTTGCAATCCCAAACTATTCGATAATTGGGGATTAAAGCTCGGTGGCATGCCTATGCCGTTATCATAGATTTCGATTTTATATTCATCTTCAAGGGTGCTAATATCAACCCCAATGACGCCTTCATGTCGACCTACAAAGCCATGTTCGATAGAGTTTTGGATCAGCTCATTAATAACCAAAGCCAAGCTGCTAGCCTGCTCTGAGGGAAACACCACTGTCTCACCGTTAAAAATAGTTTGTAAATTAAAGTCTGGTTCCAGCATATTTTGAATAACTAAGTCTAGAATATTTCTGGCGACTTCTGCAACATCAATAAATTCTGCATCCTGCTGTGATAAAAATTCATGTACAACAGAAATGCTCGAAATCCGATTCACACTTTCTCGCAGAGCAGCTTTTACTTCTTGGGATTTTGTGCGTCTAGATTGCAGTCGCAGTAAACTTGCAATCGTCTGCAAATTATTTTTTACCCGATGGTGTATCTCCTGAATGACTGCTGATTTTATTAATAGTTCTTTTTCTTTCTTTTTTACTTCTGTAACATCAGTTAAAATGACGACAGTACAAGCTGTAACTTGATTTACAACAATGGGAATTGCCCTTTGTACCAGTACCATATTGCCTGCAGATAATTCTGCTTCACAAGGCTCTTGAATGGTCATAGCCTTTTGGGCTAAGCTCATATTGGCCTGACGCTCATAAATACGACGTCCTACAATATTTCCTACAGCTAATACTTTATATATACTATCAGCAGTTGAATTAGCAAAAATGATTTTACCATGCTCATTCACAATGAGAATCCCATCACTAGCAGACAAAGAACGATATTGCTTACTGCTGCTTGGTATTCTCACTGTAGATAAAAGAAGTTGTGCAGTTTCTACCAAAAGCTGATGCCCATGTACGTGAGCTTCTTCCATGCTAGATTCAAAACTAACAGCAGCAATTATATTACCGCTAGCATCTCGCACTGGATAGACCTGCATTTCCATCCACATGCCCAAGGCCCATTCTCGTTGTCCATGAATCGCTTCTCCCATGGAAATACTTCTCCAAATAAGAGGCTCTTCTAAGGCATAAACAGTTGTACCCAACAAGTTGGGCTTATGCTGTACATAGCTAGTATTAGGTTTTATTTGCGCTGCAATAACCAAGAAGTTCTCCATACGCGCTTTCGTATATAAGGTAACTTGGGCGTGCGCCAAGTCACTTGCTAATCCCAATACGGTGCAAATTGTGTCTAGCACTGCAATTTGCGCTGGGGCTAATGTAGTTACTTTTCGACAAATATCTCCAGCCACTCCCATTTGTACCTCCAACTATTACTTAAAAATAATTGCGAATACCTGCTATCTCTATTACTTTGTTTATATTTATTCCACTTGGCATATAAAAATTCCTTGTCATGGAATTTTCAAACTTTTTATTTTACATCCTTCTCCATATGTTAAGTCCCTACTTTCCTTGCACCCAGCTTCAAAGAAGGTTTTGCATTCAGGTGTAAGTCAGCATAATCACCTATCTGATGCTGATAATAAGCCCTACAAGCAATCATGGCAGCATTATCAGTACACAGTATAGGATCTGGATAGAAGAAAGATATCCCTGCTTGTTGGCATTCATACCCTAATTTAGCTTTAAGACCACTATTGGCAGCCACACCTCCAGCAAGAACAATCTGCTCTACACCACATATCGCAGCAGCTTGAAGACTTTTATTAACCAGAACATCAATTACAGCTGCTTGAAAACTAGCCGCTACATCTGCTGTATTTATGTCTTCTTGCTTTTGCGCTGCACTATTTAAATAATTTAATACGGCCGATTTCAATCCGCTAAAGCTAAACTCAAAGCTATTTTTTCCTGATAGCGCTCTAGGAAAAGCAATGGCTTCCGGATTGCCTTTAGCAGCTAACGCATCAATATAGGGACCACCAGGGTAAGGTAGTTTCATCACCCTTGCAACTTTATCAAAAGCCTCCCCTGCCGCATCATCTCGCGTTTGACCTAGTAATGCAAATTCATTATACCCCTTCACATGTACTAATGAAGTATGACCTCCCGATACTACTAATGCCATAAAGGGAGGCTCTAATTTCGGATGAGCCAAAAAATTAGCAAAAATATGCCCCTCTAGATGATTCACACCAACAAGAGGTATCCCTGAAGCAAAAGATAAAGCTTTTGCAACTGATACGCCAACTAATAATGCTCCCACTAAACCTGGTCCGTAGGTAACTCCAATCGCAGAAATATCGGTTAATGATGCCCCAGCAGCCTGTAGTGCCTGATCAATCACTGGAAGTACATTTTCAATATGTTTACGAGAAGCAATCTCAGGCACAACTCCACCATATTTTTGGTGCACTGGAATCTGGGAAGAAATAATATTCGATAAAACAATGCGTCCATCAGCCACCACTGCTGCAGAGGTTTCATCACAACTGGTTTCTAGAGCCAGTGTTAAACACGGTTTTCTGGTTTCTTGCTGCGTATTTTCCAAAACAAAGGCCTCCATCTTTCTATCTTTACAATCGATACAATAATAGTCACATTTTTACCTACTATGACATATTGTAAGTATCATCAATCACCCTATAAGCCACGAAAGTGGCTCTTTTTTTATTGATCAGTCCTTATAAATTCTCACACCACATAATGAGTGCATCTTCTTTAGTATCCGTATAATAATTACGTCGTCTTCCTTGGGAAGTAAAACCAAATTTATTATATAAACCTTGGGCAACTGTATTAGAAGCTCGCACTTCCAGGGTCATTCTAATCGCTCCTCTCTTCTTGGCATGTTCAAGAAGAGAGGACATTAATTTTTCGCCTAATCTTTTCCCTCTATACTCAGGTAAAACCGCAACGTTCGTAACATGTGCTTCATCTACAATAAGCCACATACCTGCATAACCAATGATTTTACCATCTTCTACCATTACCAGATAATAGGACAACTCATTGTTCATTTCATTGACAAATCCCTCGCGAGACCAGGGAGTCATAAAGGATTGCTGCTCTACTGCAAGAACACCATCTATATCAAGTGTATTCATTCGTCGTACCATCACAACGGTCATTTGGCAACTCCATGACGACACTCCCATAAAACCTCCGCTTCTGAACGTCTAATATATAAAGGTTCTAAACCCATTACATCATGTCGTACTCCTTGCTTGATCAGCTTATACCCTAAACCGGCAACACTGCTGGCTCGCTGAATAACCACATGAGGTGCAGCCAGTATTAGATTTTTACCTATCTGTTTTATTTTGTCACAATACATGACCGCAGATTCACCCATTACTAATACAGGTCTTTCCTGCTGACTCAAACTTTCTAAAGCAGCAGTAACTTCTGTCACAACCGCTGGCTGTATCTCTTTTAATTCCCCCTGATGCCATTCAAATAATGCCTGATAGACATTTCCCTTTTGTGCATCCAACATAGGAGCCAGAATCACTCCGGGAACCGGACAGCCATAAGCCATGGCTGCTAAAGTGGGTACGCCAGCCAGAGGAATTTGTAAAGCATAGGCTAAGGTTTTAGCTGTAGATAAACCAATTCTAAGACCTGTAAAGGAACCAGGTCCAATGCTGACAGCTACTCCCTTAAGATCCGTTTTAGCCACCTGAGCCATATCCAGTAGTTTAGCAATATGCGGCATTAATAATTCAGAATGTGTTTTTTTTGTCTGTAATGTAATCTCAGCCAATAAAGTATCCTCAGTTGCTAAAGCAACACTGGATACCAATGTAGCTGTATCTATCGCAAGAATTGGCATGTCTGTTTCAGCTCCTCACAAAGTTGCTCATAAGTAGCTCCAAGTGCCCGTACCTGTAAGACTCTGTCCTCTACGCTACCTTCATTTTTCTCAACATTCGAACGTATCTCAATCCATAAATATTCATCAGGCAGCTCTTTCGGAAACTTGTCTGCCCACTCAATTATCGCTAGCCCATCGGCTTCCGTATATTCATAAAAACCAATATCAAATAATTCGTCAGCATTTTCTAATCGGTATAAATCGAAATGATATACAGGAAAGCCGCCTTCATATACATTCAAAATAGTAAAAGTGGGACTATGTACACTATCTGCTATGCCCAATCCTTCTGCTAGTCCCTGTACTAATAAGGTTTTCCCAGCCCCTAAATCTCCAACCAAACATACTACCTTCCCTGCCGATAGTATCTTAGCTAAACATTTGCCAAAGGCAGATGTTTCTTCTGGAGAAGTTGTTTTAATTTCCAGCATACAAAAAAATTCCTCCTAATTACCCAGTCAACCTACTGGCGAAAATGATCATACCCTTTAGGTTCTAACTGTAATTCCACTCCTTCTTCATCCACCAGTAACACACCATGTCTTTGCTCAATCACTTCACCAATGACTGTCAGTTTAATACCAAGGTCTGCTTGGGATATCAATGATAATTGCTGCGATGGAATTGTAAAGACCAATTGATAATCTTCGCCTCCATATAGTGCATACTCTAGACCATCTTTACCTAAAGCACCGGCAGCAGCACAAACTTCTGCCGACAGGGGAATCATCTTAGCATAAATTCGTATTCCTACTTGACTCGCCGCGGCAATCTCATTCACTTCACTTGCTAAACCATCACTAATATCATTCATACTTGTTGAACCAAAAGACGCAAGCATCGCTCCTGCTGCAACTTGCGGTCTCGGTGTTACATGTCTTAACACTAAGGGCTGAAAGAATTCATGCTCCGTCCAAGTTCCCTGCTGCAAGAGCTCCAACCCGCATCCCGAGTCACCTAATGCACCCGTTACCACCACTAAGTCTCCCACACTAGCTCCCGAACGCCGCTGAAGGTTCTTTGGATCGACTTCCCCCATTGCCGTTACATTAATTACCAATCCATTAGGACTTGCTACGGTATCTCCGCCAACTATATTAACACCAAACTCATGGCAAATTTCTTTCATACCTTCATACAAGGATACAACAAAATCTACAGACAAGTAGCTGGGCAAAGCAATAGATATAACAACATGGGTTGGCTTTCCTCCCATTGCGGCAATATCACTTAGGTTTACTGCAATCGATTTATAACCTAGCTGCCAGGCACTGGTAGTAGATAGATCAAAATGTACCATCTCTACCAGCATGTCAGTGGTAACCAGTTGCAATTGATGAGGGGCTGGTATCAGCGCTGCAGCATCGTCCCCAATGCCAATTACTACATTATCCTTGTTATGAATCGCATCGACCTTGATCAGATCAATTAAAGCAAACTCTCCCAATTGTTTAAAGTCCATATTGCACCTACCTATATCACCAAACACTATAAATATATTAAAATTCTGTTTTGCAAGTTTGAAATCCTGCAATACAACAATCTTATAGAAAATATTTTTATAGTCATTTGCCTTATTATTCTCCGTATTGATCTGCTAAAATACATATAAGCAGCAATCCAAGTTAGATTGCTGCTTATAAAAGTATTATTTACTTTTTTTTATTATTTTTTCAGATCTGCTTAACGGCTCTCCGATATCCATGTGACCTGATATCGTATCAATCTTTTTACCCTCTACTAGAATTTGCACTTTTTGTATATCATGAAACTCGGTTAATGTATTGACAATGGCACCTACCAGCAATATTTCTAAGGCTGAGCCACCTTTATTGTTCTTTACTAAACTATCATTAAAATCAACATAGGCAATATGATCCTTAACCGAAATATTCCGCAGCTTAGTTCCTGCCGGAAATACAGCAACTAAATCAGGGTTCTTGGTTCCTGCTATTAATAACTCCATGGCAGTTTGCGCTGGATGGCTATTCTTTGGAACCACATATTTCTCACTTACTAAATTCGCTGCATCTTTTGTTGCAAAATATACTGTCATAGTCATCGTATCTTGCCCTGGGTTCACTGTTTTTCCCGGTTCTGTTCCTGTTTGAGAATTTTCATTCTGCACATTCGGCACGGCTGGCGTTTGTGGAGCGGCAGTATCGCACCCCCCCAGCATTAAGGACAGCACGAGCAACATGCTTATTAAAGCGATTTTTTTACCAAACACTATAAGCCACCTCCCCTTTTAGCGGCTTGAACAAAAAAGTCATCCAATCCCTGCACGATTCCTTGAGCTAGTTTCTGCTGGAATTGTGGAGTACTTAACAACTTTTCTTCATCAGGATTAGAAATAAAACCTAACTCAGCCAAAACAGAAGGCATTTTGGTTTTTTTGATTACGTAAAATCCTGCGGCATTAATTCCACGATCTTGCAGTCCCCCGGTTTTAACCAAATTGTCTTGAATGCAATTTGCCAACAAGATATCATAATTACTCTTCTGATAATAATAAGTAGCTGTACCGCCTACACTGGGGCTGGTGAAGGCATTAATGTGCAGGCTGACAAATACGTCTGCTTTATTGTTATTTGCCCCCAAAGTTCTAGCATTTAATTCATCAACGGCACTAGCGTTTGGTCCAAAGACATCTACATCAGTCTTTCTGGTCATTAATACTTTAGCGCCTGCTTTCTCCAACAAAGCTTGTACCCTTTGAGCAACTGCCAAGGTCACAGTCTTCTCCTGCAATTTATTAGGACCAATAGCACCGGGATCGCTGCCGCCATGCCCAGGGTCAATGGCAATCACCTTATTTCTTAAACCAGCAGTAAAATTATATTCGACTTTAGGTACGACTTGATTCACATCAATTACCACACGAAAGGTCTTATTATTAATTGCATCACTTTTCAAAGTAAATACTTTGTAGTCGCTATCTTCAATCATAGTAGATAAATCTACTATGACTTGACTGTTGCTATTATCTTTTTTGATAAATCGAACCTTATCGGCGATTTTTCCATCTAAGTTTACTAAGTTATTAACATTCCCCACTGCTGCACCATTAATGTCAACAACTAACTGAGAGCCTGTTGTCCCATCCAGCTTACTGCTAACTTTCACTGCATCCTTAGTATCAATAACTAAACGTAATTTACTAGTACCTTCCACAGCATCTTTATGTACTAACCATCGAACATTGATTAACTGATTGCTACCAGAAAGTTTTGTCTGCGCTAGAGCAGTTGTTTTCAATGAAGCGATAGCTGGTGCAGGACTAGTCCCTGATTTATTATCATTTAACGCCGCCATACCAGCCTGAGGCACCAAAAATAGCATCAAGAATAGCAGACTTAAGAAAGTAGAACGAAATCGACGCAATTTATAACACCTCCGTTTGTCACCACAAGTTTATTATTTCATAGGCAAATCAGCCTATCATCATAATATTTCAAAAAAATGCATATGCTGATATATTGTTTTACAATTCGTGCCTATTGACAAAAATCCTGCAGGACTTTCAGGCATAAAGATAAAAAAGAAGAAAAAATTTACTTTGCTGATTTTAAAGAGGGCCTAGCTGCAACAAACCACAGCTACGGCCCTCTTTGTAATGCAGGCATTTTAGTACCTTACTACACGTACAAGTCTATTTTATTATTTCGTGATATTTTCTAATTTAACCATATACTCCATAGGTACCTCTTTCTTATTAATCAAGTCAACAGCATATTTTACACCATAGTAACCTTGATCATCAGGCTTTTGATCCACAGTTGATGCCATTTTCCCTTCTTTTATATAGACTTTCGCTTGGTCCAAAGCATCATATGCTGTTACTATTATCTTCCCAGATTTGCCAGCCCCATCAATGGCTTGAATCGCGCCAAAAGCCATCATATCATTAGCACAAAATACTCCATTAAGATCCGGATTTGCCTGCAGAATGTTTGTCATTACATTGAGGCCTTCTTCCGTCTTCCAATTTGCAGACTGAGAAGCAACGATTTGAATATCTTTATACTCAGCAAATGCTTTTTTAGCTCCATTCTTTCTTCCCTCTGCATTATCCACTCCTTGTATGCCTTCTATAATGGCTACTTTCCCTTTTCCTTTCAACTGCTCAGCCAAATATTTACCTGCAAGATAACCACCATCAATATTACTGGCACCAACATACGGAATAGGTTTAAGTCCAGCTGCTTTCGCTGCATCCCCATCAATACGATTATCAATATTAATAATTGGAATTCCCGCATCCTGCGCTTTTTTCAAAACAGGCACAATTTCTTTTGAACCGCCTGGAGCAATGCAGATTGCATCCACTTTTGTCGCAACCATATTTTCTACAATGGCGATTTGCTGCTCAATTGAAGTTTCTTCTTGCCCTACTTGAACTTCCAATTTCACGCCTAATTCTTTCCCAGCCTTTTGAGCACCTTTCTCCATACTAATGAAAAACGGATTACTTAATGTTTTCATAACAAAGCCAATTTTTAATTCTTTTTTGTCCGCCTTCGCAGCAGGTTTATCGCTGCCAGAACTGCCGCATCCAGTTACGAAAGATGCCATTAAGCCCACTCCCACCAGAATCGCTAATGTTTTTTTGTACATAAGTTGATTCTCCTCTCATTTTAAACTCACTGAGCTACCTGTACTTGCAAGCAGTAAGGAATCTTTTGCCGCTTACAATTCTTTTGAATCCTCAAGGCGAATTCGTTAAAAGACTGTCACCTCCCACAGGAAAGTCTAAGCACATCTTAGCCTGATGATTCAAGATCGACTAGGCTAAAATGATGCCAGGCATCATTCTAGTCCTGGCCTTTGGTGTATCTAACAACCTTACGAAAAAAATGCATAAGATTGTTTACCAATAAGGTCTTCACAAATGAATCATATCTGCCGCATTAATATGACTTTGTCGACCCCATTGCTTCGGCTGGTCGATTCAGTCCCTTGACCGCACTGCTGTCTTTTTTTGACCGCCTATATTGATCAAAAAACACAGCACTAACAATAACGGCACCAATTACAATTTGCTGCAAAAAAGGCGAAACATTCAGAAGATTTAATCCATTTCGCAGCATCCCGATCAGAATCGCCCCCATAAGCGTACCGCCAATAGATCCCTCACCACCATTTAAACTGGTCCCACCAATAATAACAGCAGCAATGGCATCTAACTCATAGCCAATTCCTGCAATAGGCTGAGCAGCATTCAAGCGGCCTGTCAAAATAACAGCACCAATACCACATGTTATGCCGCAAATGATATAAGCCCATGTTTCTACAAATTTCACATTAATTCCCGATAAACGCGCAGCTTCCTTATTACCTCCAATAGCATAAATGTAACGACCAAATTTAGTATAATTTAAAATAAAGATCGCGATCATTACAACAATAAGCGCATAAATGACAGGAATCGGAATACTCATTATGTTTCCAGCACTTATAAAACGAAATTCAGTAGGAAACATATGTATCGTCTGTCCGTTTGTAATAAATAAGGCAGCTCCCCTTGCTACACTCATCATTCCAAGGGTTGCAATAAAGGCTGGAATTTTAAGCTTGGCAATCAATATTCCATTTATAAGACCCAATAAACCACCGACTAAAACTCCACTCAGTATCGGTATGCCAATGCCAATATCTAAATGTAACGTTAAGCCGATTATTACACTGGAAAATGCGGTCAGTGGTCCTACGGATAAATCAATACCAGAGGTAAGAATAACAAAGGTCATGCCTACAGCAATAATTGTTGAAATCGCAACTTGCAGCAAAATATTGAGTAGATTGGCAATATCCAAGAAATGAGGACTGCTAATGGACAAAAATATAAATAAAGCAACAATTGCAATTCCGATTCCAAATCGATCTGCAATCTTATGAAACATTTCCAACTCCCCCTAACATCAATGGCATAATTCCCTCCTGAGTAATCGTACCATCATTTTCAAATTCACCAGCAATCCTTCCCTGATTCATTATGATAACCCGATTACTGGCTCTAATAATTTCTGGTAAGTCGGAGGATACCATAATAATGCTCTTGCCTAACTGAACTAACCCATTCATCAATTTATAAATTTCAGCCCTTGCCCCTACATCAATCCCCCGAGTTGGTTCATCAAAAATTAAGACTTGACAATCTGTCAAAAGCCACTTTCCGATAATCACCTTTTGCTGATTTCCCCCGCTTAAAAACTTTACCAGCTTATGAATAGAATTAGTAGCTACATTTAAAGCTTGCACACTATTTTTAGCCTCCAGCTCTTCTTTCTTGCGACTAAGGAAAAAGCCATTGCACACTTTGGGCAAATTTGCCATGGTAATATTTTGATCAATTCCCATGCCAAGTACTAAGCCATCTCTCTTTCGGTCTTCACTGAGATAGCCTATACCATGAGCAATGGCCTGCATTGGAGAGTGAATTTCCACTTGGACTCCATGAAGCAATATTCTGCCCGCATCCATTTTTTCTGCACCAAAAAGCAGCCTCATCAACTCACTCCTGCCAGCACCAACCAGACCTGCAAATCCCAAAATTTCACCTTTTCTTAAAATAAAGCTGGCGTTTTGTACAATATTACCCCAGCTAATATTTTTCACTTCCAGTAACACCTCACCAATATGGTCCCTAACTGGTTTATCCGTTTTTTCTAATGTCCGCCCCACCATCATCGCAATCAGTTGATCTATTGTCACATCTTTCATATTAACAGTTCCTATATCTTGACCATCTCGCATAACAGTGATGCGATCTACAATTTCACTAAGCTCCTGCAGGCGATGAGAAATGTAAATAATCGCTACGCCTTGGCTTTTCAGCTTGCGAATGATCCGAAATAACTCATGGGTATCTTTGTCACTAATTGAGGAAGTGGGCTCATCCATGATAATAATTTGACGTTTTTTTACTAATGACCGGGCAATTTCTATCATCTGCTGCTGGGCTGTACTCATTTCCTTAACCAGACTTTTGGGATTAATATCGATATTCATTTCACGAAAGATTTCTTTTGCCTGCTTTTCCATTTTTTCTTTATCAACTATATTAAAGGAAGCTTTAACAATTTCTTCTCCTAAGAAAATGTTTTCTGCAACGCTCATTCCCGGGATCAAACTCATTTCCTGATAAATCGTGCTAATGCCAAGATCACGAGAAATGTGAGCATCTTTAATGTCTACTTCTTTACCGTGCAATAAAACGATACCGCTATCTTTTTGATGGGCACCACTCATAATTTTAATCAAAGTCGATTTACCTGCGCCATTTTCTCCTAACAAACAATGAACTTCTCCTTTACGGAGTTCGAAGTTAATATCATTCAAGGCCTGGACTCCAGGAAAAGCTTTATTGATATTCTGCATACGTAAAATAACTTCATGGTCCATACCGTATCACTCCCAGTTAAAAATTGACACCTGAATTTAATATAATGTTGGCGTAAGGTGTACACTCACCAGTGCGAATCACAGCAACTGCCTTCTGATTCATTTTCTTAAACTCTTCATGACTGCACCGCTGAATCGGTACAGCCCCTAACAGTTCCCTCACACCCTCATACATCTTTAGGCTGACATCTTCCATCTCATTGGCGATCACCGCACTCTCCACTTCTAGCTCTTGCAATATTACACACAGCGTTTCTAAAAATCCTGGGACACCAGGAGTCAAGGCGATATCAATCCGCCGTATTCCTTGTGGTATTGGCAGACCACAATCTCCAATGACTAGTTGATCTCCATGTCCCATACCAGCAATGACTTCGCTGATTCCTTGATTTAATACTCCAAATTTCTTCATTGCTGTCCCTCCTGTTTACGAATAAATTCGTCTACTTCATTTCGCCAAGGCAATGATGGCTGAGCTCCAGGTCTCGTCACAGCTATAGCTGCTACAGCTGCTGCAAATTTTGCACTTTCCAACACTGTTTTCCCCTCTGCTAAGGCAGTGGCTAGTGCACCTACATAGGCATCTCCAGCAGCGGTCGTATCTACTGCGTCTACCTTATAAGGGAATATCTGCTGATTCTGCTCTACTGTACAGCATAAGGCCCCTTTATTACCTAATGTAATAATGACAGCGGCTGCGCCTCTATCTAATAAAACTTTAGCTGCTTCATCTTCTGCGCCAGCTTTGCCGCCCGTAAGTACCAATGCTTCGGTCTCATTGGGAATCAGAATATCAATCATCGATAATAGTTCTTCTGAAAGCAGACGCGCTGGTGCAGGATTTAAAATTGTAGTCCATCCTTTCCCCTTGGCCTCTCTAATTGTATATTCCACGATTGTTTCTGGTATTTCATTCTGTACAAGAAGAATTCCAGGTACTTCTGCCTCTTCCAATGCTGAATCTATGTCTTGCTGACAACATGCATAATTAGCTCCAGGTACTACCACGATAGAATTGGCTCCTTTTTGGTCCACTGTAATTAATGCTGTACCAGTAGAAATTTCAGCTAAGGATACATAGGAAGCATCTACTCCACTTTGTAAAAGACTGCACCGTAACCTTTCCCCAAATTCATCCCGTCCAACAGCTCCTACCATTGTTACCTTCGATCCTAATTTGGCCGCAGCCACAGCTTGGTTCCCACCCTTGCCGCCTGGAAATGTTGTAAACGTTTTCCCAAAAATAGTTTCACCTTTTTGGGGCAGCTCATCAACAGTTACCACTAAATCCATATTTAAGCTACCCACAACCAATATTGGTTTTGTCAACGTATTCATTTTGATTCCTCCAAACCACCTGAAGATTGACGAATCATCAGTTCAGGTGCAAATATCTTTTCGTAGGGACAGCTTCGTTCACCTGTAATATGCTCTACCAAAAGCTTTATCGCATATTGTCCCATCTCATATACAGGCTGTCGAATCGTAGTTAATAACGGTTTATACCATGTCGCCAATCGTATATCATCAAAACCAACAACGGCCACATCTTCTGGTACTCGGATGCCATATCGGTTCAAGCATTCAATTGCACCGATGGCCATGATATCATTAGCTGCAAAAATAGCATCGAATTGGTGACGACTCAATAACAGATTCTCCACTGCAGCATAACCGCTCTCATAGGTAAAAGCACCAATAAACACTAATTTCTTGTCATACTGGATGCTATAGTGAAGAAGAGCATCCTGGTAGCCACTTGCACGATCAGCTCCCGAAGAAAGTTTTGGTGATCCGCTAATAAAGCCAATTCGCTGCTTACCTTTTTCAATTAAGTGCTGGGTAGCCATAAAGGCTCCTAAGCGGTTATCCGTACTAACGCCACTGGCCTTCATTCCCTCTACTCTCCGATCCAGCAAAACAACAGGGATGCCTAATGAGTCTAACAAAGCAATATTTTTTTTGTTGTCAACACTTTCAGTAAAAGCTATGCCATCCACTCGTTTACTATACAAAAACTGAATGTATTTTTTCTCTTCTTCTGTTTTCCCATCGGTATTACACAAAATAACAGCATAATTATGTATTTTAGCTGCATCTTGAACCCCCCTCACCAGCGCAGGAAAAAAAGGATTTTCGATATCCGGAATAATAAGGCCAATGCTGCGAGATTCTTTTATCTTTAATGCTCTTGCCACATCATTTGGCTGATACTGCAATTCTTTGACTGCCAGCAGAACACGCTCTGCTAGTAATGGTGAAACTCGATCTTTACCATTTAAAATTCGTGACACTGTTGCAATGGAAACTTCAGCCCTTTTCGCAACATCTTTAATTGTTATATTTTTAAAATTTTCTTTATCATATACCATCATTAAACTCCTAATCAGCTATCCTTGTAAACGTTTACTCAATCTTTCTACCTGAAAGAGTAAAACTCCTGCTTACTTTTGTAAATTATTTGAAAATTTAGATTTATGAGATTTATTATGACTTATTTCACTATGCTCGCAATGACAGATGCAAAAAGAAAATCAGGAAAGCTTTTAGCTTTCCTGATTTTCTTTCAATAGTTCTTTTAATAAACGCTCCGCTTCTTCCTTAGCTGCTGTAGTTGCTTCGTTATTTACTTGTAACTCCATGGTTATGAAATCCCCTTCTCGAGCTTCACTTGGCAAACTTTCTCGGGGCCATACGACTTGGAATTCCTCATCCCCTAACATTAATACGGCTTTTTTTCCTTCAAAGCGATCAATTACAGCTAAGACTTTCATGTTGTTATTTCTCCTTTGTTATGGTATAGGCAGCGCCATCACTATTAATTGTCACCGTTCCATCTGTATCCGTACGATATATTTTCATTTTAGCTTCATTATATTTCTTTAAAGTTGAAGGATGAGGATGATGATAATCATTATTTGCACCTAACGAAATAATGGCAGCCTCTGGAGATACCGCTTTTAAAAAGGAAGGGGAGGAAGATGTATTGCTGCCATGATGACCAGATTTTAAAATTGTACTTTTCAGTTCTTTTTTATATTTTTTCAGCATACGTTCTTCTGATTCCTTTTCCGCATCTCCTGTTAGCAACATGGAAAAATCACGATACATCAATTTTGCTACAATAGAATTATTGTTTAACTCTGAGTCTCTTATAAAAGGCTGTTCCGGTGCCAAGATCTTTAGCTTTATATCATTTGTAATAACAATTTCCATACCGGCAGTCAGAACAGAAAAAGGTATCTTCTTACTTTGCACCAATGACAAATATTTACGATACAGCACTGTCGTCGTGGTTTGCCCACTGTCATAAATTTGATTTACTTTAAAATTCTCTAAAACAGCCGACATTCCTCCCAAATGATCCGCATGAGGATGAGTAATAATCACTTTATCGATGGTTGTAATTCCTTCTTTTTTTATGTACGCTACTAAATTGTCTTTCGTGCCCGTATCTCCTGTATCAACCAGTACTGTTTGTCCTACAGCTCGAATTAAAATAGCATCTCCTTGCCCAATATCTAACACCTTTACAGTCAGAGGAAAATTTGTCTGCCCTTGACTGACATTTATCGCTTTATCTTTCACACATCCTGCTGCTATCAGCATAACAAGGGCTACTAGAAACACCCCAAACCATTTACATCCCATCAATTTACCTCCTAAAATAGTACCGCTCCTTCCTTGCAAGCAGGAAAACCTCATCTATCCTCATAACTAAAAAGACTTGGTTTACACCAAGCCTTCGCTGCATGCCGAAATGTTAAAAGAACCGTATCCTTATATGATACAAAAAATTATACCTCAACCAATCCTAAACTTACTTTTATTGATTCATCAACCATAGACATGATATCCTCACTCAAATGAGAGACCTTTTCTTTTAAACGACGCTTATCAATGGTACGCAGTTGTTCTAAGAGAATCACGGAATCCTTTTCCAAATTGGATTGTTTCGAGTTGATTTCCACATGAGTCGGCAGCTTAGCCTTCGAAATCTGCGAAGTAATGGCTACTACGATAATGGTCGGACTATATTTATTACCAACATCATTTTGGATGACCAAAACGGGACGATGCCCTCCTTGTTCCGAACCCACTACCGGACTTAAATTGGCATAATAAATATCTCCACGTTTTACGACCATCTTTTATTCACGCTCCGCCAGTAGGGTAGGCATTTCAAATAGATCTGCATCAGCTAGCAAGCCTTCCTCTGCTAATGTCAGATTAATCCCAGCCATCTCCTGATATCCCTTACGCATTTTATCATATATTTCCTTACGTCTACGCTCTTCAATACACAGTCGCATGGCATCACGCACAAATTGACTACGGCTTAATTTTTCAATTGCAATAATACCATCTACTTCTTGAAGCAAGCTATTCGGGATACTAATCATAATACGCCTCAATTCTGCCACGCCTTCACCCCCGCCAGTTAACACAACATTCATATAGATAGATTATAGTTTCTTTATATACAAATGTCAATTTTTTTATACACGATTTATTTATCTGGCGAATGATGATCGGCTGCGCACATATTTAAATAACAATCAACTTGATTCCATTGGAGTATTAACTCCATCTGGATCAGAGTCACACTTATCCACCGAATTTAGCCGCTCAAGCCGCTGCTTATCGAAAATGGGAGTCTATTGAGCGACCTGTCATTAAATAACCCCACTATCATAAGTATGCATGAAATAAGAGGATTTTATGCCTAATCATTTTCTTGAATACCAAATATTGCTGCTGGCAATGCCTTTATGATATCACTTGCAATCATACCAATCATTCCATTTTTGGCGACAATATCGCCAGCTAAGCCATGAATGTACACACCAGCTAATGCCGCTTCGTGACTCGACAAGCCTTGACCAACAAGTCCTGCAATGATTCCAGTTAGCACATCACCAGCACCGCCAGTTGCCATACCAGCATTACCACTACTATTAATATATACTTCACCATCTGGAAATGCGACTACTGTACGTGCTCCTTTTAAAATAATAATACTTCCCCACTCAATTGCCGCCTGACGAGCAATATATATACGATCTTGATTAACCTCTTCGGCAGTTAAACTGACAAGTCGCGCCATTTCGCCTGGATGCGGCGTTAGTATCGGCACAGACTTAGCCTCGGTTAATAACGAGGTATGACCAATCAGTGCATATAAGGCATCTGCATCAATCACTAAAGGTCTTTCAACTGTCATAATCACACGACGTACAAGAGGCAAAGTTTCTTCATGACGACCCAATCCAGGACCAATCACCATTACATCACTCTGCAAGGAGAGCCTTTGAATTTCAGAAAAAGCTTCTTCTCCTAAAGCACCTGGGCTCACTTCAGCCAACGGACTAGTCATGACTTCTGTTACCTTCATTTCCATAATATCATGTAAGCTTTCGGCAATACCTAAAGTTACCGTACCTGCACCTGAGCGCATAGCAGCACTTGCTGCCAGGGCAGCAGCACCTGTTAATCCTCTAGAACCTGCCACTACGAATACTTTGCCACAGCTCCCTTTATGGGCATCAGGCTGTCTTTTGCAAAGCATGTTTGTTACGTCGCCGCTGGTAATAAGATTCTGCTGAATTGCAATATTTTGTACCAGTAATCTAGGAACGCCAATATCAGCTACATACAACTCACCAGCATAAAGAGCACCAGGGTATAGCAAAAGTCCTTGCTTGGGCAAAGCAAAGGTAATGGTATAACTTGCTTTTACCGCCACACTCTGAACCTGACCTGTATCGCCATCAACACCTGTTGGTACATCGATGGCAATAATAACCTTATTCATTTTATTCATACATTCTACAACTTGGATCATATGCTCTCTAAGCTTACCAGTAAAGCCAGTACCTAGCAGTGCATCTACCAGGCAATCTGTAAAAGTCATAGCAATTTTCACTTTATCCCAATCGTGCTGATTTGTCACTTCTAAAATATCAATTCCCATATTGGTAATAATCTGCAAATTCGTTAACGCATCACCCGCTACAGCCGTTTTATTACCGATTAAAAAAACTTTGACTTTCGCCCCTCGGTTATGAAGATGCCTAGCAACTACATAACCATCACCACCATTATTTCCAGTACCAGCAAATATAGAAATCTTTTTATTATGTAAAATTCCTAGTATACTTTCAATTTGGCCAGCTACTTCTACGCCAGCATTCTCCATAAGAACAATACCAGGAATACCATACTCTTCGATTGCTGCCCTTTCTATATCTTTCATTTCAGCAACTGTTACTACCTTCATATTATTTTCCTCCCCATAAAATGACCTGGGCAGCGGCATATTCTCGTGCATGTGTCAATGATATATATGTCATACTAACCCCCATACTCTCGGCTAAAGCACCAAATTGCCCACTTAACTTCACATGCGGGCACCCTTTATCATCAAGAATAATTTCAATATCTTTAAGTCTTCCACCTGCCATTCCTGTTCCAAATGCTTTCATGACTGCTTCCTTACCAGCAAATCGCGCAGCATAAGAAGATGACTTTTGTACACCACGACTTTCACAATATTGCTGTTCCTGTAGGGTGAACACTTTATCTACAAAAGATTGGCGTACAATGGCATCTTTAATACGACTAATTTCAATAATGTCAATTCCAGTACCAATAATCACAAAATTCACTCCATATTACCTTCTACTATCACTCATTGTACCAGCATTAACTGTATTTTGCCAATAGATACAGGTAAAATACAAATGATAAAAGGGGCTGTCTCAATAAGAAATTGAGATAGTCCCTTATATGTATTAAAAATACAAGAGGCAGGTTCCGAAGAACCTGCCTCTTGGTGTAG
>NZ_FOTS01000025.1 GCF_900114615.1 Pelosinus propionicus DSM 13327 | reverse complement strand
AGGGCTTTCACTATACACATCCAGACTTTCAACTTTCCTTAAAAGACTTACATATCAAGCAGTCTATGTCCCGAAAGGGAAACTGTTTAGACAATGCATCCATGGAATCTTTCTTTGGTCATATGAAGGATGAAGTCGATATTAAAAGCTGTCAAACTTTTAACGACCTTAAAGAAACCATTTATAATTATATTGAATACTATAACTGTCATCGCTATCAATGGGGATTAAAAAAAATGACCCCGATTCAATATCGGGATCATCTCATTGTGGCTTAATTTAGGCTTTTTTCTATAATGTCCTATTTCTAGGTACCAGTTCAACGAAATGGATGTAGAGCTTTTGACTTTTATAGAGGGATATTACCGTGTTTTTTGGCGGGTCTCGTTTCTTTTTTTGTTTTAAGCATGTTTATAGCTTCGATTATGCGAGGTCTCGTTTCTTTAGGTTCAATAATGCAATCAACAAAGCCTCGTTCGGCAGCTTTGTAAGGTGTTGCAAAATCCTCTACGTATTTTTGTGTTTTTTCTGCGACTTCAGCATCGCCTCGAAAGATTATATTAGCGGCTCCAGCAGGCCCCATTACGGCAATTTCTGCTGTTGGCCAAGCGAATACCATGTCGGCTGCTAGGTGTCTTGAGCACATACCAATATATGCCCCGCCATAAGATTTACGGGTAATAACAGTAATTTTAGGAACGGTTGCTTCGGAATAGGCATATAAGACTTTAGCGCCATGACGAATGATTCCGCCATATTCTTGGCTGGTGCCAGGCAGAAAACCAGGGACATCTACTAAAGTCACTAAAGGAATATTAAAGGCATCGCAAAAACGGATAAAGCGCGCACTCTTATCAGATGTATTAATATCCATGCATCCCGCCATTACTTTAGGTTGACTTGCAATAATTCCTACACTTTTACCACCCATGCGAGCAAAGCAAGTGATGATATTTTGTGCAAAAAACGGTTGGACTTCATAGAATTCACCAATATCAACAATCATTTTGATAATATTTTTCATATCATAGGGAATCGAAGGGGCATCAGCAATTACAGTGTTTAAGGCTTCATCCATGCGATTAGGTGCATCTGTGGTTTCGTATGTAGGTAAAGAATCAAGATTGTTACTTGGTAAAAAACTTAATAAATAACGGACTTGCTCTAGACAATCTTCATCATTGGCAGCAATAAAATGGGCTACTCCTGATGTAGAATTGTGAGCCATTGCGCCGCCTAGTATTTCGGCAGAGACTTCTTCACCAGTAACCGTCTTAATAACTTGCGGCCCTGTGATAAACATTTGACTGGTTCTGTCCACCATAAAAATAAAATCTGTGAGCGCAGGAGAATAGACTGCCCCGCCAGCACACGGGCCCATAATAACTGAAATTTGCGGTATCACCCCTGAAGCCATAGTATTATTGAAGAAAATATCTCCGTATCCTGCTAGTGCATCAACACCTTCTTGAATTCGAGCACCGCCTGAGTCGTTAATTCCAATAATGGGGGCTCCTGCTTTTAATGCCATTTGTTGGATTTTGACAATTTTAGCTGCATGCATTTCACCTAGGGAACCACCCACTACGGTGAAGTCTTGTGCAAATACAAAGATTAAACGGCCATTGACTGTGCCATGACCAGTTATAACTCCCTCACCGGGATTTTCCTGATCTTCCATGCCGAAATTATTGCAGCGGTGTTTGACGAACTGATCAAACTCAATAAAGGTATTGGGATCAAGAAGTTTTTCAATACGTTCACGGGCGGTAAGTTTACCGCTTGCATGCTGCTTTTCGATACGTTTCTTTCCTCCGCCTTGCATAATTGTTTCTTGTTTCCTTTTTAACTCATTAATTTTTTCGAAAACAGTTGTCATATTGTTAATTGCCTCCAATATTTTGCAAAGATGGAATCTTACATCTATCATTTGCAATCAGATAATATAACTAGATATTAACACCTGGTACTAAAATATAGTTGTATTATAACAAAGAAAAATTTATTTATCAAGTATGTGGTTAAATTAGAGTAAGACTGAGGGGAAGGAGGAAAGATGCATCTCAATTTGCAAAAACTATATCTGTTCTATAATGAATGTTAAATTTTGCGATTCATGAATAAAAAAGACTAAGATCATATATGTAATGGATAAATTGTTGACAAATATACACTGGTTTGATATAGTGTATTCAATAGAATACTGCCTTTAAGGTGGTCCTGTGAGGCCGCAAAGGAGACATGTAATAGAGTAGCGTATATTTATGCCTTCTTGCGTCATCACGTAAGAAGGTTTTTTATGTTTCTTTAAAAGGATTGACAATCAATTCACTAATTTGATAGTATATATATGAGATAAAAATGCATAAATATAAATCGAATTGCAATTTAAATTGGTAGGGCGTATTCTATAGAAAAAATACAAATACTATCCTTTAAGCTAATCCAGAGAGTTTGGCAAGGATGTTTGTTTGGCACAAGTTTGTCTTGTTGTTCTTGAAACTCCTTGCGTACATAGTAAGGAGTTTTTTATATAAGGAGGAGTCACAGTGAGTAAACGCCAAATATCATTACGTGGCAAAGATATTTTAGGTCTTGAAACGATGACAGTGCCTGAAATAGGATTAATTTTAGAGACAGCATGCCAAATGAAGGGAATCATTGATCGAGATATTAAAAAAGTGCCTACATTAAGAGGTAAATCAATTGTAAACTTGTTTTTTGAAGCCAGTACCCGAACACGCACTTCTTTTGAATTAGCAGGTAAATACTTAGGAGCAGATGTGGTTAATATCACTGCTAGTGCTAGCAGTGTGACGAAGGGTGAAAGTCTAAGAGATACTTTATATACGGTTGAAGCGATGGGTGTCGATGTAATTGTTATGCGTCATGAAGCAGAAGGGGCTGCGCAATATGCAGCCAATATAGCTTCACCTGTAATCATTAATGCTGGAGATGGTGCTCATGAGCACCCTACACAAGGGTTATTGGACATGTTTACAATAAAAGAGGTTAAAGGACGACTTGAAGGATTAAAAGTAGCCATCGTTGGTGACATATTTCATAGCCGAGTTGCTAGATCCAATATTTGGGGGCTTTTGAAAATGGGAGCCGAAGTGCATTTAGCAGGGCCTAAAACATTAATGCCTTATTACATACAGGAAGTTGGAGTACATGTGCATAATAGGGTAGAAGAGGCTCTTGAGGGAGCTGATGTTGTAAATGTTTTGCGCATTCAACGAGAACGGCAGCATAAAGGATTATTTCCTTCAGCAAGAGAATATGCTCGAATTTTTGGTATTAATCAAACGCGTCTGGACTTAGCAAAGCCAGATGCATTGATTATGCATCCAGGGCCTATGAACCGAGGTCTAGAAATATCTCCTGATGTAGCATATTGTGATCAATCGGTTATTCAGGAGCAGGTAAAGAATGGGTTGGCAATCAGAATGGCAGCTTTGTTTTTAGTGCTGACAGGAGGTAAGAACATTGAAACTACTGCTTAAAGGTGGAACCATTATTGATCCTACTCAGAATTATAATCAGGTAGCCGATTTGCTTATTGAAAATGGTCTTGTGGCGCAAATTGGTGAGAATTTAAGTACCGTTGGAGTCGATGTTTTTGATGCCCAAGGATTAGTGATTACCCCGGGCTTTGTAGATATGCATGTACATTTGAGAGAACCAGGCTTAGAGGCAAAAGAAGATATTGCATCAGGCACGAAAGCCGCGGCAGCAGGAGGATTTACTACCATTGCTTGCATGCCAAATACAAAGCCAGTAGTAGATCAGGCAATTATCGTTTCAGGAATATTGCACAGAGCCCAGTTAGAAGGAATCGTCAATATAAAGGTAATTGGTGCTTTAAGCAAAGGGCAGCAAGGAAAAGAGTTAGCTGAAATTGGTGATATGATACTTTCTGGAGCGGTTGCTATCTCAGATGATGGAAGCTCCTTGGATAACAATAAGCTTTTTAAAATAGGTCTGGAATATACAGATATGTTTGGATGCCCTGTGATCTCTCATGCAGAGGATGAATCTCTAGTGGATGAGGGAGTAATGCATGAAGGTGCCGTTTCGGCTATGTTAGGAATGAAGGGGCGTCCTTCCGTTGCAGAAGATATTGCTGTGGCTCGAGATATCATGCTTGCAGAGTACACTGATTCTCAGCTGCACATCGCTCATGTAAGTAGCAAAGGGGCAGTAGAATTGATTCGTCAAGCAAAAAAACGGGGTGTAAAAGTTACTGCTGAGGCGACGCCTCACCATCTGACGCTAACAGATGAAGCGGTCAAAACTTTTAGTACAGCAGCTAAGGTGAATCCGCCCTTACGTTCGGCAGATCATGTTGCTGCCTTGTTAGAAGGGTTAAAAGATGGAACTTTGGATGCCATTGCGACAGATCATGCACCTCATGCCTTTGAAGAAAAAGATATTGAATTTAAACAGGCACCGCCTGGATTTGCAGGTCTTGAAACAGCATTGGGAGTTATTCTGACAGATCTTTATCATACCGGAAAATTTACATTGGTTGAGATTGTTGAAAAAATGTCAACTGCTCCTGCTTCGATACTAAATATTCAGGCAGGCAGCTTAAAAGTAGGTGCACCAGCAGATGTCACTGTTATTGATACTGAATTAGAATGGACTGTAGATAGCAGTGCTTTTTATACAAAAGGCAAGCATACTCCATTTGATAAAAAAATACTAAAGGGCAAAGCGGTTGCCACCTTAGTAAGTGGTAAATTCGTGATGCGTAAGGGTAAGGTGTGTATATGAAAGGAAAACTTATATTAGAAGATGGGTCCGTGTTTTATGGAAAACTAGTAGGGGACAGTGCTGCTGTTGGTGAAGTAGTATTTAATACAGGTATGACTGGATATCAAGAAATATTAACGGACCCTTCTTATTGCGGGCAAATTGTAGCCTTGACCTATCCTTTGATTGGAAATTATGGCGTAGCAGAGTTGTTTCAGCAGTCAAGAAAGTCCTTTGTAAGAGGATTTATTATTAGTGAGCTTTGTGAAGAACCTAGTAATTATCAATGTGAAAATACGTTGACACAATATTTGACCGAGAATAAAATTCCTTGCATATATGGAGTGGATACTCGGGCGATTACCCGACGTATTCGTTCGAACGGAACGATGAAGGGAGTTATTGTTCCTGATGATGCTAGTGACGAAGTCATAAAAAAATATTTTGCAGTAGTACCTGAAGTAAAAGAAGTACAAGAAGTAACCACTCCAGAAATTTATGTGATGGAAAACAATGGACCTCACATTGTGGTAATGGATTTTGGAATAAAACAAAATATTTTAAATTCCCTTCATAATCTTGGCTGCAAATTGACGGTTTTACCAGCAGATGCAACATCTGAGGAACTTTTAAAACTAAATCCAGATGGTATATTTTTATCAAATGGCCCAGGCGATCCTAAAGATGTGCCTTATGCTATTGAAACGATAAAAGAGTTAATTGGCAAGAAACCGATATTCGGTATTTGCTTAGGGCATCAGCTGATAGCCTTAGCGTTAGGTGCCGATACCTATAAAATGAAATTTGGTCATCGAGGATCCAATCAACCTGTAAAGAACTTACTGACAGGCAGAGTACATATTACATCTCAAAACCATGGATATGCAGTAGAAGAATCTTCTTTGGAAAATATTGATGTATCGATTACTCATCGATCTGTAAATGATAATACTGTAGAAGGAATGCGTCATAAAGAATTACCTGTATTTTCGGTGCAGTATCATCCGGAAGCATCGCCAGGGCCCGATGATAATACCTATTTGTTTGATGAATTTATGGCGCTGTTGCCGAAGGGAGTATAGTTATGCCGAAAAAGAAATATCTTAAAAAAGTAATGGTGATTGGATCTGGTCCAATTGTAATTGGTCAGGCGGCTGAGTTTGATTATGCAGGTACACAAGCTTGCCGTGCTCTAAAAGAAGAGGGATTGGAAGTCGTGTTGGTGAACAGTAATCCAGCTACGATTATGACAGATACCAATGTTGCAGATCGTGTATATATTGAGCCTTTAACTCCCGATTTTCTAGAAGCGATTATTGCAAAAGAACGTCCCGATGGACTTCTGGCAACATTAGGTGGTCAGGCTGGTCTTAATTTGGCTGTTAATTTATATGAGAACGGTGTATTGGCCAACTTTAATGTAGAACTATTAGGAACTTCATTGGAAGCAATTAAAAAAGCTGAGGATCGTGAACTATTTAAAGCAACAATGCAATCCATCGGCCAGCCTGTTCCAGAAAGTATTACCGTAGAAGATGTAGAAAGTGCTTGTGAATTTGCTCGTAAAATCGGCTATCCGATTATTGTGCGCCCTGCTTATACCATGGGAGGCGCTGGTGGCGGGATTGTCAATAACGAAAGTGAATTGATTAATGTTGTTATTCGTGGATTAAAATACAGTATGATCGGGCAGGTACTTGTTGAACGCAGTGTTGCTGGCTGGAAAGAAATTGAGTATGAAGTTATGCGAGATGCGGCAGACAATTGTATTGTAGTATGCAATATGGAAAACTTTGATCCAGTAGGTATTCATACGGGCGATAGTATTGTAGTAGCGCCATCGCAAACACTTAGTGACCACGAGTATCAGATGCTGCGAACGGCATCCCTGAAAATAATTCGAGAATTGGGAATTGAAGGTGGTTGTAATGCACAATACGCCCTTGATCCTCATAGTAACCAATACTATGTTATTGAAGTAAATCCTCGTGTAAGCCGTTCAAGTGCCTTGGCTTCAAAAGCCACTGGTTATCCCATTGCAAAAGTAGCAAGTAAGATTGCAATTGGTTATCATCTTGATGAAATACAAAATGCAGTTACGAAAAAAACAATGGCCTGCTTCGAACCAACGTTAGATTATTTAGTAGTTAAATTTCCACGCTGGCCCTTTGACAAATTTATGTTTGCTGATCGGATCTTAGGAACACAGATGAAAGCTACCGGAGAAGTGATGTCGATTGATCGTTCGTTTGAAGGTGCTTTGTTAAAAGCCGTACGTTCTCTAGAAATCGGAGTCAATCATTTGCAAATTCCAGAAATAGCGAAATTATCAACTGAAGAATTACATAAAAAATTGAACGTAGCTAATGATGAGCGCATATTTGTGATCGCAGAAGCATTGAGGAGAGAAATTTCAGTAAATGAGATTCACAAGATTACAAATGTAAATACTTTCTTCTTGAATAAGATCAAAGGCATTGTTGCGATGGAAGTGTTACTGCAAACACAAGAAATTACTTCGGAACGTATGTTAAAAGCCAAGAAAATGGGTTTTACAGACAAAACGATTGCAGCATTGTCGGGGAGTACTATTGAAGAAATCCGATCTTCCCGCAAAACGCAAAATATTGTTCCTTGTTATAAAATGGTAGATACTTGTGCTGCTGAGTTTGAAGCGGTTACACCATATTATTATTCTACTTATGCGCAAGAAGATGAAGTAACAGTATCCCATAAGCGCAAAGTGATGGTATTAGGTTCAGGGCCCATTCGTATTGGTCAAGGAGTAGAGTTTGACTATTGTTCTGTACATTCGGTTTGGGCACTTAGAGAAATGGGACTAGAATCGATTATTGTAAATAATAATCCGGAAACAGTAAGTACCGACTTTGATACGTCCGATCGCCTATACTTTGAACCTCTTACTCCAGAAGATGTAATGAATATTATTGATAAAGAAAAACCCGAAGGCGTTATTGTGCAATTTGGTGGGCAGACTGCGATCAATTTAGCAGGGCCTTTAGCAAAGGCTGGTGTCAAGGTGTTGGGAACCAGTGTCGATAGCATTGATCGTGCGGAAGATCGGGAGAGGTTCGATGAGCTCCTTGAACAAAACCATATACCTAGACCAAAAGGATCTACAGTGACAAACGGGGTAGATGCAGTTGCGGAAGCCAATAAGATAGGCTATCCAGTAGTGGTTAGACCTTCTTATGTATTAGGCGGTCGTGCTATGGAAATTGTCTATACGGAAGAAGAATTAAAAGACTATATGACTAGAGCGGTAAAAGCATCACCAGAGCATCCGGTGCTAGTGGACCGTTATATGCAAGGTACAGAAGTAGAAGTAGATGCCATTTCTGATGGTAAAGATGTCTTTATTCCGGGTATCATGGAACATGTGGAACGAGCCGGAGTGCATTCTGGGGATAGTATTGCTGTATATCCAACGAAAACTTTGTCGAAAAAAGTGATTAATACCATTGTGGATTACACGACTAGACTGGCCGTAGGGCTTAATGTAAAGGGACTTATTAATATTCAATATGTAGTAGTCGAGGAGCACGTATATGTAATTGAAGTAAATCCACGCTCCAGCCGTACAATTCCTTTCTTAAGTAAAGTAACAGATGTGCCGATGGTAAATGTAGCTACACGGGTAGCGATGGGAGAAAGTCTGAAATCTCTTGGTTATAAGTCTGGTTTGTTGCCAGCAAAGCCTTATACTGCAGTAAAAGCTCCTGTATTTTCCTTCTCGAAGATGCAGCAAGTTGACATATCCCTAGGACCAGAAATGAAATCTACTGGTGAAGTCATGGGTATTGACTATCATTATGCCAGAGCCTTATACAAAGCGATCACTGGTGCAGGTATGAATGTACCAGAATATGGTACGGTATTATTTACCGTAGCGGATAAAGATAAACAAGAAGGCGGAGAACTTGCTAAGTGCCTGGCTGATCTTGGATATCATTTAGTAGCTACTGGCGGAACAGCAAAACATCTGCAATCCTTAGGGCTGTCTGTCACTCTTGTAGATAAAGTGCATGAGCATAAACCCGATATTATACAAATGATTAAAACGGGAAAAATTAATATGGTTATAAATACATTGACTCATGGTAAAGAACCAGAACGAGATGGATATAAGATTCGCAGAGCAACGGTAGAGCACGCTATTCCTTGTTTTACTTCTATGGATACTGCTAAAGCGGTGTTGGAGGTTTTGACTTTTATGCGGGAACGTCGCTTATCTTATGTTTTAGCAATACAAGATTACGTGGGTGGAGGGGATAGTCTTGCCTAAGATGGTGGTAGAGGCCCGGATTGTGCGCAATACAGAAATTGGTGTTAACGTCAAAGAATTGGTGTTATACGCACCTGAAATTGCAGCGCAAGCTGTACCAGGTCAATTTCTCCATGTTAGGGTATCTGATTCCTATCATCCTTTATTACGCCGCCCTCTCAGTATTTCAGACGCAGATCGGCAAGCTGGCACGATAAGCACCATATACCGTGTAGTTGGCCAAGGCACGGCTTGTTTGGCGGCTTTGACTAGCGAAGATTCCGTGAATTGTATGGGACCGCTGGGGAATGGTTTTGCTCTGCAAAGTCAACGTCCATTATTGGTTGGAGGGGGAATGGGACTGGCGCCGCTATTGTTTTTAGCTGGCGCCTTATGTCCGCATCCTATAGAAATACTAATGGGCGGTCGTACTAGAGAAGAGATGTTCTGGGCGGATATGTTTCATGGCAAGTGCGATGCAATCCACATTACTACAGATGATGGTACGTTAGGTAGCTGTGGTGTGACATTAGATGTATTGCCAGAAGTATTAAAGAATGGAGCATTTGATCTGATTTATACCTGTGGGCCCCGTATTATGATGGAAGGCGTAGCGAAAGTTGCTAAAAAGCATAATATTCCTTGCCAAGTATCCTTGGAAGATTATATGGCTTGTGGTATTGGCGGTTGTTTATCCTGCACTTGTGCTGGAAAAAATGGAACGCGAAAAAAGGTGTGTTCGGATGGTCCGGTTTTTTGGGCACAGGAGGTGATGGCGTGAGCAACGAAGAGAATACTATGCTTGGCATAACTATTGCAGGAATTAAAATGAAAACGCCTGTTATGACCGCCTCAGGAACTTTTGGCTTTGGGTTAGAATATAAGGATTTTGTAGACTTAAATAAAATTGGTGCAGTTGTTGTAAAGGGAACAACTCTACTGCCAAGGCATGGTAATCAGGGGCGGAGAATTGCTGAGACTCCTGCTGGTATGCTAAATTCTATCGGTTTGGAAAATCCAGGCGTGAATGAATTTTTATCCGGGATATTGCCGCACTTAAATGCGTATGATGTACCAATTATCGTCAACATTTCAGGGAATACAGTTGAAGAATATGGTGAATTGGCAGCTCTTCTTAATGCATCTGGTGTTGATGGTCTGGAGCTTAATATTTCTTGCCCTAACGTAAAAGAGGGAGGGATCGCTTTTGGTACCAACTGTGATAGTGCCTCAGCGGTGGTAAGACAAGTTAAAAAAAATACGGATTTGCCAGTGATCGTAAAACTATCTCCAAATGTAACTGATATTGTTGCTATGGCCCAGTCTGTAGAAGATGCTGGAGCCGATGCCATATCGCTTATTAATACTTTATTGGGCATGTCCATTGATATTCATAAATGGCGCCCTGTACTTGGAAATGTAGTAGGAGGATTATCTGGTCCGGCAGTTAAGCCAATCGCAGTACGTATGGTGTGGCAAGTTGCACAGTCAGTAAAGGTGCCAGTGATTGGTATGGGTGGCATTGTAACAGCAGAGGATGCTGTTGAATTCATGCTGGCAGGAGCGACTGCTGTGGCGGTGGGAACAGCAAACTTTATCAATCCTTGCGCTGCTCAGACTGTGGCAGAGGGGATAGAGAGTTATATAAGACAGCGAGGTTTATCTCACGTACGTGAACTGGTAGGTAAAGTAAATATATAAGCATTGGAAGTGAATGAATGAGCAGTGATCAGCGTTTGATAGTTGCCTTAGATGTGCATAGTATGGAATCGGTCCGGCAGCTTGTGGGTCAGTTGGGGGATAGTGTTAGTTATTATAAAGTTGGTATGGAACTTTTTTATAGTGTAGGAAGTCAAGTCATTACCTATCTGCGCCAGCAGAATAAAGACATATTCTTAGATTTGAAGCTGCATGATATACCAAATACAGTAGGACAAGGATTGGCGACTTTAACGCAGTTAGGGGCAACAATGCTTAACGTTCATGCTGCGGGCGGATTTTCTATGATGCAGGCGGCAGCTATAGCGGTAAAAAATAAGGCCATTGAGATACAGGCGCGGCGTCCCAAATTGATTGCAGTGACAGTTTTAACGAGTATGAATGAGAATGAATGGTCAGGTATTGGGTATAATGTTGATTTGTCCCAGCAGGTAATTCATTTATCAAAATTAGCGCAAAAAGCAGGAATGGATGGAGTGGTAGCCTCTCCTCAAGAAGCCGCACAAATTCAGAAAGCATGTGGCAGTGAGTTTATTGTTGTAACGCCTGGCATAAGACCTAATGGTGCAGCAATTAACGATCAAAGTCGCATTGCCACGCCTGCAGGGGCTTTAAAAAATGGTGCGCATCATTTGGTGATTGGTAGACCGATTACTGCTGCGGCAAATCCGAGACAAGCTGTAAAAGACATTTTACGAGAAATGAGGGATTTAGCATGAAAGAAGAAGACGTAAAGCAGTTATTCCTTGATACGGGGGCTATTTTAGAAGGCCATTTTCTATTAACTTCGGGATTACATAGCCCACAATATGTAGAAAAATTTCAAGTTTTACAATATCCAGAGCATACAGCTAAATTATGTAAGACACTGGCAGCACGATTTGTCCACGATAAGGTCGAATTAGTAATTGGTCCTGTTACTGGTGGAATTTTATTGGCTCATGAAGTGGGGAAACACTTAGGAACTCGTGCGATTTTTACCGAAAGGGAAAATGGAAAAATGACTTTGCGGCGGGGATTTGTCATTCAGCCTGGAGAACGAGTATTAATTGTTGAAGATATTATTACAACAGGAGGATCGGTACAAGAAGTTCTTGATGTTGTTAGAGAACATGGTGGAATTCCTGTTGGAGTGGGTATATTAGTAGATCGCAGCGGCGGAAAAGTTGATTTTGGTGTACCTCATCAAGCTTTGTTGCACTTGGATGTAAAAACCTATCAATCTGAAGATTGTCCATTGTGCTCTCAAAATATTCCAATGACAAAACGTGGCAGCCGAAAATTATAAATAAGTAGTACATTATAATAATTGAACCATAAAAGAAATTAACATAATTCGTTAAAAACTTCTTGTATTTATGATAAAGTTATGTTATTATTATTAAGTCGGCGAATGATGCGGCAATGTGGCCCAGTAGTTTAGCGGTTAGAATGCCGCCCTGTCACGGCGGAGGTCGTCGGTTCAAATCCGATCTGGGTCGCCATTATTATGCGGGAATAGCTCAGCGGTAGAGCATCGCCTTGCCAAGGCGAGGGTCGCGAGTTCGAATCTCGTTTCCCGCTCCATAGGGGTATAGCTCAATTGGTAGAGTAGCGGTCTCCAAAACCGTTGGTTGAGGGTTCAAGTCCTTCTGCCCCTGCCAGAAATTTGCAAACGACACGATATTTATCGTGTCGTTTTTAAGTTTATTTAAATTTTCTAAATAGGATACCTTGTGTTGTTATGATAGTCGGTAATATAAACGTCCTGGAAGATTCTTAGTCATCCTTTCAGTTTGAAAAAGAAGTAAGCTGATAGAGGCTTAGTGAAAAATAGTGTAGAAATGTTCGGAATCAATAAATTTTTTTATGAAAAAGCAACTTACTAATTTAGTAGTTGCTTTTTTCTTCTGTGGAAGAGTTAGCTTTGCTATTTGTTACTTCATCTCTTAGGATCTGCCAAATGGATTGGAATAATTGATTATATTGCAGTGAAGTACGTATTTCTGATATCTTTCGAGGGCGGGGGAGGTCATTGGTGATAATTGTCTTAATCATACCTGGATTGGCGCTCATCACCATGATCCGATCTCCTAAACATAAGGCTTCATCGATACTGTGGGTGATAAAAACAGTCGTCTTCCTTGCTTCTTCCCAGATCCTCAATAATTCATGCTGCAGGAGGATACGATTTTGCTCATCTAGTGCGCCGAAGGGTTCATCCATTAATAGGATTTCAGGATCGTTAGCAAAAGCGCGAGCTACACTGACTCGCTGTTTCATACCTCCAGATAATTGAGAGGGATAGGCGTGAGTGAATTTACTGAGGCCAATCATTTCAATATAATGATTAGCTATTTCATACCGTTCCTTTTTGGGGATATTGCGCATGCGTAATCCGTATGAAACATTATCGATCACTGTCATCCAGGGGAAAATGGATTGTTCTTGAAAAACCATAGAGTTGATCGGACGGTCTACATTGGTTGTCTTGAGGCTGATGGTGCCTCCTGAAGAACTATCCAAGCCTGCTAGTATGCGAAGTAGCGTTGTTTTACCACAACCGCTAGGGCCTACAATGCAGAAAAATTCTCCTTCGCCGATGGATAATGAAATATCTTGTAAGGCTGTGATTTCGCCAGAAGTTGTATGGAAGATTTTACTGAGATTTGTAACTGAGATGCTTTCTTTCTCATAGGCCATTTTATGCATCTCCTTTTTAGACTTGTTTTTTCCATGGTAGAACCCAATTTTCTAATGCATCGAGGAGTAAGGAAAATAAATAACCTAAAAAAGATAGTGTGATGAGTGCTATAAACATCTGCTCGATGGCAAACATGTCATAGGCACGCCATATCATCCAGCCGACTCCAGCTTTTGCGGCAGAAAGTTCGGCTGCTACAATTAGAATTAAAGCCATGCCCATACCTAGTTTTAACCCTGCAAAGATCATAGGGAGAGCGCCGGGAAGAGCAACGGTGAGATAAAAGTTTTTGCGATTTGCGCCAAAATTTTGTGCGACGTCCAAGTAAATTTTATCAATGCTTAATACTCCGGCCATGGTATTGATTACAACTAAATAAAAAACACCAATTGCAATTGTGAAAATTTTAGAAGTTTCCCCCAGCCCAAAAACTAATAAAATGAGAGGCATTAGCGCTAGCTTAGGAATCGGGTATGTGGCAGCAATCATTGGTTCAAAAGCTGAACGGATTAAAGGAGATAAGCCCATGCCAATGCCCAACACGATGCCGGGGGCAGAACCAGCAAGAAAACCCCATAATACGCGTTGAACACTTACGGCAGTGTTATACAATAACTCACCAGACAAGAGCAGCGGAATGAAAGCATGTAGTATTAGGCTAGGGCTGGATAGTAGACGGGTATCAATAATATGAACACGAGCCATGACTTCCCAAAGAATGAGAATGCTCAATGGGGATAATATGGACAGTATTCGAATGAGTAACGAAGAATAATCTTGTTTTATCATGCAATCATCTCCAAGCGCTAAGGTTTATATTATTGATATGTTCCTAAGGTTTTTACTGCAAAATCGACATATTGATTATCTACGGCATCTTCATACTTTATATCTGATTTTAATAAGTGATTTTCTTTATACCAATCCAAATCCAAGAGAATGCCTTTTGTGCGAACATATCCATTCGGATTTAAACCTGTGGGAAACATTTTTTCATATAAAGCAGGGTCTTTAATTACAGAGTATTTACAGAGAATATCAATGATCTGAGATCTATTTTTATTTTTTACAAAACCATCGTTATAGTCTCTTAACGACTGTATGTAAGCAGTCATAAAACGGTTAGCTACAGCTGGGTTTTTTGTCATACTTGTTCCATAGACTAACAAGGCTGTTTGGGCATCAGGATCATAATCCACAGGGTCTTTCCATGGATCAGTCAAATCTTTGTTTATGCTAAGAGTGACAAAAGGTTCGATGATCATAGCTGCATCAATGCTTTTATTACCGAAGGATACCAGCATATCAGGAAAAGAACGGATTATCTGAATATCGACATCATTCGTAGTTAATGCTCCTTTTTGTAGGACTCTAGATAAAGCGATTTCATCAAGAGAGGCCGTACCAACAATGGCGATCTTTTTATTTCGTAAATCTTTATAATCTTTTATTGTATCTGTTAGATCTTTACGGATTACGAGACGATAATAACCTTGCCCGGGAAGGTTGATGCCTTTATCTGCAACGATTTTTATAGGAATATCACGAGACATGGCGTTAAATAACCCTGAAGATGTAACAGTAGCGCCTACATCTAATTGTCCAGCCGCTAATTGGTTGATCATTTCCTGACCAGTGTTGAATTGTACCGGTTCGATTTTAATGCCTAGATCTTTGTAATAGTTCTTAGCCGTGCCAATCAGTATACCTGCATCGGATACAACTTGTTTCATGCCTACTTTGACAACTGTTTCTTGAGGCAATGGTGACACTTCAGGTGCCCAAGCAGGACCTTTGCTTACCGTATCATGTGTAGTCGGATTTTGGCTGCAGGCAGTCATGAAGAGTACCAGTAATAGTATTGTTATGATTTTTATGCTGCGTTTCATGGATTCCCCTCCTAATCGATTTGATTGAGTTATGACATGATATTCATTTTTATTATATTTGGTGATAACGCAGCAGGTTTTTAAGTATGAATACAGAATAAGTAAGAGTAGTCCAGAGTGAAAGGTATTGTTGTATATGGAAAAAATCATAGCAGAAGTAGATGAATGGGAATTATTGAAGAAATTACCAAAGGAGTTTGGCAAATTTACACTATTAATTGAGTTGGAGAAACGTGATACACAGTATTGCATATTTACGTATCAAAATAAAGTAGAACATAAAAGTTTTACCGTTTTATACGATCAAGCGACAAAAGAATATTTTGCTCGTGTAGTGATTGGTTTAATCGAGTATTTTGATGTGAATTTTATTGTTGGTGACATACAACAACTAGAAAAAATATTAATTCAGCGGCTCAAAGGCGTCTTAAATCAATTAAGTTTTTTCACAAAAGAAAATATTGAGAGCATCGTGCATGAAAAAAAAATAATGGATTGGTCGTTTGAAGAAGAATATCCTCAAAATTTGCTCGGTTTTGAGTTATTTATAAAACCAGATGAGCCTGTAAAAGTGATTAATGGCTCCTATATTATTGTTGATTACAGTGATTTTAACTTTAATAGCAATTTAACTATTTACTACAATGTATTTAGAGATGAATTTTTTGGAGAAACACGCATAAAGGGAACTCCAATTATATTAGCTCTTTTTGATACAAAAGATTTGACAGAATTACAAAAGCTTGTTGCAAGTCACTTGAGAACAGAATTGGAAAAGATAAGAATGCAATTAAATTGAAATGGAATTATGTAAAGAAAATTAAAGAGATGCAAGTTGTTAATTGTAGGAGGTTTGAATTTAAGTGGCAAGAATATTAGTCTGTGATGATTCTGCTTTTATGCGCATGATGCTGAAAAAAGTATTGATTGACAATGGTCATGAGATAGTTGGTGAAGCTGGGGATGGCATGGAAGCAGTGCAACTTTATCGACATCATAAACCGGATCTAATAACAATGGATATTACCATGCCTAAAATGGATGGAATAGAAGCAGTCAAACATATTTTTGAAGAAAACCCTTTGGTTAGAATTGTAATGGTTACTGCGCTAGGGCAAAGATCAATTATTACGGATGCAATTAATGCTGGTGCATCAGATTTCATAGTAAAGCCTTTTGATAATATTCAAGTGATTGAAACCATTAAAAAAGTTTTAGGGCAATAAGAAAATCTAATTTACGAAAGTACTTGACAATAAAAGGTTATATGCTATAATAATATCTGTGGCTAAGGACTGCAGCTGGTAAAAAAATGAATCCATTGGGTTCACGAAAAAAACAGTTGACATGTCGGTTGCAATGTAGTATAATAGACATTGTGACTATGCAGTGGCCCAGTAGTTTAGCGGTTAGAATGCCGCCCTGTCACGGCGGAGGTCGTCGGTTCAAATCCGATCTGGGTCGCCATTCAATTTTAAATGCCTCGGTAGCTCAGTCGGTAGAGCAGAGGACTGAAAATCCTCGTGTCGACAGTTCGATTCTGTCCTGAGGCACCATTTTAAATGCGGGAATAGCTCAGCGGTAGAGCATCGCCTTGCCAAGGCGAGGGTCGCGAGTTCGAATCTCGTTTCCCGCTCCATTAAAGGCGGCATAGCCAAGTGGTAAGGCAGAGGTCTGCAAAACCTTTATCCCCAGTTCAAATCTGGGTGCCGCCTCCAATCAAAGTTTAATACACTGCCTAAACAGTTTGGCATAACTGACTTATGCCGGGGTGGCGGAACTGGCAGACGCAACGGACTTAAAATCCGTCGGAGAGAAATCTCCGTACCGGTTCGATTCCGGTCCTCGGCACCACGTAAATTGAAGCTTCGTATATATACGAAGCTTTTTTGTTTTATGTGAAGATAATAGTATCGTATTTTAACATCATTTAAAAAGGAAAGAATTCGTAATATACGAAGAAATATATAGAATTTTAAAGAAAATGATGATGTATCGCTCTAATGGAGTGTAGTATTAATCGAATAGAGGCTAGATCTATTTTAAATAATTTAAAAAATGTGGTATAATGTTACAATATATAAAATAGAGGAGGTGTCCTATTTCCCCAATGGATGAGGGATAATAGGGATATTTATTGGACCCTGCGTCTATAATGTTTAATACAATTTTGGTTTTAGGTTTGGTTATGTTAAATGGATTCTTTGTTGCCGCAGAATTTGCCATGGTTAAGGTTCGGAGCACTCGAATCGAAACGTTGGTTTCAGAAGGAAATGTAAGAGCGAAATTTGCGCAACGTTTAACCAAAAATCTGGATGCCTATTTGTCAGCATGTCAGCTAGGGATTACCTTAGCTTCTCTTGGATTGGGTTGGGTAGGTGAACCGGCAGTTGCCAGCATTATTGCTCCACTGCTTTTGGTATTTGGTTTATCGCAAGAAATCATTGCAACTATTTCTTTTGTGATTGCCTTTTCTGTAATTACTTCTCTGCACATTATCTTGGGCGAATTGGCACCTAAATCAATGGCAATTCAAAAAGCAGAGCAAGTGACTATGTGGGCGGCTCCCCCTTTAATTGCCTTTTATAAGATCATGTATCCTTTTATTTGGTTTATGAATGGAACGGCGAATCAGTTTTTGAAATTATTAGGTGTTGAGCCTGCAACTGATAGTGAATCTGCCCATACAGAAGGAGAAATACGTATTCTTATGGAGGAGAGTCACAGACAAGGTTTTATAAATCAGACAGAATTAACCCTAATGGATAATATATTCGACTTTGCGGAAAGACATGCTCGTGAGGTAATGATTCCACGAACAGATATGGTATGTTTGGACATTAAAAAGTCTTATAAGGATAACCTGGAGGTCGCAATACAAGAAGGAAAAACGCGATATCCTGTATGTGATTCCAATAAAGATAATATAATTGGCTTTATTCATATTAAAGATCTTTTATCGCCACTTGCATTAACCGCTAAGCCTGATTTGGAAAGCATTACGAGAAATGTGCTGGCTGTACCTGAATCGATGCAGATTAGTTCTGTTTTAAAACTTCTGCAGAAAAATAAGGCGCAGATAGCAATTGCTATAGACGAATACGGTGGTACTGCGGGACTTGTCACAGTAAAAGATATTCTAGAAGAAATTGTAGGGGAAATGCATGACGAGTTTGACGATGAACGTCCGTTAATTGAAAGTCATGAAAAAGATGCTCATTTAGTAGATGGACGTATCTTGATAGAGGAATTTAATGACTTTTTTGACTTACAGCTTCCAACAGAGGATGTGGATACTCTTGGTGGCTGGATTTGCGCAAGAACGGAGTTACCTCTTGAGGTAAATCGAAAAATTTCTTATGAAGGATATGACTTTATTATTACAGAGGCTGACGTTATGCGTGTAAATAGAGTTCTGATTCAAAAAGTATCATGAAATTGAAAACTCTTGCACAATCTGCGAGAGTTTTTACTTTTTATATAAGTGTTTAGTTGTTGTTAAAGTCAAATGGTCTACTGGAAGGCATTGCCCTTTAAAAGAAGTTAAGGTTCATAATAGGATTCGAATTACCTAATCATACTATATAGTACATAGTAGCAGCTAGAAGTAATAGAATGTTGGGAGCAGATTAATATGGAAAACATTACAGAATGGTTAAAAGAGAACCTCGTTACGATTTATAACGAAAATCCGTATATCAAATTATTGGATATTTCTATTGGACATGTGGAAGAAGGCAAGGTAGAACTTCATATGCCTGTGCTTGCTGGTAAACATACAAATTTGTATAACATCGCTCATGGTGGTGCTTTAGCTTCTTTGGGTGATTCAGCTATGGGAATTGCATGTGCTACCACCGGGAAGAAAGTAGTGACTCTTGAAATGAATATGAATTTTATTAAAGGGGCAGTAGCTCAATCTGCTATAAAAGCCATAGGAAAAGTCATTCATAATGGGAAAACTACAATGGTAGCGGAAAGTGAGATCATAGATAGCCAAAATCAAATTCTGGCAAAAACACGAGGTACATTTTTTGTTATTGGGATGTTTGAAGATAATCAAGACTAAATCATAAGCGCCTGTCCACATTGTGGCAGGCGCTTTATAATAAATAATTATGTAGTTGGAAGATCGCGAATACTGATATTACTACCTGATTGATAGCTATTTTTTAGTTCTTCGTCTAAAGCAACATAAAGATTGTCCAAATTTTCCCCTAACGGAGAGATCACTCCACTGATATAAATCGTTGTTGAAAGATTATTGTAACCAGGCACGGTTAATTCTTGCAATACGTTTTTTATTTTTGAGGCCCAATTTAGCATAAGGAATTTTTTATCAAAATTAGTTAAGACGAAAAATAGACTGCTATCCCATCGGCATATGATATTGTTGGGGTGTTGCTTATTGTCAAATAGATTTTTTGCAATTGCCTTTAATGTCATGTCTCCTGCTAATGTCCCATGAATGTCATTAATTTGTTTCAGATTATCGAGTTTAACAAAAAACAGACCTAACGTATTATTATTTTGAATTTCTGTAGATGTCAATAAACTTTTTAGTTTACTGTCGAGATATTCTTTGTTAGGGAGTCCAGTTAGAGTGTCGATAAATGCTTTGCGAGCTAAGTCTTTTACTTGATTCATGTTTTCAATAAAAATAGTTTTAGTAAAGGCTATTAATGTGACATTGTTTAAACCTTCGTCGTTTAATAAGGGAATCAAGCGAATTGATATTGGAATTAAAGAGTTATCTTTATGGCGTAGGTAAACTGCCTTTTCAGAAAGGATAGGATTTGATAAACAAAAGGGCTCTTTTTTATTAGAATCTTCTTGAAGAATGTCATCGCTGTACTTATGTCCTACGATCTCGGTTGCAATGTGACCGCTTATCTTTTCCGCTGAGTGGTTAGCGAATAAAATAGTACCTTCTTTATCAACTAAATAGATTCCATCAAATAAATAGTCTAAAAATGCCAAGTTTTTAATCATATCCATGAATACGTCCTCCTAGTATTTCAGCGAAAAAATTTTCAAATTCTCTTTACAAGAACGAATGTTTGCTTTAGTATAAAAATACAAACGAATGTTCGTAATTGTTTGAAAAAATTATATAAAACGATGCAGCATAATTTATAATACATGATGAAATAGGTGATTATTTTCAATTGGGTAATACATATTATTATAGGACTTTTTTTTAGTCTAGAATTCGCGATACGGCCTATGGATATTTTATTTATAGTGATTGGCAGTATATTGCCGGATATTGATCATCACAAATCGATGCTTGGCAGATTAAATATTTTTGTAGGCTTTATGAGTCATAGGGGATTTTGTCATACCTTGCTAGGGGGTGCTGTTTTATCAGTTCCTTTTTTATGCATAAAAGGGGCTGCGCCTTATGTATTTTTAGGATGTATCTCACATTTGTTTGGAGATGCCCTGCAATCGACATTTAGTTCAAAAATATTTAAGATTAGAGGCTGGTAATTTAAATAAATTTTTATTGTGGAAATAGGATATTATAAATAAGTAAGATTCCAAGAGATAATCCAGAGAGAAGAAATAAACTTGCCTTTTTAGTTTGGGAGATTTTAAAATTATAAATTGCTACCCAAATGAGAGTAACAGATAGCAAAATGCCACCTAATATGGAAGAGTAATAAATTAAAGTTTCCAAATTAAACATCCTTTCTAGCACTATAATATCTTGGACATATAGTATATTTTCTCATTTTACTCTGCTAGCGTCAATCTTTTAATCCATTTGGCATATAGTAGTGACGTGGAATCTTGAATCGTGTTCTAGAAAACCCCATTTGCAGGACGTTGTTCCTATGATAGCGAATAAGATAATAAGAATGAAATTTTTTGAAAAGAGGTAATGGAATGGATTTAATAAAAGGCAGTTTATATCATGGTTTTCGTTTGGAAGAAGAAGAAAAAATTGATGAAATAAGTTCGCTTGCCAGAAAATTTTATCATGAAAAAAGTGGCGCGCGATTGTTATATTTGCAAAATGATGATGATAATAAAGTATTTTCTGTTACGTTTCGCACACCTCCGGAAGATAGTACAGGTGTTGCTCATATTGTTGAGCATTCTGTATTGTGCGGCTCCCGTAAATTTCCCATGAAGGAGCCTTTTGTTGAATTAGTAAAAGGTTCCTTGAATACTTATCTAAATGCCATGACATTTCCTGATAAGACAATGTATCCAGTAGCAAGTCGCAATAGTAAGGATTTTCGTAATTTAATGGACGTATATTTGGATGCAGTATTTTATCCCAATATATATAATGCTCCAGAAACGCTAATGCAGGAAGGCTGGCATTATGAATTGGAGAATCCATTGGATGAAATTACTTATAAAGGAGTAGTATATAATGAAATGAAGGGGGTTTTTTCTTCAGCAGATGCAATATTGGAAAAGAAAAATTTTGAATCTTTATTCCCTGATACTGCATATGGTGTAGAATCAGGTGGTGATCCTGAGTTTATTCCCGATTTAACCCAAGAGAAATTTATAAATTTTCATAAGAAATACTACCATCCTTCCAATGGATATATCTTCTTATATGGAGATTTAGACATACTTGATAATTTAAAGTTCTTGGATGAGTCATATTTAAGTAATTTTGAAAAAATTGAAGTGAATTCTCAAATTGCTTTACAGCCTGTATTTAAACAAAAAGTGGAAAATGTTTTTGAATATTCAATTGCCCCTAGTGAGAATATAGAAGATAAAACGTTTTTAAGTAGAAATTTCGTATTAGGGAAAGCGACTAATTCAGAGATTTGTCTAGCTTTTCAAATATTAGAGTACCTACTTCTTGAAACGCCGGCTGCACCTTTACGAAATGCTTTGATTGAAGCAGAAATTGGTAAAGATGTGGTAGGGACTTTTGTGAAAAGTATACTACAGCCTACTTTTGGGGTTGTTATTACGGGTTCTAATGAAAGTGAAAAAGAAAAATTTATTCAAGTTGTAGATGAAGAACTTAAAAGACTGGTCCGAGTGGGTATTGACAAAGAATTAATTGAAGCATGTATTAACATTTTTGAATTTACGTTACGAGAAGCAAATTATGGGACTCGGCCTAGAGGACTTGTCTATAATATTAAATGCATGGATAGCTGGTTGTATGATGCAAGCCCTTTTATTCATTTAGGGTATGAGGATGACTTAGTAAAAATAAAAGCTGCATTAAAAAACAATTACTTTGAACAGTTGATCGAGAAGTACCTGCTCAACAATAATCATCAAGCTTTGGTAATCTTAAAACCAAAGCATGGTCTAGCAGAAGAAAAAGATGAAGAACTACGTAAATACTTAGCTGAATATAAAGCATCTTTATCTGATGCTGAAATTAATGAGTTAGTTGAACAAACAAAGCGCTTAAAGACATTACAAGAAACAGCAGATTCACCAGAAGCCTTAGCGACCATTCCTCTACTCACTCGGCAAGATATCGAAGTAAAATCAGAAGAATTAATAGTAATAGAGAAAGAAGAATTAGGAGTGCCTGTTTTACTGCATCCACTTCGTACCAATGCTATTGCCTACGTGAATATGTATTTTGATACATGTCTAGTACCTCAAGAATATTTACCGTATATGTACTTATTATCAGAGATATTAGGAAAGATTTCTACTCAGCAATATGAATACTCAGCGCTATCCAATGAAGTAAACAAGAATACAGGGGGGATTGTTTTTGATGTAGCAGTTTTCACAGAAAATGCGAATGATTCAAAATACTTACCGAAATTTATAGTTAAAGGCAAATCCTTGGTGGAAAAGCTGCCTCAATTATTAAACTTAACTGAGCAGATCATTGCTCATAGCCGCTTTGACAATAGTAAAAGAATGAAGGAATTGATTCAAGAAATAAAATCCAATTGGGATATGAATTTGTTCCGACGTGGGCAGCAGCTGGCGACAAATCGTGTATTATCCTATTTTTCTCCTATTGCGCAATATAATGAGGTAGGGATGTTAGCCTTTTATGATTTTGTAGCTGCACTAGAAAAAGATTTTGCGGCAAAGTCAGAAGAAGTTTATAAGAATCTTGAAATCGTAGCTGGCTTTATCTTTAATAAAGAAAACTTACTGGTAAGCGTAACTGTTGAAGATGAAAACTATAGTGAATTTCAAAAAGCTTTTTCTGAGTTTCACTCTTGTTTAGCTTCAACAACAGAAAAGCCTGCTGTGTATCATTTTGAAAATAGTCATTGCAATGAAGGGCTTATGACGTCTGGAAAAGTGCAGTATGTAGTTAAAGGAGCAAATTTCCGTAAGTTGGGATATCCCTATCATGGGAGCTTGAAAGTATTAGAAACGATTTTGCGTTATGACTACCTGTGGACACGTGTGCGCGTTCAAGGAGGAGCGTATGGGGGTTTTGCAAGGTTAGAACGTAATGGAAATATGGTACTAGGCTCTTATCGAGATCCTAATTTAAAAGAGACATTAACTGTATATGATGAAACTGCAAATTATTTGCGTAATTTTTCTGTTGATCAAAGAGAGATGACTAAGTATGTGATTGGTACCATGAGCCAGCTCGATACACCTTTAACGCCATCGCAAAAAGGAGAGAGAGCAGCTAATAATTATATTCGAAATATTTCTCAGGCTATGATTCAACAAGAACGAGATGAAATCTTAGCGACAGAGCAAAGTGATATTTCTAAGCTGGCTGATTTGATGGAAGATGCCATGAAACAAAATTACCTGTGTGTTTTAGGAAATGAACAGAAAATCAAAGATAATGGGAATTTATTTCAGCATATAGTGAATATCTTAAAATAAGTCAGTGATAGAAGAATAGAAAGAGATGGTATAGGGAAAGCCGTAAAAAAATAAGAGGGTGGTTTTGCCACCCTCTTATTTTTACTTCTTATTTTCTTTCTTATCTTTAGGACAAATTTCTTTAGCGAATTCTGTAGAAGCCTTTTGTGATTTGTTTTTGTTTTCTTTGCAAGTTTCATTTTGACGTTTTTCCATAATATCACCTCCCCGCCTATAGCTTACCCAAGAAGTACGTTTAGAAAACGGGTTCCTAAAATATTTTTCCCTGATTCGGATTTTATATGATTGTTCTAAAGGAAAAAATAAATAATTGGAGGATTTATTTTGTCAACAGTGATGATAATATTCATTTTTTGTAGTATTGGAATTATTATTTTTCTGCTCATTGCAATATTATTCCGAATTGGAAAAAATCAGCATCAAGAGTTTGCCGCTCAACTGATAAGCATAGAAAAAGGGATTGAAAGGGTAGAGAGAATTGTAAATGATGAGATGGCTAAGAATCGAGGCGAAAATAATCTTGTCGCCAGAGCTTTGCGAGAGGAAGTAGCAAATACACTTAGTAATTTAAATGAATCAATCTTAAAAAGAATGAATGAAAATACGACATTGCAATTAACGCAATTAGAAACATTTTCTCAGCAATTACAGGGACTGACTCAAATGAATGAACAAAAGTTAGAGCGTATGCGTGAAACGGTAGAAAAACAATTGCACGTACTTCGTGAAGAGAATGGCAGCAAACTTGAAGAGATGAGACAAACGGTAGATGAGAAATTAAATCAGACCTTGGAAAAGCGTTTAGGCGAGAGTTTTAAGCTGGTTAGTGAAAGGTTAGAAATGGTACATAGAGGGCTAGGTGAAATGCAGACTCTGGCCTCAGGTGTTGGTGATCTAAAAAGAGTATTATCCAATGTCAAAACCCGAGGTATATGGGGCGAAATACAATTGGAGAATTTATTAGAGCAAATTCTAACTATTGAACAGTATGCTAAAAACGTTGCAACGAAGCCAGGAAGCAATGATAGAGTTGAATTTGCCATTAAGCTTCCTGGCCGCGATACCCAAGCAAGCATTGTCTGGCTGCCAATAGATGCGAAATTTCCGCAAGAAGATTATCAGCGTTTATTAGAGGCACAAGAGCAAGCCAACGCTATTTTAGCGGAAGAAGCAGCCAAGGCTTTAGAAAATCGAATTAAAAATGAAGCAAAAGAGATTGCAACTAAATATGTCTGTGTTCCTCATACTACAGAGTTTGCGATTTTATTTCTGCCAATTGAAGGATTATATGCTGAAGTGCTGCGGCGCCCAGGACTTTGTGATACCATTATGCGAAATTACAAGGTAATGATTGCAGGCCCTACGACCTTATCAGCGTTGCTTAATAGCTTGCAAATGGGCTTTAGGACCCTGGCAGTTGAAAAACGCAGCTCGGAAGTTTGGTCGTTGCTTAGTATTGTAAAAACTGAATTTGGCAAATTTGGTGATTTATTAGATAAGACTCATAAAAAACTGCAGGAGGCAAGTAACTCTATTGATGTAGCTGCACGAAAGTCCCGCAATATAGAAAGGAAGCTAAAAAATGTACAAGAACTTCCTCAAGAGGAAGCGTTAAATATATTAGATGCAACAGATATTGCAGAAATAGCAGCAACTCAAGAAAAAGAATAATATAGGTATGAATACGCCCAAAAATCGGCAGATAGATGCTGGTTTTTGGGCGTTGATTTATGCATATTTTATATGAATCATTCAGTACATGCCGAATTTTAGGCATATATTGGTTCGAGTAAGAATAGAAACAGAGAAAATTAGCGGAGTGGAGGGCTATTTTAGGTTGGAACGTAATTTGCATAGTAGTCTGTTAGAGAAACAATACCTTATCCTATCAATTGAGTTGGAGGTGAGTTCAAGAGTCATCTGAAATTCTTAAAAAGAGGATTATATTTCAAAAAATAGAATATATTGGAGGGTGTTTATTATGGCAAGAATCGGTTGTCCCTATGGTACTCATCGAGTAATGGAGCCTCAAGGTGTTTTGCCTCAGCCAGCATGGAAAATTGATAATACTATGGAAATCTATGATAATGAGTTACTAATAGAAGTTGATACCTTAAATATTGATGCAGCAAGTTTTACGCAGATCAAAAAAGCTGTAGAGAACGATAGTGGTGCTATGGAAAGGATGATGCTTGATATCGTAGAAAAGCGGGGAAAACATCACAATCCCATTACTGGCTCTGGTGGAATGTTAATGGGAACGGTAAGTAGAATTGGACCTGCATGGACAGGTCAGCTGCCTGTAAAGGTAGGAGACCGAATTGCTACATTGGTTTCATTATCATTAACTCCATTAAAAATTCGGAAGATTAAAAAAATTCATGTTGAAAAAGAACAGGTTGAAGTTGATGCTCAAGCTATTTTATTCAGCAGCGGTATTTATGCAGTTTTGCCTTTAGATATGTCACCATCCTTAGCTTTGGCGGTCTTGGATGTAGCAGGTGCACCAGCACAAACTGCTCATTTAGTAAGACCTGGGCAAAATGTACTCATTATTGGCGGCGGTGGTAAATCTGGTATGCTTTGTTTGTATGAGGCGAAAAAGAGAGCAGGAGTAACAGGTAAAGTGATTGGCTTAGGTTCAGGTAAAGGAAGTTGTGATAGAATGCGACAGCTAGGTTATGCCGATGAAGTACTGCAAGTAGATGCTACAGATCCGCTGCAAGTAATGAAAGCTGTATCTAAGGTTACAAACGGACAGATGGTAGATGTCACAATCAATTGCGTTAATATACCTAATACTGAAATGGCCTCAATTATGGCTACAAAAGATAAAGGAACTGTATATTTCTTTAGCATGGCGACCAGCTTTACCGGTGCTGCTCTTGGGGCTGAAGGAATAGGCAAAGATGTAACTATGTTAGTGGGGAATGGCTATTGCCGGAATCATGCAATCGTTGCCTTGGAAACTCTTCGAGAAAGCCCAATTTTATGGAAAATATTTCATGACCTTTATGCTTGAAGATGATGCTGAATTGGAATGAAATTTCAGTGACAACTCCTAAAGCTTTAACGATTATTGGCATGGCAAAAAACGTAGGTAAAACGGTAACTTTAAATTATATACAAAAAGTCTTACATTCACAAGGCATAGCCTTAGGACTGACATCAATTGGAAGAGATGGAGAAAGCTTTGATGCTCTGACTCATTTAGCGAAACCTTCGATTGTTGTGCAGCCCCAAACAATAGTGGCTACTGCCGAAAAAGTTAGTATAGACCCAAATCGATGGGATTATCTTCAGAAAACAGATATTTGGACCCCTTTAGGTAATGTGCTTATTTTGAAAGCAAAGTTTGTGAATCAGGTAGTTTTGGCAGGGCCAAGCAGAAATGAAGATGTAAGGCAATTATTGCAATGTTTAACTCGCTGGGGAACAAGGTGTACATTGGTTGATGGGGCTTTTGATCGGCAAAGTTCTGCTGATCCCTTGATTAGTGGCCAAATTGTTTTAGCCACTGGAGCGACTCTAAGTCGTGATATAGAGGAATTACTTCGTATTACGGCATGTCGCGTAGAACAGTTAACGATACCAAACTGCAATAAAGATTATGCTAAACGATATAACCAATCAAGTGCTAAGGTATTGGTAAATCGTCATAGCCAGTGGCAGGAATATTTCGTAAAAACATCTCTTTTAAGTAGTGCAGAGTGGCTAACAGTACTAAAAGACGATTGCACGGCTCTTATCATTAGAGGAGCGGTGGGAGATGGGATAGCTCAGGCCTTGCTAAAAAAACAACAGATCCCTACCGTAGTGGTTCAAGATGGTAGTAAGATTTTTATTACTGTTGATTTATGGCGTCAGCTAAAAGCTCGTAATATACAGATTCAGGCCTTACAGCCAATTTCTTTATTAGGGGTAACGATAAATCCAGTATATCCAGGTGGAAAAGGGATTGATCCTGGTGTTTTGCTTCAGAAGATGGGTGCTGCATTAGCACCTATACCTGTAATGGATGTGGTACAAGAAATAAAGTTTTGATTACTCAGTATTGGGGGGAGTAGATTGCTCAATGAATTGGACGGCAGCGATAGCTGTCTTGATTTAGTATTAGATCGTCTTGATCAGGCGGTACATGTAATAAATTGCGAGGGAATAACAGTTTATTACAACCAGACAGCGGCAGAAGTCGAAGGATTACAGGCTACTGAAGTTATGGGCAAGCACGTTCTTCAGGTATATCCTTCATTGACGCTTGAAACCAGCAGTTTGATGGAGGTATTGGCTACTGGTAAGCCAGTATTGGATCAGCAGCAAACGATCGTAAGCAGGACAGGACGAATTATTACGATTCATTATTCTACTTTTCCATTATATCGAGAGGGTATATTAGTGGGTGCTTGTGATTTGTCTCGAGATATTACAAAAATTAAAGAGATGTCAGATCGAGTGATGGACCTGCAGGCTGTACTGTTAGATAAAAAATCAACTAACTTGAAAAAAGTGAAGAAGACAGAAATTAGTTTTGCAAAATACACATTCAATGATATTATTGGCAGTCACGACCTAATGGTTAAGCTTAAAGTGGTTAGTCAAAGAGTGGCATCAACTTCTTCTCCAGTATTGGTAATTGGTGAAACTGGTGCAGGAAAGGAGTTGGTAGTACAGTCCATCCATAACGCGTCTTCTCGTAAGGACGGACCCTTTGTTGCACAAAACTGTGCTGCCTTTCCTGCAACGCTGTTGGAAAGTATTTTATTTGGAACCGTAAAGGGAAGCTTTACAGGAGCGGAAGATCGTCCAGGATTATTTGAACTTGCTGACAGAGGAACTCTGTTTTTAGATGAAATCAATTCTATGCCTTTGGAATTGCAGAGTAAACTGCTTCGAGTTCTGCAAGACGGAACGCTGCGCCGCTTAGGTGACAATAAGGTAAGAGAAGTAGATACTAGAGTCATTGCTTGTACGAATGTAGATCCCCAAGAAGCAGTCCGGAAAAAGGAATTGCGTATTGATCTATATTATCGATTAAATGTAGTTGCGCTGCATGTACCTTCTTTGCGAGAACGAAAAAGTGATATTACTGTCTTAGTCGGGCATTTTATTATGATGTATAATGTGAAATTAGGCTGTTCGGTGCAAAAAATAAGCGAAGAAGTGGAACAGGTATTCTTAAAATATTCTTGGCCCGGAAATGTTAGAGAATTGCAGCATGCCATTGAGCATGCCATGAATATCGTCTCCGGCCATATTATTGAAATCGAACATATCCCAGATCATTTGCGTAACTATGATGACGAGCATAGTCGCGAAATCTATTGTCAATTGAACGGCAAGAACCTGCCGGAAATAGTAGGAACTGTTGAAAGAAGTGCTCTCATTCATGCTTTAGAAAGAAGTGAAGGAAATATATCAAAGGCGGCCTTATCGTTGGGTATTCCTCGCCAGACCATACAATATAAACTGAAAATATATGGCTTGCTCAAAAGGGATAAGAAAGGTGACTCCTTATCAGGAGGGGAATGTATTGAAAAAACTTAAATTGAATCAGGATGTTATTGACCGCGGTAGAAAACATGCAAAACAAATTGTAGACCAGGTGCATGAGCACATTGATGCTCATAGCACAGTAGCAGTAGAGCGATCTGTTTTAAGATTATTGGGGATCGATGGAGTTGATCAGGCAGGGGTACCATTAGTAAATGGGATCGTTGAAGAATTACACAATGCGGGAGTACTTGGAAAAGGAGTCATGTATTGGTTCGTAAACGGGTTGATCCATACCAAATTATCATCTCAGCAGTTGGCAGAATGCATAATAAATAAAAAAATTCGTTTACTAGATTTACCTAGAGTTTCAGATTGTGAAATTGAAGAAGCAGCTTTGCAATTGGCTACTTGTTCTTTAGAAAAGATTAAAGACCGCCGTCAAGAAAGAGAGGCATGGATAGCAAATTTAGGCAAGGGACAGGAGCCTATGTTATATGTTATTGTAGCAACTGGCAATGTGTATGAGGATGCAATTCAAGCGAAGGCTGCTGCTAGGCAAGGGGCTGATATTATTGCCGTTATTAGAACAACAGGGCAAAGTTTGCTAGACTATGTTCCTTATGGACCTACAACTACGGGCTTTGGCGGTACATATGCGACACAGGCTAATTTTCAGATCTTGCGCCAAGCGTTAGACGAAGTAGGAAAAGAAGTTAATCGTTATATTTATTTGACCAATTATTGCTCAGGACTTTGTATGCCTGAGATTGCAGTTATGGGGGCGTTAGAACGTTTAGATGTGATGCTCAATGACTCCATGTATGGAATTATTTTTCGAGATATTAATATGAAGCGTACGTTTGTAGATCAGTACTTTTCCAGATTAATCAATGGCTATGCTGGTATTATTATCAATACAGGGGAAGATAATTATTTAACCACAGCAGATGCCATTGAAAGTGGTCATACCGTTTTAGCTTCTGAATTAATAAATGAACAGTTTGCTTTTCGGTGTAATATGGCCTCTGAGCAACTCGGCTTGGGGCATGCGTTTGAAATCGATCCACAAACTCCTAATGGTTTTATGTATGAATTGGCCCAAGCACAATTAGTAAGAGAAGTTTTTCCAAAAAGCCCCATTAAATATATGCCACCGACTAAATATATGACAGGAAATATTTTTAAAGGGCATGTGCAAGATACTTTGTTCAATGTTTGTTCCATTATGACAGGGCAGAGTTTGCATCTTTTAGGTATATTAACAGAAGCCATTCATACCCCTCTTATTCACGATCGATTTTTAAGTATTGAATCTGCTAAATATGTTTTTAATAATTTGCGAGGAATCGCGGACGAAATATATTTTCCTGAAGGCGGATTTATTCACCAAAGAGCCCAGGAGGTATTGGAAAAGGCAGTTAGCTTATTGGAAGAAATTAATGATGTAGGGTTGATGAGAGCACTGACATTAGGCTATTTTGCCGATATCTCGCGAACCTCTGAAGGCGGTAAAGGTTTGCAGGGAGTTATTGTAAAGGAATACAGTTATCTCAATCCTTTTATTCCTCTTATGTTAAAAGGAGGAAATAGTAATGGTTAATGTGAAGTATGTTAAACCTTATGGTGATACCTTAAATGACGGTATGGTGCAGCTAGCTTTCACTCTGCCGATTCCTTTATCGAATGCAGCTAAAGAAGCAGCTAGGCAGTTGACAGTTAGTATGGGACTCGAAGAGGTAGCGGTTGCTCATGCTGAGGGAATTAGCGATACATTTAGTTTTTTCATTGTTTATGGCAAGTGCAGTCACGGAGTAAATCTTGATGAGATTTCGATTCCTGAAGTTGCATTAGAGGTATTGTCGAAAAAAGAAATTGATGACTTTATACGCACCCATCTAAAACGGAAACTCAATGTAGTGGGAGCGTGTATTGAGAGTGATGCTCATACTGTCGGTATCGACGCCATCATGAACATAAAAGGTTTTAATGGGCATAAAGGTTTAGAAAGTTATCATGAAATTAATGCTGTAAATATGGGAGCGCAAGTGGCTTGCGAAGAAGTCATTCATAAAGTCTATGAAATTCAAGCAGATGCTATTTTAATATCTCAAGTAGTAACCCAAAAGAATATTCATATTACGAATTTGACAAGACTTGTAGATATGCTGGAAGCGGAAGGATTGCGGGATAAAGTAACCTTAGTAGTGGGGGGACCTCGAATTAGTCATGAGTTAGCAAAAGAGTTAGGATATGACGCTGGTTTTAGTTCCAATACCTATGCAGAGCACGTAGCGTCATTTCTTGTTCAGGAAGTAAAACGCAAGACGATATGGGATAACGATAAAGAAACGAGTTGATTTATCTATTAAGAGCCATAAGGGGAGGAGAGTATGGAAGATGTTTTAATACGGATTCGAATGAGCGAACATGACACACATTATGCAGGAGGGCTGGTAAATGGATCACGAATGTTAGATTTATTTGGTGATGTAGCAACTGAATTATTAATTCGCAGCGATGGTGATGAAGGGCTATTTGTTGCATATGATAATGTGGAATTTACCGCCCCTGTTTATGCAGGCGATTTTATCGAGGCGCGGGGTAAGATTATCAAGCTTGGTAATACATCACGACGAATGGAGTTTATTGCCACAAAAGTTATTTCATTAGATCAGGCTGCTCAATATAAGTCTGCAGCCTTTGTATTAGCCGATCCTGTTGTAGTTTGCATCGCTAGCGGAACTTGTGTGGTTCCTAAAGAAAAGCAAAGGGGTGTATAAGTTGGAGCCGCTTATTATTACCGTTGCCCCTGTAGGAGCAGAAGCTACTCGCCAAGATAATCCCAATTTGCCTCTTACCCCTAGAGAAATTGCCAATGAGGCTATACAGTGTGCTGAAAAGGGAGCTTCTATCATTCATCTGCATGTTAGAGATGAAGACGGTAAGGCTACGCAAGCAAAGGACATCTTTCAAGAAACCATTGCACTGATCAAAAAAAATAGTGATGTAATTATTCAAACATCTACAGGTGGAGCATCCTGGATGACAGCCGATGAACGTTTGCAGCCTATACAATTAAAGCCCGAGATGGCAACATTGACCACAGGCACAGTTAATTTTGGTGAAGAAATATTTTCTAACCCGATGCCTATGGTTGAATTTTTTGCAAAAGCAATGGTGGACCAGGGAGTCAAACCAGAAATTGAAGTATTCGAAGTGGGAATGATTTATAATGCACTGCGTTTAGTGCAAAAGAAAATCTTGCAGTTGCCTCTGCATTTTGATTTTGTGATGGGGGTTCCTGGAGGTATACCAGGAGAAGCAAGGCATTTACTGCATCTAATAGAGTCTATACCAGCAGGGTCAACTTGGACAGTCGCGGGGATTGGACGCAGTGAGTTGTCTCTTGGGATGATGGCGATTGTTTTAGGAGGACATGTGCGCGTTGGCTTTGAAGATAATGTTTATTATACAAAAGGTGTATTATCCGATGGTAATTTTCAACTAGTAGAGCGTATAGCAAGAATTGCAAAAGAAATAGGTCGACCAGTTGCTACTCCCGAACAGGCCAGAAGAATTTTAGGATTAATCCAGTGAAGGCAATAAAATGAATATAAAGCTTTCATGAAATAAAAGATAGCAGAAGCCTTAAAATTTAGTAGTTGCAATACTGCTGAATCTTTGTGGCTTCTGCTCATTTTTCGGCAGTTTGCCGAAAAATGAGCAAATATAAAATAGGTTGCAAAGTGTAATCGCATCGCTCATTGTCTTCATTCTAGTGCCGAAGATTAGTCATAATAAGAAAAAACTATGTATTCAGCCATAATAAATAAGCGAATCATTCTTGATACTGCTGTTGGCATGGTTATTGCAATCTTTATAATAAGATCTAAAGTTCTGACTGACTAGTAACACGGTCAAGTTATTAATCAAAAATTCCAAATATTCATTGAAAAGGAGTGAATTTCATGAATGCCGACCTGGAAACAGGGAAAATCCAAAGCCTTGGAGAGAAGACAGGTGTTGGAGGCAAAGAGGAATTAAAGCGAAGTTTAAAAGCCCGTCACATGAATATGATAGCACTTGGTGGTGCTATCGGCACGGGGTTATTCTTGGCAAGTGGTGCATCGGTCAGTACTGCAGGTCCGGGTGGCGCATTAGTAGCTTATGGTGTCATTGGGATTATGGTGTATTTTCTTATGACTAGTCTAGGAGAAATGGCAACTTATTTACCTGTTCCAGGATCTTTTGGAACTTATGCAGCAAGGTTTGTTGATCCGGCTTTAGGTTTTGCAATTGGCTGGAACTATTGGTTAAATTGGGCAACCTGTATTGCAGTAGAATTAGTAGCGGGTGCCATCATAATGAAATTTTGGCTCCCTGACATTCCTGGTTATTATTGGAGTGGACTCTTTTTGATTATTTTATTTGCTCTTAATTACTTATCAACAAGAGCGTATGGTGAAAGTGAATATTGGTTTGCAGGTGCTAAGGTTATAACCGTTATTGTCTTTTTGGTGATAGGAACATTAATGATTTTAGGGATTGCTGGAGGGGCTTCGCCAGGGTTCACTAATTGGCAAATCCAAGAGGCTCCTTTTGTTGGTGGATTTAGTGCAATATTAGCAATCTTTATGATTGCTGGTTTTTCTTTCCAAGGAACTGAACTGGTTGGTATTGCTGCTGGGGAAAGTGAAAATCCTGAAAGAGATGTACCAAAAGCGATTAATACGGTATTTTGGCGCATTCTCCTATTTTATATCGGTGCTTTAATTGTTATTGGTTTTATCCTGCCCTATACGGATGAAAATTTATTAAAAGGTGATGTGGAAAATGTCGCTGTCAGTCCCTTTACGCTAGTATTCAGCCGTGCTGGATTTACGGCAGCAGCTTCCCTAATGAATGCAATCATACTCACATCCGTGTTATCTTGTGCGAATTCAGGATTATATGCTTCAACTCGTATGCTGTATGCGATGGCAAAAGAAGGCAAAGCTCCTCGGATTTTTGGCAAAGTCAATAAACGCGGAGTTCCAACTAATTCTCTTTATGCTACTTCTGCTATTGGTTTTTTAGCCTTTCTTTCCTCGTTAGTTGGAGAAGGTACTGCTTATACATGGCTGCTTAACATTACGGGAATGATTGGTTTCATTGCCTGGCTGGGTATTGCTATTAGCCACTATCGTTTCCGTCAAGCATTTAACCGGCAAGGTCTTGATACATCTCAACTTAAATATAAAGCAAAATGGTTCCCGTTTGGTCCTCTTTTTGCGATGGTACTTTGTGGTATCGTAATCATTGGACAAAATTATAATGCTTTTTTAGGCGGGGAAGTAGACTGGTATGGATTAGCCGTTTCCTATGTGGGTATTCCTATTTTCCTAGCAACGTATCTAGGGTATAAGTTTTCTAAAAAAACGAAAGTAGTCGCTTTGGAAAAAGTAGACTTGAACAAGAATTTAGTTTGATACAGATCTGACTTCATTACGAATGAGTTTATGGAGTCAATTGGCGAAGGGAGTTAATAAAATGCGTGATTATCATGATATTCCTTTGTGGAGCAATGTAACAGAAGAAGAATGGCAGGATTGGCGATGGCAGGTAGCGAATCGGATTACGTCACTCTCCATGCTAAAACAGGTTATTCCATTAGTTCAAAAAGAAGAAGAAGGAATTTTAAGTTGCCTGCAAAGTCTAAGAATGGCAATCACTCCTTATTATGCAACGTTAATTGATGTTGAAAATGTAAATTGTCCTATGCGTAAACAAGCAATTCCAACAGCAACGGAGCTACAGTTTGGTCAATTTGATATGGCTGATCCTTTACACGAAGATCAAGATTCACCCGTTACGGGACTGACTCATCGATATCCTGACCGGGTACTGTTTTTAGTCACAGATCAGTGTTCTATGTATTGTCGTCATTGTACCAGAAGGCGGATTGCCGGAGTTTGTGATCAAGCACGTACGAAACAACAAATTGACAACTGTATTCAATATATAAGAGAAACGCCGGTAGTCAGAGATGTAATTTTATCTGGTGGTGATGCATTTCTAATTAGTGATGAATTAATTGAATATATTCTGAAAGAATTACGACAAATAAAGCACGTAGAAATTATCCGTTTCGGCACTCGTACACCCGTAGTTTTACCGCAAAGAATTACTCCTGCCTTATGCACAATTTTAAAAAAATATCATCCAATTTATGTGAATGTCCATTTTAACCATCCTAAAGAAATAACAGAGGCTGCCAGTATGGCTTGTGCTTCCTTAGCGGATGCTGGAATACCTCTTGGCAATCAAGCGGTTCTCTTAAAAGGAGTTAACGATTGCCCAGAATTAATAAAAAAGCTGATGCAGCAATTATTAAAAATAAGAGTAAAACCCTATTATATTTATCAATGTGATATGTCACAAGGCATACAACATTTTAGAACACCTATTAGTTCGGGAATTCAGGCGATTGAATATTTAAGAGGGCATACTTCAGGATTAGCCGTTCCTACTTACGTCGTTGATGCGCCGGGAGGCGGCGGCAAGATTCCGGTTATGCCTCAATATTTAGTTTCTCAAAATGCTAGTAAAACCGTACTGCGAAATTATGAAGGTGTGTTTACTACTTACACAGAGCCAAAGCATTATGTAGATCCAGAAGCACCTTGTGAAGTGTGCGGTGGTTATCACCTTGATACAACAGTGGGATTAGCAGGAATGTTAAGCGGTGATAAATCCTTATCGTCGATTTCCTCAATAGAAAGAAAAAATGATGTAAAAACCGAGAATTCTGAGTTATTGATTATGAAATGATAGATGGCTTATTAGGAGGTGGAAGGTGATTTATGGTAAAGATTTGTACGGCAAACGAAGCTGTGAAAGATATTTCAGAAGGAATGTGTATTATGATTGGCGGGTTTTTAGGTGTTGGAACGCCTGAAGGGTTAGTGCAGGCGTTGGTAGACAAAGGCACAAAAAATCTAACGGTCATAACAAATGATAGTGCTTTTCCAGGAGTTGGTGTAGGTAAACTGCAAGATAGTAAGCAGATGTCCACATTATATACATCGTATATTGGCGGACATCCTGAGAGTGGCAGATGTATGGAAGAAGGGGATTTGAAAATTATCTTAACTCCACAGGGAACTCTGGCGGAGCAAATTCGTGCTGGTGGCTCTGGTTTAGGGGGAATACTGACTCCTACAGGAGTTGGGACAGTAGTAGAAGAAGGAAAAACTCAAATAGTGGTAGCGGATAAAACTTATTTGCTAGAAGAACCTCTAAAAGCAGATGTTGCCTTATTAAAAGCATATAAAGCTGATTGTCACGGAAATTTGATTTATCGTTTTTCGGCTAGAAATTTTAATCCCTTAATGGCTATGGCTGCTAGGACTGTCATTGTTGAAGTGGAAGAAATCGTAGAGGCAGGAGCAATTGAACCTGATAATGTGATAACCCCAGGAATTTTTGTCGATCTTTTGGTCAAAGGGAGGTAGCTTTATGGCTCAAATGGATAAACGGGTTCGTATTGCTAAACGGGTAGCTAAAGAACTGCATGATGGCGATGTTGTTAATTTAGGTATTGGCATGCCGACTTTAGTAGCAAATTATCTATCTCACGGAGTCTCTATTGTTTTACACTCTGAAAACGGATTTTTGGGAATTGGGCCGGAGCCGCAAGCGGAGTTGGCAGATAAGGATCTTGTAAATGCTGGGGGAAAACCAGTTACAATTCAAGAGAATGGATGTTGCTTTGATAGTGCTATGTCATTTGCTATTATTCGAGGCGGTCATGTTGATACCACAGTACTAGGGGCTTTAGAAGTGGATGAACAGGGAAATTTGGCTAATTGGATGGTTCCGGGAAAAAGAATTTCAGGTATGGGTGGAGCTATGGATCTAGTTGTTGGTGCAAAGAAAATCATCATTGCTATGGAACATAATAATAAAGATGGAACTGCAAAAATTGTAAAGCAGTGTTCTTTACCACTTACAGCTAAGGCTGAAGTTGATTTAATTATTACGGATATGGCAGTTATTGCTGTTCATCAAGATGGGCTATATTTAACTGAAATTGCCGAAGGCACTACAGTAGAAGAAGTAGTTGCTGCAACAGGTGCTCAATTATTCTTTTCCGAAGATAATCTTGGTATTTTTTAAAGATGTAGCTAGACAAAAAACGTTTTTGTGTTATAATATTAATATAAATGAAAATTTTGAGTCAACGATGACTCCTTACACTGAACAAGTGGAGGGGTCTGTTTTTTTTGTAGCAATTTATTGCTATATAAAAAAATATTCAACCTGTCATCTTTTTTTTAGCAGGTTTTAATGCAAGTTGTATTTGGAATCAACACTAGTGCAATATGAAAAATTGAGAGGGGTTTTTGTAGATGAGCAACTTAAGTCAAATTTTCGGTTCAAACGTATTTAATGATGCAGTTATGAAGGAGTGTCTTCCAAAAGCTACATATAAAGCTTTAAAGAAGACCATTCAGGAGGGGCTCCCTTTAGATCCGGTAGTGGCAGATGTAGTGGCTAATGCGATGAAAGATTGGGCTCTTGAAAAAGGTGCAACCCATTTCACTCATTGGTTCCAACCGATGACAGGTATCACTGCAGAGAAACATGATGCATTTATATCACCAACTTCTGATGGCAAAGCGATCATGGAATTCTCAGGGAAAGAATTAATTAAGGGAGAGCCAGATGCTTCTTCGTTTCCATCTGGTGGACTTAGAGCTACTTTTGAAGCCAGAGGATATACTGCATGGGATTGTACGTCACCTGCATTTGTAAAAGACGATTCGTTGTGTATACCAACAGCTTTTTGTTCTTATACTGGAGAGGCTCTCGATAAAAAGACTCCTTTATTGCGTTCAATGGAAGCATTAGGCAAGCAAGCATTACGTGTATTAAGAGTTCTTGGAAATACAACGACGAATCGAGTTATTACAACCGTTGGACCAGAGCAAGAATACTTTATTGTTGATAAGAAAACATATGAACAAAGAAAAGATTTAATATTTACGGGAAGAACACTCTTTGGTGCGAAACCTCCAAAAGGGCAAGAATTAGAAGATCATTATTTTGGTTCAATTAAAGAAAGAATCTCTGCCTACATGAAGGAATTAGACGAAGAACTTTGGAAGCTTGGAATTGCAGCTAAGTCTAAACATAACGAAGTTGCTCCTGCGCAACATGAGTTAGCTCCAATATTTACGACTACCAATATAGCAACAGATCACAACCAGCTTACTATGGATGTAATGAAAAAGGTTGCTTTGAGACATGATCTTGTGTGCTTACTACATGAAAAACCATTTGCTGGAATTAATGGTTCCGGTAAGCATAATAACTGGTCTATGGGAACCGATGATGGAATGAATTTACTGGAACCAGGCCGTACTCCTCATGATAATCAGCAATTTCTTGTATTCTTGTGTTCAGTTATAAAGGCTGTCGATGTATATGCTGACTTATTAAGAGTGTCAGCTGCAAATCCAGGAAATGATCATAGACTCGGTGCTAATGAAGCCCCTCCAGCTATTATATCAATATTCCTAGGAGAGCAATTGCAAGATATTCTTGAACAGATTGAAAATGGTGGAGCTACAAGTTCTAAAAATGGTGGTAATATGGAAATTGGTGTTACTACGTTGCCTCCATTACCAAAAGATGCAACTGATAGAAATAGAACTTCTCCATTTGCGTTTACTGGTAATAAGTTTGAATTTAGAATGTGCCCATCTTCCGCTTCCATCGCTGAGCCTAACATTACCTTAAATACGATTGTAGCAGAAATACTAAATGAAGTTGCTGATCGATTAGAAAATGCTGCAGATGCAAATGCTGAAGTAAAAGCACTTATTACTGAATATGTTACCAATCATAAAAGAGTAGTATTTAATGGCAATGGATATTCAGATGAATGGGTTGTTGAGGCTGAAAAAAGAGGATTGCTAAATTTAAGAACTACAGTAGAATCCATTAAAGCTCTTATTTCTGAAAAGAACATAGCAGTTATGGAGAAACATGCTGTATTAAGTAAAGTAGAAATGGAATCCCGTTATGAAATCGCTCTTGAAAATTATATCAAAACGATCAATGTTGAAGCGTTAACAATGATTGAAATGGCGAAGAGACAAATTCTTCCTTCCGTTATCAAGTTTGCCACAAATCTTGCGGTATCAATAAATACAATTAAAGCTACAGGCGTAGCAGCGGATTTGACAGCTCAAACTGAATTATTAACAGAAGTATCTTCGTTGACAGCATCATTAAAGAAAAATATTGCTGTTCTTGAAGAAACTGTAGAGAAGGCTTCAAACGCTCATGGAGACACTTATAAGCAAGCTTCATTATTCCGATTCGATGTATTTGAAAAAATGATAGTACTTCGTGAAGTTGTTGATACGCTTGAAACTTTAGTAGATAAAGACGTTTGGCCGATGCCAACTTACGGTGATTTGTTATTTAATGTATAATAGGTATTTTCTAAATAAAGCTTGGCTATGCTGCCAAGCTTTATTTTTTGTGTTCGCTATCAAACACGAACAGACTTAATTAATTTATATATAATAATCTATCAGTATAATCTTTGTAATTTTTGTTATTAATAGTATAATAGATTAAATAAAGAAAAATTTCTCAATAAGGAGGATATAATTCTACTGTAAAATTTATCATAGGTATAACGTGGTACAATTATATTTATAATATTTAAGAGGTGATTGGAATGGCAAGTGAATTGCTTTATGTAATCCCAACTGGGAAATATGCTAGTAATGAATTGGTTGAATTATTAAAAGAGCATTCTGAAATTAAATTTATATCCTTGGTAGGCGTTGATCTTGCAGGTAATGATACTGACGAGAAAATCCCTATGGAATTATTTCTTAAAGATATGGATGATTTCTTTCAAGGAAGTGCAGTACAAACCGATGGTTCCTCAGTAGTACTGACAGGAATTGCTACCTTAAATAATGCTAAAGTAGATATGCCTGCTGATTCCAGTGTGAATTGGTTTGTTGATTATAATTTTAATAATATCGATGAAGTAACTGGTAAACCTGTTGGTACCCTTCGTATTCCTGCATTCTTAGTTCATAACGGCTTACGTGTTGACTCCCGTGCAATTCTAGCCGATAGTCTTAATTACATAAAAGACGAGCTGAAAACTTTATTCAAGAAATATCCTAAAGTAGCTGGTCTTGAACACATTAATGGTGAAGAAATTGAAGATATTATCTTTACTTCAGGCACTGAACTTGAGTTCTGGGTGAAGACTCCCGTCGATAAAGCCGAAGTTGCTGAACTTTCTGCATCTCAAACTATGCAAGAACAATACTGGCAGCGTACTCGTGGCTCTGTTCGTACAGCATTAGAGCAAACGATTGTAATGCTAGATAACTATGGTTTAAAAACAGAAATGGGGCATAAAGAAGTTGGTGGTATTAAAGCTACTATTGATGAGGCCGGTAATTTGACCCATGTTTGCGAGCAGTTGGAGATTGACTGGCGTTTTGCTGATGCCCTGCAAGCTGCAGATAATGAGCTGCAAGCTCGTATTGTGGTAAAAGAAGTATTTAGAGCCAATGGTCTTGAGGTTACCTTCAAAGCGAAACCTATTATTGGTGTTGCTGGTAATGGCGAACATACACATGTAGGTTTTGCTGCGAAAATGAAATCAGGTAAGCTCGTTAACTTATTTGCTCCTACCAATATGAAAGAAGACTTTATGAGTGCTGTTGGCTATGGCTCTTTAATGGGATTATTAAAAAATTATGAAGCGATTAATCCTTTTATTACCGCCACTAATGATGCCTTAAATCGTTTGAAACCAGGTTTTGAAGCACCGGTTTGTATCGTAACTTCTCTTGGCCATACTCCAGAGATACCTTCGCGTAATCGTACGATTCTTGCTGGACTTGTGCGGGATGTTAACAATCCATTAGCGACTCGTTTTGAGGTTCGCGCAGCTAATCCATACACGAATACGTATGTTGCATTATCAGCAATCTATTTAAGCATGCTTGATGGTGTGAAAGCTGTTGTTGCGTCCGGCAAGAATACAAAAGAAATATTAGCCGAATTATCAAAAGAGGCAGGGGCTCCTGGATTTTATCTTGAAACAGACCGTGCTTATCGAAGTGAACATGATGTATTTGAAGATTATGAAGAAGAAGAGCGAAATCGCCTATTTGGTAAACCTCCAGCTACTGTTTGGGAAAATATGGAGAACTTGAAGAGGTTCCCTGCGAAGACAGAAGTTATTAAAGCGGGAAATATTCTTCGTCAAGAAATTTTGGATGCTTTCGTAGCAGGCGCATTAATTCGCTGGTCAACGGAATTATTGAAACGAATTATCCCTGAAAACCTTGCGATTGTAAAAGCAGCTAAATCTTTACATGATGCTGACAGTGCAGTGGACTATGATTTATATTTATGGGATAAGGTGAATTCTTTGCGATTGGAACTGGCTAAAGATACTGTTGCGCAAAAATCCATTTTTACGCGAGTAAATGATGCGGTTGCAGCAGGTGATTATGATACTGCATCTGCTCTTCAGATTGAAATGTATGGTAAAGTAGAAGAATTGAAAATTGCATATGCAAAATACAAACGCAATATAATTTAATCGTGTTACGTCTCTCTTTGTATCCAAAAGTCCCTTATCAAGTTGATAAGGGACTTTTTAGATGAGGCTGGATATTATAAGTATTGTTTTACAACAGCCATTACTGTATCATAATTGGGTTGGTCGCCAATATTAGCAACATATTCTACATGGCGTACAATGTCATCTTTATCAATCACTACAGTTCCACGAGATAGAAGACGTAATTCTTCAATGACAAATCCATATTTTAGCCCGAAATCGAGCTCCCTGTGATCAGATAGTGTTTTGATCGTAGCAATACCTTGAGCTGCACAATATTTCTTTAACGCAAAAGGTAAATCTACGCTGATGGATAACACTGTTAGACCATCAATTTTTGCAGCCTCTTCATTGAACCAGCGAGTTTGTATATCACAAACAGATGTATCAATGGAAGGCACAACGCTAATCACTCGTACCTGACCTTTTGTATCTTTAAGTGATAGAGAGGATAAATCAGGATTTAGCACTGTAAAATCAGGAGCTTTGTCACCAACTTTAATTTCTGCTCCTATTAATGTGACTGGATTACCACCGAACTTTACAATATCATTACGTTTTGTCATTTGAGATGCCTCCTTGTAATTATAATATACTATTATATGGTAACATGTGTCATATGAAATGTAAATGATAATTATTATTAAATAATTTTTAAATTTTTATAATTAAAATGTGAGAAAAAACTGGTATTTCATGTAGTTTTGCAGGAGTTTCTTTTATATTGTGGAAATAATTAGAGGAGAGAAGCTGTATTTTTACTTAGGGGGTATTGAAATGGACGTAAAATTATTTAGTGATTTAGAAGGATTAAGAATTGCTATGGCAATAGAGGAAAGAGGGCGTGATTTTTACCAACAAGCTTTTGAAAAAGCAACAGAAGATGCTCATAAAGATTTATTCTGTCTATTGAAAAATGAAGAAATTATTCATTTTGAAACATTTACAAAGATCTTTGCTAAGGTAAATGAAAATAAAGAAGCTGCTTCTGATGAATATTTATTTGATGCAGAGACTTCACGGTACCTTACTGTGCTAGCAGAGGGACATATCTTTCCAACAGCTGAAAATGCTGAAATCAAAATTGCAGAAGTTACTACGATTCCTGAAATTTTACAAATGGCTATACAAGCAGAAAAAGATTCAATATTATTTTATGATGAATTAGCGAGTAAATCTAAATTTGAAGATGCCAAAAAAATCTTTACTTCATTAAAGGCTGAAGAACAAACTCATGTAGTTAAATTACGCAAAATATTAGATTCACTAACTTAATAAGAATACTAAAAATCGCGAATTCTATTTCGCGATTTTTATTTTAGCAGGAAATAGTCTGAATATAGGGAATTGTATTTATCATATGGTTAGAATTTAACAAATTAGAATGTTTCTTCATATTATGTAATAAAATATGAAGGAGGGCTTAGTATGTACAAGAAACGAGAATGTAAGGTGCAAAATGAGGTGCAGATTATATGCCCTTTCTGTGGCTTGATGATTGAATTGCCAATGTGTAACGTCGTAAACAGCGAAGAGATTACTTGTCAGCATTGTCAAAATAAGTTCAAATTCAAGATGTAATAAATAAAATTATATAAGGGGGTTAAGTGATGGCTAAAGGAATGGGAAAACGTGCCCATCATCGGCAGGATATGAGGAATTTAAATAAAACAGCCCTTACCATTGGTGGCATATTGGGAGCTGCGAGCTTGTTGGCAGTTATCATTTCTCTCTTATATAATTAAAATGAAGTGCGATTCGCACTTCATTTTAAAGTTGCAGTTGACATTTATTCATAAAAAAATCTTTAAAAAGCAGGAAATTTCCACTATGCAGATAATTTATAATGATAGTCTAGTACTATTTGTTGTTTATAAGGAGGAGATATAGTGGAAATTAAAAAAGATATCTTAGAAAAGGGTGCTGTGATACAGCGAGACAAAAAAACCTATGCAATCGCACCGCATATACCTGGTGGTATTATTTTTGATGTGAATGTATTGCGTAAGATCGCAGATGTAGCTGAAAAATATGGTGCACAAGCGCTTAAATTGACAAGTGCTCAGCGTATAGCCATTGTTGGTATTGACAAAGATCAAATTGATAATGCATGGAAAGATCTGGATATGGACAAAGGGCATGCCGTGGGTTTATGTGTCCGTAGCGTTAAAATTTGCCCGGCAACTCATTTCTGCAAGCGTGCACAACAAGATGCAGTATCGATTGGATTGGAACTTGACGCGAAGTATCATGGTATGCAGCTTCCATCTAAGTTCAAGATGGGTATTTCGGGTTGCTTAAACTCCTGTAGTGAGTCTGCAGTGAAAGATCTGGGGCTAATTGGAACACCAAAAGGATTTACAGTTTTGATTGGTGGCAGTGCTGGTGTAAAAGCACGAATTGCTGATGTGTTGCAAGAGCATGTACCAGTGGAAGCCGTACTAGCTTTAGTAGATAAAGTAGTTTTATATTATAAAGCAAATGGAAAGAATTATGAACGAATGGGGAATATGATTGAACGTCTAGGTATTGAGAAAGTAAAACACGATATATTAGGTTAGGATTTTGGTATATAGAAGCTAAGTGACTTCATAAGGGGGCGATGCTGATGGACAGAAGTAAGGAATGGGTAATGAATGAAATAGAGAAGATTTCCCATTTTGGCAAAGGACCACGGGGCATAACTCGCTTAGCCTTTTCAGAAACTGCTGCAGGGGCACAGAAGTATGTGATTAGTTTAATGGAGGAAGTTGGTCTTACAATCACTATTGATCAAATTGGGAATATAATTGGGCGACTAGAAGGTAAGGATGAATCACTGCCAGCCGTAGCTACGGGATCACATTTAGATACTGTACCTGACGGTGGAAAGTATGATGGCGTAATTGGTGTAATTGGTGGTTTAGTAGCTATTAGTCGTTTAAAAGCAAAAGGGAAGTTAACTCATCCGTTAGAACTAATCATATTTGCTTGTGAAGAATCAAGCCGTTTTGGCTGTGCTACAGTAGGCAGTAAAGCTATGGCTGGCTTAGCGAATATCTCTGAATGGAGGAAGGCTAAAGATCAAGCAGGATTAAGTTTTGCGGAGGCAATAAAACAACAGCAGCTCGATATAGAGCGTATTGGCGAAGCGGTAAGACCTGCCGAGGAAATAAAGGCTTTTGTGGAACTTCATATTGAACAAGGACGAGTTTTGGAAAAAGAAGAAAAAAAAATCGGTATTGTTGAAACAATTGCTGCTCCTACAAGACTTAAAATCAAAGTAGAAGGGGTGGCTGCTCATTCTGGCTCTACCCCTATGGAAGAAAGACGGGATGCATTAGTTAGTGCTTCTATGATTATACTGGCAATACATGAAATCGGCTTAGAACAGTCAAAATATGGTACAGTTACCACTGTGGGGATGCTCAATGTATACCCAGGAGCCATTAATGTGATTCCAGGTGTAGTAGAAATGTGGGTAGATATTCGTGGTACAAATCATGAAAGCACGATTGAATGTTTGCAGGATATCAAAGATGCGATCAGTACGATTGCAGAAGGTCAGGAAGTAGGGGCTTCTATCATGTTACTGTCTGCAGAAAAGCCTGTAACTATGAATAAAGATATTATGAGCCTTATTAAAAAGGTATGTGTGGAAAAGAGGGTACCTCATCAAATGATACATAGTCGAGCTGGACATGATGCAATGAATCTAGCTTACCTAGCACCTACTGGGATGATTTTTGTTCCGTCGCAAAATGGTGTTAGCCACAATGGGGAAGAACATACTGAAATTGATGAAATCATGTCTGGAATTGATGTACTGACAGAAACGTTATTGCAATTGGCAAAGTAAATGCAATAAAGTAAGATAGTTAGAAAAGAAGCGGTTTTTAAAGCCGCTTCTTTTCTTTTAGGCAGTAATTACCGTTATTAATTATGTAAACTGTGTGTTAAAATGACATAGATAGGCTTTACCCATGTATGTATTTTTGAAAGGGGATTTCAAATGAAAAAAATAATTGCGAGTATTGCAGCAGTTGTGGTTGTTCAATTTTTTTCTCCCATAGTGCCTGCCCATGCCGCATCATTAAATGACCAATTGGCACAAATTGCAGCACAGCAGGCTAATGTCGATCGAATACAACAATTATTACTATTAAAAAATCAATGGGAACAAGGCAATAAGCAACAGGTACTTGAGACGCTGGCGAAAACAGCTGTAAGTCAGTCTAATCAAATCAACACCGGCAGCAATATATTAGAACAAGTTAACGTAAATCAGACGCTTCAAGATGCATTGCGTGAGCAAATGGGGCAAAGGATTATAAACAGAGTAGCTCCTTATGAAAAAGAGTTAACAGCGATTGCTACATTCTTTAATAATCAGATATTAGCACCTAAAGCTGTCAATGAAAACGATTCTTTAACTGCGGTTCCACAGAATTATAAAAAGGTTCTAAATATGACAGCTACAGCATATGCACCAGGAACATTAGACAACGGCAAATGGGATACTAAGACTTATGTAGGAAGTAAGGTCCGATCAGGAGTAGCAGCTGTAGATCCAAAAGTAATTCCTATGGGAACAAAATTATGGATTGAAGGCTATGGTGAAGCTATCGCTGAAGATCAAGGAAGCGCAATTAAAGGAAATCGCATTGATTTAGTATTTAATGACCGTCAGGATGCTCTTGACTATGGCATTCAAAAAGTAAAAGTATATGTGTTGAATTAATAAAAAAACAGTTCTAGTTTGTAGCCTAGTGAGGCTGTACAAGCTAGAACTGCTTTTTTATAGTAGGTACAATTGTTCTTTGATATGACTTGTTGCTAAAGTGAGCGCATTTGGCAATTGATCGATTTTACTGCCGCCTCCTTGAGCAGATTGTGGGCTGCCTCCGCCTTTGCCATCAAGCAATGGTAAAATGTTCTTTAATTCGTGATTCATAGAAAGGGGAACGTCTGGTGAGGCTGAAAATACAAGATGAATCTTCGTTTCATCCGTATTGGTTCCGCAAATACAGGCGATTGTCTGGGGATTGCTAACTAACTCTTTGGCAAGACTGTTGACTTCATTAGGAGTTGTATTTGTTAGGACATGAACGATTAATTTATAATTACCAATGATTTCTCCCTGTAGGAATAAAGTAGTGGCAAGATTGTGATAGAATTCTTGTTTTATGCTAATTAATTCTTTACTCAGCGCCTCTGTTTTTAATAATTGCTTTTCGATTCCTTGGAGAATGGCAGTGGAAGGAAGTGACAGTCGGTTTGATACTTGTTGAATGGTTGAATTTTTCTGTTGATAATCTCTCAGAGCACGCCAGCCGCATACAAAATCAATTCGAACTCCATTATTTTTTCGTTCCCAACTGCGTATTTTAATCAAGCCTATTTCACCAGTAGTCGCAACATGGGTGCCACAGCATGCAGAATAATCAAAATCAGCGATTTCAACTAACCGAATTTCAGAAAAATCTTTTATGGGTGATTTTCGTAAAGGAAATGAGTGAAGCGTGTCCTGATTTGCCCAATAAGTATGTAATGCTTTTGAAGAAAAAATAATTTGATTGGCGAATTCTTCTACTTCTACTAGGTTTTCAAATGTCAAGGTTTCTAGATCTATATCAATTTGACTTGATTCTGTACCTAAGTGAAAACTAACTGTATTTGCCTGTAATACAGAAAAAAAATGCACCGGATAAAAGGTGTTGACCGCTATGTTGCTGCATATGATCAAAGCGTCTTTTCCATTCTAGATGCCCTTCGACTTTACTTGTTACAGGACATCCTTCTGTGATGTGAATAATATCCTCGCCATCTTCGTGCACATCGATAACAGGTAGGTTATCAAGCATGCCTTTATCAAAGGGCTGACCGCCAGAGGTTGGATAAAAAGCAGTGCGATCTAGAGAGAGTGCCCACTTATTATTCGGTAAAGGCGTGATTTTAGTAATGTTAGCGGTAAAATCTTTAGTATATGCGTTTTCGTAATATAGTTTTATCGTCGACAAAAGAAAATGCCTCCAATTCATTGAAGTTTAACAGGGTCTGAAACTATTATACTATTTTCCTACTTAAATACATACATTTTTACAGAGTGCTCTAGTGAGGAGGAAATAGTGTGACAGTGGTGAAGATTAGGCGTCATCAGATCTTTTATAGCATTGCCATTCTATTGCTAATGAGTCTTATATTTGGAATAGTAGGTTTTGAATATATGGATGAGAGGGAATTAGCAGCGATTGAAAATCAAACAATAGTTGCACCTACAGGAACAGTAAGTGTGGTGATTAAAATATCCCAAAGAATTTTAGAAGTGTATAGTGATGGAAATTTGCATAAGAAATATAGAATTGCTGTAGGCAAGAATAAGACACCAACACCTGTTGGAGAATGGAATGTTGTATGGAAAGATTACAACTGGGGAACTGGTTTTGGTACTCGGTGGATTGGTCTTAATGTACCTTGGGGTATATATGGGATTCATGGTACCAATAAGCCTTGGTCTGTAGGGCAGTTTGCTAGTCATGGCTGCATTCGCATGCGCAATACAGATGTGGAAGAGTTATTTGAGTGGGTACCGATAGGCACTCCTGTGCGTATTGAAGGGCGCAAAATAAAAGTAGAACGACCCCTTAAGTACCAGATAACGGGATCAGATGTTGCCATATTACAAATGAAGTTAAAGGAATTAGGCTATCTGGATAGCCGAGCAGACGGTATTTTTGGAACCATAACGAAGCAAGCTGTTGAAGCATATCAAGCAGAGCATAATATGGAGATTACCGGTATAGTAACTAAACAAATGTCAGATTTGTTAGGCATTTGAATATCCAATTTTGACTATTTGAATAAAATATAGTATTATATTTACAATGCCGAATCCTTATAGGTACGGGGGAACCAATATAATTACAGGGGATAATCCGTTACAACGGAGGGGCGCGTTCTTATCTCTCTCTTTTCCCTATCCCGACAGCTAACCCCGGAGGCTGAACGTTAGGAGTTTTTGTGTTATTGCGTGTGGCATAATCAATAACCTCCAAGACGTTATCAAAGAGAGGTGAACAAATGAAAAAGGTTTATGTATCAGTAGCATTAGTTTTTTTCATGCTGCTGAGTAGTGCTGTTGTTTTTGCTGCTCCTGGGGACAAACTGATTAAGTTTGGTATGCGCGGTGAAGATGTGCAGATGATTCAAAAATCACTTTTAGAAAAAGGTTTCTATTTTGATGAAGTTGATGGTGTTTTTGGGAATGCGACATTAAAAGCAATTAAAGATTTTCAAACTAGCAACGGATTAATAGCTGATGGAATTGTTGGTAAAGAGACTTTACTGTTCTTAGGGCGTCCTGGCAGCGCTGACTCGAATCCAAGCCGGTATAGCAGATCCTTAAATATGAGTGCATCTGCATATAGTGCTTATGATGATGGAAACTCCAATCATACATATGGTGGCAATTTAGTACGTAAAGGAATTGTAGCTGTTGATCCTAATGTAATTCCCCTTGGAACAAGGGTATTTATTCCTGGCTATGGCCATGCAATCGCAGATGATATCGGCGGTTCTATAAAGGGGAATAAGATTGATTTAGCCTTTGATAGCCATAGTGAGGCAATGCAATTCGGGAGAAAAAAAGTAATTGTATACATTTTAGACTAACAGGCGCAAAGCCTGTATTTTTTTTTAGGCTAAAAGTGTTTTTAAATATTTTTGATTTATTAGCTAGTATATAAAGATAATTCAAATAAGATACTACTCTAAGAGAGAAGAACGATATTTGTCTTAAGGAGTGTATAGATTGGATATATCAGGGAATACATTAGCATTATTATTGGCGTTTATTTCTGGTGTTCTTATGGCAGTACAAGGGGCTTTAAATGCAGGATTGAGTAAAGTGATTGGTCTTCTTGAGACTACTTTTGTTGTACATATTACAGGTACAATTCTGATTGGGTTGCTATTATTTGGATTGAGAATGGGGAAGGGGAATTTATCTGCATTTGCAGAGGCTCCTTGGTATGTCTATTTCGGCGGAATAGTTGGCGTGGGAATTATTTATCTTGTAGCTGCCAGCATTCCAGAGGTAGGAGTGGCCAATGCAACAACAGCAATTATCGTAGGGCAAGTGTTGACAGCTATACTGATTGATCACTTTGGTGCATTTGGCTTAGAGCAAAGCAGCTACGGATGGAATCAAATAATAGGTCTAGTATTATTGGCAATTGGAGGAAAGTTACTATTAAGTTAAATGAATAGTAACTAAAAGCGTTATGATTTTATAGATTCTCAGAAAATGAAGGTTCTTGCTCATCTATCACTCAAAGAAAGAGGAATAATCTAGCTTGCAGTCGAATTATCTTTAGTTATTTCAAAGAATAAGGGATAAATACGGAGGAATGCAAGTGCGCGATTTTGAAAATGACAGAATCAATACGAATGTGGGACAAGAAAGAAAAACATACTCTCTGACTTTTGGAGATGAAAAAACGAGCCATACAGGTCTTGACGATATTTATTTAGAAGTTGAAGAGCGTATACTAGAGGCCATAAAATTTGGTGATCCATTTATTTTTGAAGGATCAAATGAGCGAGGTAACCTTTTTTATACGATTGAGCGTACAGAAGAGGATTACATTCTTAGCGTTAAAGAAGTTACTGAGGAAACAGCTGAGTTGCTCAAAAGTACCTTGGAAAGCGTTAAGCAGTTAGGAAAAGAAAAAATGGAAGAAATCATGGAAATTATGATCTTAGAAGAGATTGATGTTGATATCAAAAAAACACGAGATCTGCCTCTCGAATCAAGTTATGAAGAGATCATTACGCTACTTCAAGAATTAAGGGACGATGCCAATGAAGCTCTTATCGATAATTTAAGTCGTCTTCAAGAAATAATTAGAGAATATGAAAGTGATTATTGAGTAAAGGTTGTAATCATAATATAGCTACATAAAAATTACTTGCAAAGCAAGTTTAAATGCTCTATAATATAAAGAGTGTTCCGCTAAATAATAATTTTTGTAGCATATTTACAATATAAAGGGGTTATAGCTCAGTTGGTTAGAGCGCTTCGTTGACATCGAAGAGGTCAGGGATTCGAGTTCCTTTAACCCCACCAGTATGTAAGGCACTTCGGTATGGTTGGTTCTGCCTAACTTCTGCCTAAGTGCTTCGATAAAATAATAGCGCTCAGGTGGTCTAGACCTGAGCGCTATATAAAAAGGTTTTTTAGTGATTTGGGCTTTCTGTATTTGCAGAAGGCTCATTTTCTTTTGTAAGGTCGCCTAAAATGCTTAGTACTTTGTTCTTATTGGAAGGTAAAGCGTGAGAATAATGTTCCAACAAAACACGTGGAGAACCCCAACCACCCCAAGCCTGTACATCCGAAATAGGAACACCTTGTTGTAATAATTTTGTGGCTACTGTGTGCCGCGTACAATGTGGGGACAATTCTTTAATTCCTAATCTCGCTTGTAATTTTTTTAGCTTCGTAGAAAACCAATTAGGGTCGATTGGTAAACCTATATGATTGGTAAATATATACCCTTGGTCTTTGTAAAGAGTTTTATTACGTAGTTTTATTTGCCATTGTTTTTCTTTCCAAAGCTTTAATTCCTGTGTTGTGCTCACTTGTGTAGGTAGACCACGGTAGGAACTTTTTGTTTTCAATTGGCTTGGTATTCCCTGCCCGTTTAAAGAAACGTAGGATTGCTGTATTTTAACATTGCTTGTAAGTAGGTCTACATCTTTCCACCTTAATCCTAAGAGTTCGCCGCGTCTTAACCCTGTTTCAAACAGTAAGCGGATTGCTAAATGCCAGCAACAAATTTCCTCTTTCTTAAAATTTTTATACCTTTCTTCCGCCGCGATATCGGCTTTTCTTGCCTCTTGCAGTACTAAGCAAATATCTTCATCCTGAAATATATCCCGTTCTCGACGTTTGATTTTTGGCAGTTCGGTATGGGAACAAGGATTGTATTCTAGTAGCCCTTTGTCGGGGGTTGTAGCTAAATCTAAAGAAGCAAACAATATGCTATGACACTCTACAACAGTAGCTGGAGATAATGGTGTACCCTTAATTGAAATTTCCCCCCGCTTCCTTGGGGTGCCTTCTTTATAGATGGTATTTATAAATTGCTGGATGTGTTTTTGCGTGATATCTCTTAGAGGGAAGCTACCTAAGCGGGGGATAATATGTGTTTTAATAAGCGTATTGTATTTTGCATAAGTTGTCTTGGCGAGAGATATGGATTTTATATCTTCTAGCCATTCCATAATCCATTCGCTAAGTGTAATATCTTTATCATAAATCCCGTTAAATCGATTACGTCGCTGTAAAAATTCTAGCCGCTTGTTTTTTACTTCCTCTTTGTCGGAAGAAGAAAATGTTTCTCGAATACGCTTTTTGCTGATAGGGTCATAACCGACTGTAACCTGCGTTTCAAAAATTCCGTTGTCCTTTTTGATAACTGTGCCTAAACCACGTTCGCCTCGTGTGTTTTCCTTTTTCTTCTTAGCCATAAAATCACCTTCCTGTTGTTTTAGTAGCTCTAATGGACTTACTACTTTTACAGGATAGCATATTCTTTAGCGCAATGTAGGCGATTTTTAAGAAAAACGAAAAATTTTCTGGACCTTTTTATAAAAATATATTATAATTAAACATTTTATAACATATTTGTTATAAAATTTTACGACATGAACAAAACCCGCTTTCAAGCCATAAAGGGCAAGAGAGCGGGTTTTGTTATCGTGTTGAGGTCAGTTAGCCATTTTTTTATTCGCGTGACGGAGAATTCTAAAGTGCAGGTCATTGGAATGTAGCTTTAGTCCTCTTTTCTTTGCAAGACTTAAGCAGTATCTTTTTAATCTGCTTTTTTGTTGTAGAATACCTCGCCAGCACGGAAGGCCGTTTAATTTTTTAAATGCCTCGATTAGTTGCTGGGGATTGCGTGCTTTTTGCGCACTGTTAGCCACATAGAAGAGCTTATTTTTCAATTCCCAATAGGTTTCATCGGCCAACTTGGCGGAAATTTTTCCATCGCGCTCAAAAATTTCTACCGTGATAAAGGCACTTATTCTGATTTTTAGAGAGTGCTTTGCTATAGAGAAGAAGGCATCATCCTGAATTATGCCAGGAGGAACCTGCCCAGGTGTTTTCAAGATTACGATATACTCCTTCCAACGAAGGTAGTAATAGGCGCAAAAGCCTTTCTTTTTGCCTCTATATCTTTGCATTGACGTTGCCTCTGCCCTATATTTGGTAGTCAATTTTTTATCCGTTGCGTCACATTTGAAGGATTTCTTCTCAAGCGGATACTTAGATAAGGAAAAGTATTTATATCCGTGTCGCGCAACGAGACGAATGATTTGTTCCAAAAATTCCTGCCAAGCTTCATCTTCATAGACCATTGTTTCAACTCCCGTCGTACTACATGGACAGGCTCCCGCCTAAGCTGGCTCGCCTTCTGTATCGATAGGGTGTAAACGAATAAAATATCGGCACAGAAGGGGAGCCACCCCTTTGCATATCTCCATCTGGAGAGGTGGAACTTTCAAGCAGCCTTAATGAAATGGTTGCCACACCATTCGGCTTCGCTTTGACACTGTTCTGCGCATCGCAGCTCAAACTCTACTAATTCTCGCTTCCAGTCCTTGTGTACGGTTTTATCCGTACCAGTCGGACCTTACCCGATTAGACTACAACTACTATGCATCTGGGGTAGGTGTTGCGCTTCGCCCTGTATCCTCAAGCGGAGGAATATAGAAGGCCCGCCTTACTTTTGCTTTCGCAATTTCGGTCGGAGTACAGGGGTCAAGGCGGTTAGAACCTAGCACCATGCCAGATATCACCAAGTAGCACCATTTCAAGGTGCATTACCGTCGACGCTTCGACGGGTTGACGAGTTAAGCTATATCACGTTTGGGATTACTCCCGATAGGTTAAACCCTATCCGCTCCCTCGCTTGGCAGCGTTGTACGGTTTCCCGCACCCCACCGATGGGATTTACACCCACTTAGTTGTAATCAAGCTATACAGAAGAACGTCTGCATAGCCATGTCTCGGTCGCCCATAATCCGCATCTCTGTAAGATAATGAGTAGAAGCCAAGCATTTCAGCTTGACAGCCCTCAGTGCCACGATTGCTTGCATGTTTCCATGCACATCGCGGCTCCCTTACAACCTGCATACTGTTGGCTACAGCATTGGCGGTTGCAAAGCGAAGTCTATCGGCTGGCTTTGCCGATATCTCCGCACACCAGAGAGATATGCAACTATATGAACGACAATTTGGCAATTGTCGGTAATTTTTTTATTTAATTGTCTTTTACGTTTTTTTCAAGGCGTAGACCTTTACTTTTCCCTATCCTCCTGATTCTTTATCCCACTCGAAGCGAGAAGGGCCCATATCAGCCAGTTGGGTACTCACTGGTCCCGATTGTATGCCATTGTCGAAAGCAACGCCACAATTCATAGTGGTAAAGCTATACATTTATATCCTATCTAAAATATTGCGAATACTGAAATAGAAAAGACCTTAATCTACCATTTTGTGAAAATAATTTTAAAAATATCGCTATTTTTTAAACATGGTATTTACAATTACCGTATAATGCACTTTAAGGTATTTCAGCGACACTTTTTAATGAACAACGACTGAAAAGGTTTCAACTCAATCAATTTTGCGATTCAATTTATCCTGAAAAAATTTCCAAACGACTGACGTGGTTCTATATTCCTATTAGTTGCTCTACAGTCTGCTTTTGGGTTCCTTTTCAGTGGTTTTTAAATCGTGGAAGATGGTTATTTTTGACCAGTATAAAAATAAGATTATAGTTGTATTTTCGGCAAAAAGAAAAGCCACCGCAAAGGTGGCTTCAGACTGTAGACAAAGTATATAAAGGAATTCACAAAATGTATAATCGCTTATGATTATACATTTTAATATTTACAACACAAAAACAGGCAATTTTGAAGCAAATCCGAAGTTAGTGGAGCAAATATCAGACGATGAAGAGATGGAGTTTTGATGGCTTTTAATGGGTTTCAATGTAAAAATGAGATTATTACAAATTTGAATTTTCGAAGATGCCTAGCATTGTACCTGATTGAAGTACATATAAAATCAAAATAGCTTACACCTCCATCAGCACACTTCTCATAATATAAATTGTAAAGACGGCTAACGGTGTGACGAGATAAGATTGTTTGTGCTATAATATACTAAAATGTTACAGTTGTTATTAACGACCTTGTATAGTTTGAAATATTAAAATTATCCCCAAAGGAGCGTGATTTGCATGAGTAAGCAAGTTTACATCAGCGCGGACTATGACCAGCTAAATGGTGATAAAAATGTAGTAGAGGAATTGAATAAATGGGGAATGGATAATCTCCATAAAGTCGATTTTATTGATATGTCGAAGGTGTCGTCTGGCAGTGTGGCTAATAGCGATGATTGCCGAATTTGTGATTTGAAAGCCGAATTTAATCGCCAAATTAACGCTTCGTCGGCAGCGATTTTTATTGTGGGCGATATGACTGCTTCTCGAACAGCAGGAAGCGGATGCGAACGTATTTCTAAAGAACAATGGGAGTGTACTTGTACACCATATAAGCAAAATACCAACGGCGCTAAAGCGTGTACAGTTTTCAGTGTTTCCACGCCTAGCGAGAATGACGATTACGGAAACATAAATAAGTGTTCTTACCTTCGTCATGAATTTGAACAGTCCCAAAAGAAGAAAAAAACAATCATTATCGTATATAATTCTACACGTAATGAATCAAATTGGCTTCCCACATATATGAAATGTTACGAAAATGATGCGAAACCATTCTGGAAAATCGATTCTAATGGGAAGAAAGTTGGAGACTATTCATACATAAAAGAGGTACTTGGATTTTGATTGATTTCGTCGTAAAGAGGGTAACTCTAGCATTTGCTACCGTCACAGGTATATTTACCTTTGTGCCAGAGGCATTCTTTGGAAAATATGAATGGATAACGAAAGAGACTCTTGAACAATGTGAATGGTTTGCGCGTTTAGATGCTCAAGATGTTAATATTATAATTTCTCGTCTTATGTGCTTTTTGCTTGTTTGTGTTGTAACATCGTTTCTATATATGGCTTTTTTGAAATTTCGCAGTAGTATTACAATCAAAGGTCAAAATTATTCGATTATTGTAGAGTATGGAGATATTCTCGAAAAGAGGAAATGCAAGCGAGTAATCAATTTTGATGAGTGTTTTACAACACAAGTAGGTAACGCAACGCCAGATATAAATCCAGGTTCCATATGCGGCCAGTATTTAAAATTGCATCCAGATTTAGATGTCCAACAGTTAATCAGTTCTGCGCAAATTATACCAGCCCAAAGCAAATCAAAATATCTGCGTAAAACACGGTATGATTCAGGAACCATAGTACCAAATGGCGATGACTTATTGATGGCGTTTGCAAAATTAGATGAAAAAGGTAAAGGGCGATTCTTTTCTCGTGACGAGTATCTTGAGTGTTTGGATTGGTTGTGGAAGGAATTAGAGAATAACTATTCTGAAAATGATGTATGCGTACCAGTATTAGGCGCAGGAACAACGTCATTTGATGGTGGAGCGGGAGCATCTTTTTCACAGCAAGATTTAGTTGACATGATGATTTTGTCGTATAAATTAAGTTCTCATAAAATAAAAAATCCGCACAAGCTACGTATTGTTTGCAAGAAAAACATTGGTTTTTCCATCAATGACATAGGAAAATAATTAATGGTATATTCTAACTAAACACAGGAAACTACAATTCAATATATCAAAACAAAAATTTCAGCTTACACGATTGAAAAATAAGTGCAATATAGTGTTTCATCGTGTGATAGTAAAGCGGAATAAATCTAAGAAGTCATATTGAAATAATTCATAGATGTTATTTGAACACGAAACTATGAATGAATTTTCATGCATTATAGTATGGCTAGCAGTCTTTCAACTTAAAAGTTGTTGCAGAATAATTTCAGAAAACGAAAATTATTGAAAACGTAGGCATGTATATTTATGAGTTAAATATACATGCCTATTTTTATGAAACTACTTTGTCTACAGTCTGAAGCCACCGCAAAGGTGGCTTTAAGAAAGTGAAGTTCCTGCTTATGAATCAAACAATTTATTTCTTCAGTAAATTAATTAATTCGGAAAATTTATTCCGTTCTTCTTCCGTAAGTTGTTCAGCGGCTTTAGTAAGCCGACTTAGTGAAGGGTCAATAGTTTTGGTTTCAGTAGCGAAAAACTCGGCTGGCGATATTGACAAGGCTTCGCAAATACGGAAAAAAGAATCAAACGATGGCTTTGCTTCGTTTTTTTCTATCCGAGTGATAAGTGAGGCGTCCACTTCAATTAACTGAGCAAGTTTATTTTTCGATATCCCAGCCTGTTCCCGAAAATACGTAATGGTTGCACCTATATTGTCCATGCTTATATACCTCTTTGCATTATATTCAAATTTTATTATAGCAAGGAAAACAATAATAAAAAATATTGAATTTCATGCAAAAATATCATTGACTAATTGCATAAAATTCAATAACATGTAATTAGGAGGTGAATTAAATGCAAGGAAAACGGATTAGAGCCTTGCGGGAAATGCAAGGAATAACGCAATTGGAACTTGCTGAAAAAGCGGGCATTGATAATTCCTTGGTATCCAGAATTGAAAATGGACAGTCGGAGGGTTCCATTCAAAGTCTCAAAAAAATTGCTACCGTACTGGGAGTAACCGTAGCAGAACTTTTAAACGAGAGTACAGCCTCCATAGAAAAAGAGAGCAGCTAATAGCGGTTTAACCAACAATTAACGGTTATCGAACTTAACTATTTCTGTTTATACCTACGAAAATAAATGAAAGGGTGTTGTGAATGAAAAAACGGTTTTTGAGGATGGGGTTACTGCTTTTAATACTGCTGCTTCTTTCGGCTACTGCCTTTGCCGCCCCAAACTGGGTTTCGGTGGATAAGGACGAAAGTGGGATGACTACCTATGTCGACCTGAATTCAATCTCATCTTACAATGGAAATCCCAATATCATACGCTTTGTAGTCATGGAAAAAAATCCAACCAATCTATACAGTATGCTTATGTCCATTGAAAAAAATCAATGGACATATCTGGAATTTGGTGTATTTAGTTATCCAGGAGAAAAACTTACTGGTTGGGAAAAACAGAACTTGAGTTGGAGTAATTATGATAAGGAATGGCCTATTCCCAAAGTGGTGTTGAGTAATTTAAATAGTAAATCTACTGTTTCTGCTCCACAGACGGATGATGGAATAAATAACAGTGGCAACTTAATATACAATGGACCATTAACAGGAAACGGATGGCGGATGGAAAATCCTGAGACAGGAGTTAATACCCCCGTTCAAAAAGTTGTCATATCTGGTATTACAAGCAGTGAAATGGATTATAGCGGGGATGCTTGGATACATGTAAAAACAGATAATGGTGCTTTTGTTGAAGTTAATGTACTCAGCAAGCAACATGGAGACAGTCAATATAATACATATCGAACATATCAATTGCGATTAAGATATCGTGGGATAGAAGCTGCATATGATTTACCAACTAAGTATGGACTAATAAACAGTGCTTTAACAAAAGTGCCTGGACACGTTGAGGTTAGTTTACGTGGACATACAATAACAGCAAATTTAATAGTAAATGGAGCTATCGTTTCCAATATTGAAACAATTGATGATGGAGTTAATTCTCTTTCAGGATTAGTTTCCAGCATGGGCGCTAGTGGAAATCTAAAAATATATAAATAGTCTCTGTTAATAAAATTTCTAAAATAAAAGATTGTTATAATTTCAGAATAAAGGAATGGATAATAATGAAGAAGTACTCAATGCTTTTCGTAATAGTGGTGTTTATACTGGGCATTGTATCTACCGCATCGGCAAACGCAGACATTGCCTTTAGTCCAGCAAATGTTTATTTTGCTGACAATGGTAAGCTCGTTGTTACAGGCGTTTTAATTAATAAAGGAAATCAAAATGGCATCGTAGATACTGCCCGTCTGGAGGTTTATCGTGTCGATGAGAATGGGCAATCGTTACTTACAAGTGCCAATTTTGCTAACGTTAACGCATTTGTACCAGCAGGTGGTACGCTTAATTGGCAATTCAATATTTCAGGTGTTTCTTATACGGAAATTGGACATTGGCGTGTCGTAGCAGACTTAGGTTATCGCTGGTAGCTTAAAATATAAGGGGTTGATTTTATGGAATGGTTAATCGTATCAGCCAGTAACTATATCTACTACTTTAATAAAGTTTTATTCAACGTATTTCCTTTTATCAAAAACTTTGATTATCAAGAAAAAATCTTTTTCTGCGTATTGCTTTTAATCGTATTACAGACGTTAGCGATTCTTTTTGAGAGAATAGCTTATAAAATCTCAAAATAATTCAAGCTTATTTTATACAGCTAGAAGTCAAGTTAGGTGACTTCTAGCTATTTTATTTGGCTCTATATGAAAAAAATATTTTGCGTTGATGCAAAAAAGGGACGGAAAATGGCAATGGGCTTCAAATATCTATACTATAATGAGCAAAAGGAGATGATGACGCTATGACATATGAAATTAGAATTACTTTTGACAAATGGGATGAGTTCTTAAATTTCATGACGGACTTGCACAATAGGGAAATGCGGAATCTGGAGGAGGCAAATCGTATGGGCAAAAATCAATTTAGATTTAAGAATTTGGAAGATATAAACGAAGACATCGAGGCATTGATTAAGCAATATCCCTTTGCGTTTAAGGATACATCGAAAAATGAGGCTGAAACAAGGAAAACTCACCTTATAAGTGGAAAAATGATAAAGCGTTCAACAGAATTTTTAAAGTCAGACAGTGCAATCACGGCAGCAGATATTTTTTCCAGGATTAAAGGAACGTTTAAATCAGAAGAGTTTTTCTTGGCGCTTCCGATGGCGATAGCCGCCCTGTTCCGTATCAGATGCGGCGATAAATTTCAGGAGGGGCAAACGCGACCATGGCAAGACCAGATGGACCTGGCTCTTTTTCTTACCACTGAACATGATTTTCATTCCAAAGGATTAAAAAACGCGCTTGATTTATTGGACAAATACAATTTTATTGATATTGATAAAGATTATACGGAGAATAAGGAAAAACCAAGAATCCTGTATCGAGCAAATGATGCACTGTATAATTTGCTTTTATCTGATGAGATTGCCTTTTAAATTGATGTTGTTATTTAGCTGAATTTTAATTACAGCAAGGAGCGTATTTATGGAAATTCTAAAAATCGTAATGTTTGAAGCATGTAGCAAAGAGAAATCTGTTATCCAAGAATTAAATTCATTTGGAGTTAAAGTGGATAAATTTTCCCAGAACGCAACATTGGAAAAAGAGAATGACAAAAATAAGATTCTTTGGCGAGGAGAGCTATGGGATAAATTAATAATTAGATATAATCTCATCTCAAGCGAAGTTCCTTTCCACATAATGATATCAGAAGGTGAAGAAAGCGAGACGTTCTCATCTTGGAATGAAGAGGAATCGGATTTTTTTGGAAATGGAGATGACGAAGAGGCCGAAGACAATATAAAAGAAGAGAAAATTGACGAAGATTTTGTAGAATGGGAAATGCTCCATAGAGAAGATATAGATTTTGCTGTTATCTCTCAGGATAAAAACGTTAAGCGGAAAACATTTAAAATTTTAAAAGGCGGAAAAAAGTAAACACCCATTTTATGGGAGTGGCATATGCGGCACAACAAAAAAATACCAGTACATATACAACTAAATCAATCTCTATACACAAAAGACCCGCCTTGGCGAGTCTTTTGTAATTATTGGTGCTTAAGTTCAAATTCATAGTCACTTTGATTTTTTAGGTATCGTTTCCAATCCTCTGGATAAATCCATTCTTCATGTCCATCCTCGTAACGGACAGTTATGGTGCCATTGTTGGCAATGCTCAGAACCTCTACGAGATAGGATTGGCTATTAAAGCGAATCGTTGTCATTATAATAAACCTCTCTCTTTAAAGCTTATATATTTGCCATCCCCGATAATAACGTGGTCCAGAACGGGTATATTAAGGAGAGTTCCTGCCTCGGCTAGCTTTTTAGTAAGTGTAATATCTTCATTGCTAGCCGTAGGGTTTCCGCTGGGATGATTATGAACGCAGATTAGACTTGCGGCATTGGATAGAATTGCTCTTTGGAAGATTTCCCGTGGGCAAACAAGCGAGGCGTTTAATGTGCCGCTGGATACAATAGATATGCCTATAACGGTGTTTTTTGTTGTTAGGAGAAGCACTAGAAATTTTTCATTAGGGCTGTTTTCTAGCTCCATATTGGCAATTTTGTAGGCATCTTCTGGACTGCGAATGGTTTTGCAATCCACTAGATAAGAGCCTTCCCGAATTAAAGTTAAGCTAAAGTTCGGGATACGATACATTCTACCTATTTTTTGAGCTTTAAGCATTTGTCATTCCTCCATTTTCTTATTTGCATAAAAAGTCAGGAGAAACGCCTTTGCGCTTCTACCTGACTGTGCACTGAATCAGGCAGAAGCCTTTTAAATTGTTAGGAACCCATTCTTTTACTTAAACAAAGGTTGTGATGCCTTTATAGGCATCTGTTTACATATAGGTGATGATAACAAAATAATGCAGGAATTTCTAATAATATCTTGCATTATATAAAATTCCCTAGAAAGTGAAATAACCTGATGGGATATGGGAGCAGCTAAAGGTACAATAACATGCGGTAGCTTGGCTCGATGCTAGATTAATATCCATAAATTGAGGCCTAGGACATATCCTAGACCTCTTGTTTTCCCCATTAAGCCACTTTGGGAGGTTAGAGAATAGATTGAACAGCAAAGAAGAAAAAATCGACATTTGGTGCAGTGATACATAATACGGCATTGCTTCTTTAGCAGTCAAAATTATCCCAACCGAGACATGTTCTGTTTGATGAAGATTGCCGTTTTGACGTAGCTGCATTCAACCTTTCCTCAAATGAAAGTGTAGCTGTTGCTGTAGTAGAATTTGAAGAAGTAGTAGGATTAAGGTATTTACCCAAATATTCTACTTCGAGAAAAGATGAAGGGTACTTAATATATTTTTCAGCTTTTCTGGAAACACTGCACTCTGTAGCATAATCTTTACAGGCTGTATTTAATTGTATTTCGGTATATCCAGATGCAAGAAGTATTAAATATGCTTTATAGGCTTTTGCTTTATCAACCTTTCTGGGGTAGTTATCCCAAAAGGTAATAAACCCCTCATTAGTATAGGTAATAAGTTTTTTCACTTTTGGGGAAGAAGGAGTATTCTTGCTACTATTGTTATCTGGGCTTGAAATAGTATCTTCTGCTATAACAGTCTCAACATCTTCTTTTTCAAGAAAAGTTGCATACTGATTCGGGGCAGTAACCCCAATAAGGGATTTATTATTATTTATCTTATTACTAATACTATTATTATTAATTGTCCGCCGTTTTGACAGAACAAGTTCCTCTGTTTCGATGGAACTAATTCCGCTATTTTGTCGGAACTGTGATTTTTCCTGTCGTGCCCGCTCTGTAGCTTGCGCTTTAAGCTTTGCTTTTTGAGTCAAATTGTCTTTAAGAATTCTTTGGTTTTCTGTGCCCTGTTTAATTAATACCGCAATAATGTTAAGTAGGTTTTCATCAAGTAGAATGAATCTTTTATGTGGTATTCCTTTTAAAAGAATTTGTAGGATTCCTAGCTCTTGAAGGCGGTTCAGGGCTTTGCGTTGGCGTTTTTCTGTGATAGATGTCATAATTTCAAGCGTGTCGACCGTGCAATAGAAACTACCATCTTCCTCTAACTTATCTTGTTGCAAGTAGTAAGCATATTTTGAGCAAAGCTCTGAAAAAATCGTAGTTTCTTCAAGCCCTATTGCGTGAATTAAATCGCGGTTTATTAGGATAAAGTTGTCGCTGCGGATAAGGGAAATAGCTGTTAATAAATTGTTGTTCTTATTCATAATTAAATACTCCTTTTATTGCGGTTTTCCGCGACAGCCCCGTATGGGGACTGTTTCGGCAGGTCACCAACCATGCCAATCGTCAGGCGGAAAAATTTTCTTGATATCTAGCGATTGCACTATTTATTAGTTCTTGAGTAGGCCAAAATCGTGTCATTATCCAGTCAAGCGTCTTTTGTTTGTATTCAGTAAAGGTTAATGAGAATTGCTGCTCTAACAGATTAAGACGTTCTGTAAAGCTCTCATTTCCTAGCACAATCATATTACGCCTTAAGAAACTGTCTAAGTCGCCCTTTTCCTGCGCGAAATGCCGCCAGTCCGCTTCTGCTCCTCTACTGCAAATGTGTATGCAAATTTGATTGTCAGATTGTATGTTGTTGTAGTCTGTAAAAATCTCTAGGCTATCGTTCACTACAACATGAATCGAAAACCTATCTGATATGTTAGTCGTTAGATATTCCGATTGTGCTCGTTTTACCTCAGTTTTCAAAGCGTTTAAATGATTTTTCGTGAGTTTCTTAGCTAAGTTCTTCACTAAAGACCAACTCCTTAAAATATTATTTTTTGCGGCTTTCCGCGACAGCCCCGCAGTGGAGGCTGTTTCGACAGGTAGCCAACCGTGCCATCATCGGGCGGAGCTAATAGAAAACTGAAATGGATTCGAGGTTTTCTACTTTTAAATTTATTTCCTCTAGTTGCTCTCTAACGTAAAACTCAGCAACTTCCCAGGCTATTTCATCATATTGGTTAGGATAATACTCATCGAGAAAAGCGGTTACTCCATCGTCATCCCATTCTTCGCTGTCATGACCCTGGTCAGTCAGCCAATCCTCGCATGATTCAGTGACTAAGGCTTTGTCGAAAAGCACATCAATTTCAACTTCGGTATCAGTTTCTTTATCATAATTGATGAGAACTTTTGTGGATTGGTAGCTTGCCAAAGCCATGCTTGTTAACTTTTCCAGCAATTCTTCTGGGGTTCCGCAAAGGGTTTGTATGCGGGGTTGATACATAGTAAATCACTCCTGTTGGATGTTATTTGTGGCCTTTCGCGATAGTCTCAACTATGTGAGACCGTTTCGACCAATGGCCAAATTGGTCATCATCGGGCAGAGGCGGAGTTTTCAATTTGCTGGATAGTCGTGGAGGTAACAAACTTTCGTTTGCCTATTATAATGAACGGGATTCGGCCTTCTTGGATATGGAGGCGTAAAGTGCTGTAGCCAATGCCTAAGAGCGCGGCGGCTTCGTAGAGGTTATAAAATTTTTTATCCATGGTGGTTACGTTCCTTTCCTTGTTATTTTGGTAATAAAAAAGAATGGCTTGTTTCTCTGTGAAGTGGTAGACCTTTCCCTTTTGGGGAGCGGTCGGTACACTTCTACCTCCTGATGGAGGATAGAGAAAAAACCATTCATCTTTTTAAATTTTATTAACTTGTATTGATTTTATTGTATCAGGACAATTTAGCCATTTCAAGTTATTTTAAGCTATTTTCAAATATATTTTTAGATTATAACTTATTTGCTATAAAATACTCTCGTTTTTGGAACTTTCTTCGTATGCAGTAAGTTATGAGCAAATAGTGGGGTAAAAATATGTATTCCCATGCTGAAATAGACGCTTATAAAAGCCTAGAGCGTCAAATTGTAGCAGTAATCTAAATTTATTGCTTTTTTCTTTATTATTTAATGTTATTATTATAATTAGGAGATTTTGGGAAGGAGGAATTTGTTTGTGAACAGTAACCAAATATTGGATGGTAAGGATTTTAGGAAAATATTAGGCAGATTTAAAGCTAGTTGGATGCAGTTAACTAACTTAAAAAAATATATAACTGATAGCCCTAAGAGTTTTGAGGAAAAAGATAAGTTGGACAAGTTGCAAGGATTAAATTACAACAATAGAATAATATATATGCCACCACAGCTTACTTGCGAATTTGAAAAAATAGCTGATGATATATATTCTATAAAAGGAATAGCAGATATAATCACTAAAAGGACAATAGAAAGAAATATCGGGTATGAAATTGCACAGGTATTGGAAAAGCCACAAGAAATCCATTCAGCTAAGAATGCAAGAGCTATAGTTGAAAAATGCCTTGCTGACTGTGAGGAATATACATTTTATCGAATAGTGGATGGTCTAAAACTAGAAGACGTTTCTATTCAGTTAGGAGAAGTCCAAATATTTAATTCTAATGAAATGTATATTAGTGAACTTTTAAAGGTTGATTTTGCTAAATTACCCGAAGCTGATAGGCGAAGGCAATTGCTTAACAAGGTAATTATACGCTGTAAAGTTTTTGGCGATAAAGATATAGCAAAAAATAAGGCGATTAGGAAATTAAGAGAAACTTTAAATATCATTCGCTTTTTAATTTGTATACTTTATAAAGGTGGTTCAACCGACAATTCATTAAAAGTTAATTTTCTTGCGGAAGCATATATAGCAGAAGAAAATACAGTTTTTATTGATAATGCTGGTCATGAAAATTGGCAGTTTCAAGTTACAAATAAAATATTAATTCCTTTTGAGGTTAATCCAAAACTACTAGAAAATCTTCAAGACACTGATTTTTTTTCAAAGTTAATATTTCTTATAAATAAAGTCGAACACACAGAACTTGAACAAGCGGTTTTAACAAGTATCTATTGGATTGGTGAAGCTCAAAATGATTATTCGTTAACTCATACATTTATTAAATATTGGTCAGGGATAGAAGCATTAATATATAATCCTCCTGATAATAAAGGTGTCACTGAGTTGGTTGAAAATGGACTTGCTACAGTTTTAACATATGGCGGTTTTAAACTTGACTCAAGTAGAAAAATTAAAGATTATGATAAGCAAATTAAAGACCTTTACGAAAAACGCTCATTAATTGTACATAGGGGTGAATATGAAGCAGTTACCCCCAATGACCTATATCATGTCTCAAAAATGGCGGTATATATGGCGTTAAATTGTCTTGTATTATGTGATATAGGATATAAAACATTAGAAGATATTAAAAAGGAAGCAGACCGATTGAGAGCAAAACTAAAAAAGAAAAAAGATTAACGTGTTGTTTTTTAATGATAATTATTAGGTGGGTTGACATGTGAGGAAATTATCAATGGAAATTGAAGATAGGAGCACTTGGCCTAGAAATTTCTTAGAGATTGCAACGCAAAAAAAGCAATTGATTATTGCATATCATAAATTTAAGAAAGATATAGAATTCAGGTCTATCAAAAATGTTGAGTTAAGATATAATCCTCCTTTAAATCCTTTTAAGGCAGAGTATCAGGAGGTTATTTGGCAAACAGAAAAATTATTAAAACCCAATAATTTCGTTGCTTATCATTGTACTAAATTGATTGATTATGAAATTGAAAATATAAAAAGAAATGGAATGAAGATTTTATCGAAAGAATTAGTTCAAGAACGATTAATATCGGCTCACCAACACGGATATCTATTAAAAGAAGAATTTGATTACCTAATTAATAGTCAAGATATTAATGAAATACTCCATAACAAACATGGCGTTCGGACAGAGCGGATTTGCTTTTTTGCTAATTGTTCATTATTGAGAAATGATATTAATGGAATTTATCGCTTTTTTCGTTCCTGGGGTGGGGAGGGAGTGTACTGGGGACATGAAAATGACAAAAACATTGCACTTACACTAAAAAAACTTGGAACCCCATGTATTCTTATATGTTCAATACCTGTAAACGATATTGAACATTATAGTAGTAGCTTGGCTGAACGTTTTTTTTCTAATCTTATCGCTAGTGATATAGAAAATCCAGAACCGCCATCAGTGTTTGAAATGTATATAAGACGCAACTTAGATGCATCAGAAATTATAGAAGTTGTTGAGTTGCAAACCCCTAAATTTTGTGAATTGACGGATTATAATAATTGGGACAAGTATTATAAAGACGATTAAAGATATAGTGGGAGAATTCGAATGAGCAAAATAAATTCAAGTAGCGAGTGGTCATTCTTAGGAGAGTTTATTTCTGTAATAAGTAAAATTAAAGGTTACTTATTATTATTTGTTGTGCTAATATATTTCAATGATTATATAGTATATACAAGGCTGTTGGATTTTTCTTTTGGAGAATATATTGTTGATATTGCTTTATTTGGCTCATATCAAAAAGTAGCATTACTTGTTTTTACCATATTGGTCTTAATCCCATTTGGCATTGTAGTTATACCATATATGATTTACAAAACCATAAGACTGAAAAATCCTGTGTTTTCGATTTTTGCATCATACTTAATATTCACTACGATATTCGGATATAATTACTTTGCTGAAATGAAAAATAATTGGGAGTTACCGATTATAAAAAGAATGGCAAATGTTGGTTTAATACTATTGCCAGGATATTTTATTTTTCTAATCAAATGGTTTTTGGCGTTATTACATAAGGTACGTGTCTATAAATTGAGTTTTAGTCAATTATTTGAGTTGGCTAAAAGCAAAGGACTAATTTGGGGAGAGAAAAATAAATATGCCGTAACTGTCTCGGTTTTTGTGTTTTTTATTATTATACTTTCTGATAAGCATAGTAATTGGCATTATGCTTTCTTTTTGATATCCTTATCTTTTATGTGTTTACTCGGAAGAGCTTTTCGATGGGGGTTAAAATTGAAGAGGATAAAGCGAAAGGCTAAAGTAAGTAAATATGTAACAATAATATTTCTAGCTTCAATTATTTTTATTGTGCAAAGTATATCTTATTTTAATACGCTATGGTATAGAGACTGGATTTTTGGTCGTAAAGCTACATTTCCTGCATTTAATAGTACATTAAATCTAATATTTTCTACGGAAGCAGAAGGTGTCTTAAATATAAATTATCCCATTTCTAAAGATTATTTTTTGCAAGGAATATTTAAGCAATTTTATGATGAGCGATTAATAAAGATTTCTGAAAATACAATTTCAGTAATTCCCGATAGAACACGTGATTTGGATAGTATAGATTACATAAATGTTTTTTTACATCATACGGTGATTGAATATCATTCTGGGAGAGTTTACAAACTTCCTATTTCTGATGCAAAATATCTTCTTTTTTTGAAACCGACAACTCGCGAAACGAATAGACTTGTAGTTTTACTTGTGAATAGGGATACTTTAGAAAAATACAAAATGATAATGTACAATAATTTTCGTTATTGATTTTAGAGATAGAGAATAATGCTGGATACTAATATTTATGACGCGTTATATTTAGACTCCAAAACTAAAGAGCTTTTACTTAAACACATGAGATTAAATAATGTTATTCTTTATGGTATTGCTATTCAAGAAGCTGAGCTAAAATATATAAAAAATGCGGAGAAGCGAGAAGAATGCTTATCAATTCATAAGCTTGCAACTATCCTTCCTGCACAGGGTTTTTCTTATGATGTTGAAGGCGCAGGATATGGCGCAAACGGGGCTACCTCAGAAGATTTATTGTTATATGATAAAATCAGAGGAAATAGTAGTCCTGCCTCTAATAGCCTTGACTCTAAATGCCAACTCGATAGAAGTTTTTGTTAGTAATGACCCTAAGTTCTTGAAATTGCCGCAAATACAGACTTTGATTTTTAATGAATTTGCAAAGCTATTAAGTACAATGTGAAAAATTGATAGAAGGATGATTTCATGAAATAAATCTATTTTTTACATTGTGATTCGATATTTAATATAAAATGTAAATTGATAGACTTATATGTCTGATAAAGTTAAAAACATATTTTGTTTAGAAAGGAGTGTATGGCTTGGGAATAAAAAATTTATTGAATTACTTTATAAAAACAATGCTGATATCATTAATCGTTTTTTCGGCTATAAAATTGAGCTTAATGCAATATTTGATTTTTTTATCAATAATTTGGGGATTTATATTTTTGAATTTTAAAATAAAAAAGAGCAGAGAAGTTTTTGATTTGCTTATCATCCTTACTATCAGTAATTTTCTGTCATACTTTTTAGTAAAAAGCAACGAGATTGTTTTTATCAATTTGTCTGAAGTAATATATATATCAGCTTTTTTACTATTAGTATTGTTTGTTTCCATACGGAGTTACTGGTTACAAAGAAAAGATAAACATATTGAAATAGAAGAAAATCTAGTTTATAAAAGGGAAAAGGACTTAGAAAGACTTTTACAATATGTAAACAATTTTAATACTATTGGAATAAATGCAGAATGGGGAACTGGAAAGAGTTTTATAGTAAATCAATTATATAAAAAAATTCGTACTCAATACGAAATAATTGAAATAGATATTCTGGCATGCAACATTGATGAAATTCTACTTATTTTAATAAATGAAATAGAAAAAGTTATGTATAAACATGGAATGGTCTCTAAATATTCTAAAAAACTTAAAAGCTTCATTGTTGAAGATTCAAATATAAATAAAGTTTTGGGCTTGTTTTTTCATGGGAACTATTCATATTCAGAAACTATTAGAGGCTTTAAACAAGAGTTAAAACTTATTGATAAAGAAATATTAATAGTATATGAGGATATTGACAGAATATCAGATGATAAAGTTATTAAAAAGATATTTTATTTATCTGAGAAGCTTTGTACTGATAATATAAAAATCTTATATCAATATGATGAAAATAAACTTAAATGTATTGGTTTTACTAATGAATATTTGGAAAAATACATTCCATTTAAAATTAATTTAACAAAAATAACTTTTTTTGAGCTTATAGAGTTTATTTTACAAGAGAAAAAAATAAATCAAGAAGTGTTAAACCTTGAAGATTTTAAATTTCTCCAAAACTATCAACAGCAATATCGATTTGATATTATAAAAAGAAAATTTGATATTGAAGAACCTTATTTAAATGTTCAAAGACAGTACTATAGTGTCAGGGTTATTGAACATTTTATAGATGAAATTAATCTTATAATAATGGATGAGCCATATAACCATAATAAGGAAACAGTGATAACTTTTTTTTACATAAAACATTTTTATTCTGCTATTTATGAAGAGTTAGAGGTAGCTGAATCTATTATAGATACAATTAAATTTGATGTTGATTCTCAAAAATATACAATTTCTAAGATTATATATATGAAGAAAGAAATAGTTGAAAATTTATTTAAGAATGAACAAAACATTGAAAATTATTGTATTTTGAAACTATTAAATTATAATTCCGAACACTATTTAATTGAAGATGTTTCAGAAAAAATACCATCAATATTAATGGAACCAGAAAGAATGTTAAATAGTAGAAATGAAAATGATAAAAAAGATAGAATTATTTGGAGTCTTTTAGAAAATGGTAAATCCAGATACACTAATTATGAATTTGTGGCAAAAAAAGTGATTCAAGAGGTTTTGTCCCAAGAACCTGATGACCAGATTACCGCATTTAACAAATTTTATAATGAGTTATTTCATATGAAATTTGAAAAAATGGATAATGAAACTATATTTTTAATGGGAATCCCTTGGGCTGTTGAGTTGTTTAAGTCATTCTTGGTAATAGATGCAGATTTTAAAAATAGAACAGCACTATTTGAACTTTACTTAAAAATGAAAAAAACTACTGATTTTGATATTGAAATAATTTATGTGTTAAATTATTTTTCTATAAAAGATAAAAAATCATATATTTGGATTTTAAATAAAATTAATTCTTTAAATGTTATTGGAAATTTTAATTCGCATAAAATGTTTAATAATTTATTACAGATGTATGTAGATTATCTTTTTAGATTTGGATATGTAAGTTATAGACATTATCGTAATTTACTTAAGGAAATAAATGTTATTAAAGGATATGAAGAACTTGTAATAGATGACCTTGAAGCAATAGTAAATGGCATTCAGCAAATGAATTTACGCATAGTCAATGAAATTGATGTAGTTGAAATCAGAGACGAATTACAAATAATTATGACGTTTATAAAGAAGATGATTGAAATTATTAAAAATGAATATGAGATAAAAGACAATCATGGTATAAAAATTAAAACTACTTCTCAAACTTTAAACAACAAGGAATATGAAAGAATAAAGAAAATACTAGATGAAACTGACGACAAAAAATTATTAGAGAATGTAATTAGGCAAAGCTATTTAAATGGCGGGATAAACATATATGAAATAAATGACTTATTTGAGAATAAAAACTAATTGCATTCTTTCTGTATAAGAAATTCTTATGCCTAATACCTGCTAAGTAGCCAACTGTATCAAAGAAGACCGTTAAAACGCATTATATACGTCAGCGGTCTTTCTTGGTGATTGTATTTTTTGCAATACCATTTTATTTTTCGAATTATATGTTTTCGTGATGGTGTGGCGTGTGGAGGATGTGAAGGCTGGAGAAAGACAAAGCTCTGGCGCAGTCAGAGAATAGGGTGGGTTATTTCTTGATTTCGATATTTTGTATGATATAGGAGAATTCGGCAAGGGTAGTTTCGAACTGAGATTCCTTTGGCGCACTAAATAGAAAATAGCGAAGGTCGGTTCCGTCAATTACAAGCATAGAATATATGCGCTTATCATTATTAGGGTACATGACGAATGCAGTTAGCCAAAAGGCTTGGTGATTATTCACTTGTAGCTTTTCGCAAGTTTTAATCCGAGCATTGAGGCTTGTGATATAAGAGTTTTGGGTTTTGAGTAAACTGTCATCTAAACTACCTTCTTTGGGGACAACAGTCAAGTTTATATCTGGTGCTTTATGATTTTGTATAGTGAATAGGTAAATTAGCCCAGTAGGAAAATCATTTTTATAAGGAATAACTTCTTGGGTAAACTCAACTTTTGTAGTTTCGTCTTCGTATACTTTTACCTTCAGAGGCTCTGTAGCATACACTGATGTTACGGCGAACATTATGAATACGATAAGTGATAATAAAGTTCGGTGCATTGGGTACCTCCAGATTATTTCGTAAATTGATGCTGGCGACAATCTCTTTCTATTATAAGGTACTTAAGCGGGGATGGGTATGTGTGTCATTAAAAAAATCAGCAATATAGAATGTTTTTTTCAATTAATATGTCTGCAATGCTTGAGTTATTTTCTGCAATCTTTCTGCAATGTTTCAGGTTCACATTCATATCATCCTACCATCCAACAACTTGAATTGTGCCTGAAACCCGCACAATTATTGACTTTGTGTTATATTAGTTTTTAAATTGTTTTTTAATAGTGTTATAACTCCATAGGACTTAAAACCCATTGCATAAGGAGAGTTCTGCCTAATGCCTGCCTAAGTACCTAAAAATCGGATTAAATAATTGTATAAAATGAATAATATATAAATATAACGCTTTTTAAACGTAATTATAATAAATGCTTGATTTATCTGAATTATTCCGAGTTTAAGACGGCTAGTTAATACGAAGTTAATATGGTTTTTATACATAAATTATACACAATTTACATAATATTCACCTTGACATCGAAGAGGTCTGCGGTTCGAGTCCGCCTAACCCCACCATAGGAAATACAAGGCTTTCGGCGATATGCTGGAAGCCTTTTTTGTTACAAATACAGTGAAAAATACAGTATCTATGAATTTTATTCTTGTGGTTCTGAAGGTGCTTCTTCTGTGGCATTGGGGGTTTTTAATGCAGTTTCATACTTTTGCATTGCTGTGAGCAAGGTGTCAAACTGAGGCTGGTTATAAATCTCTGCAATCATTCTTATATCAGTATGTCCCATGATTTTTGCAGTGGTGCTCATGTCCACACCGTTGGCACACATGGTGGTCGCAAAGGTTCTTCTAAGGCTATGCAGTGTAATTCCTTCGTAATCCTTCGCAAAGATGGTTTCAAAGGTTCGCTGATAGTTCCTTGGGTTCAAGGGTTTGCCTTTTTCATTACAAAAGAAAAGCTTTAACTCATTAGATATTTGCTTATGATTTTCTAGGATTGTCTTGCATTCCTCTGTCATAGGGATAGATCTAATACTAGCCTTAGTTTTCGGTGATTGCATTACTACGCCTGACTTTGGAAGAAATACGGCATTCTTTCGGATGTGAATTAATCTGTTTTTATAATCAATATCTTTAACTCTTAATGCTAGGACTTCACCTCTTCTAATACCTGTTAGTAACTGTAACATGAAAGCAGCATAGAGGGGGTGCTTTTTATGTTTGGGATTTTCTCTAAAAGCAATAGATTCCTCTATAGAAAGTACAGCACGTTCCTTTTTCTCTACTTTGGGGAGTTCTATGCCGTTAACTGTGAATGATATTCTAAAAGTGTACCACTTCAAGTCATATTGATATTGAATTAGTTTACCACCTATCATAAAAATCCTGTAGAATATTATCAAATGTTTTGCAGGGAGGAATGAAAGGTGTGATTATTGAGGTGGACATTTATTCAGCGATTCGTGCCCGTTATTCAGATGGAGAATCCATACGCGCCATCGCAAAAGACCTTGGCGTATCAAGACAGACTGTTAAAAAATACTGCGAAGGCGCTACTCATCCAGAAGTGCGAAAAAACTACCAAAGAGAACCTGAAATCATTACTGATACTATCAAAACTTTTAT
>NZ_FOTS01000106.1 GCF_900114615.1 Pelosinus propionicus DSM 13327 | reverse complement strand
CAGCCGCATAAAAAAATGATGCCAACCACAACTCAATGATTGGCATCATAAAACTTTTTGTTTTTATACTGTCTACTTGACAGGGGGCACTTCATTGAGCAGGGGCGGTTATTTCTTTTTGGTCGTGACCAATACCATGAGCGTGGCAAATGCGACAGCAAATGTCAATGCTTCATAAATAGTCATCTTACCACCCCCTTCCCTAAAAGGAAGGGGCTAACCGTCCCCCGAGCAGCCTGTATAATTAGTATAGCATATTTTCCCAGAGGTAAAAGAAAATTTTTATTCCTGGCTTTGTGTCACTACTATTGAGAGGCAAATGTACAGGTGTCCCTTGATTTATTAACAAGCCCCAAAGTAATAGCCGCAATTTTATCCTCGATCATTTCATATTAAATTTTGTAATTATACCCCCAAGAAGTTACACCCCGATATGGAGCTGGTTTCCCAGCCTATATTCGGGGTGTAATTTTTAATATTAGATTTTTAGAAGATGTAATTCCCTATACAATATCAACCGATAAAAACCGATGCCTTATTATTTTGATTCTATTGATCAATCACTTTTCTATTTTTCCTTTTTCAATAGGTCTTTTCCAATAGAAAAGGCCTGAGCGACTTGTTTTCCTACACCATAGTAATGGCCACTGTCAGCAGCAAAAATTAACGGTTTTATTTGTTCAATAATTGACTGACCGCCTTTTTCTTGTATACTCTCATCCATTTTGACATCCATGACCTCACCTATAAACTGGGTATGCAGGCCAAGCTCAATAAACTGAATAACTTTGCACTCCAAATTAATTGGGAATTCCCTTATGTAAGGGGCATCAATATGATCACTTTTCACCGCTGTAAGGCCAGTCTTAGCAAATTTATCTTCCTTATGTCTGGAGGCTATACCAAAGTAATCAGCTTCTTTTGCATAGTTTTCTGAAGGAATATTAATTGTGAATGCCTTTTTGAGCATTAGGTTATCATACGAATACGTTGCTTTGCGTAGTGAAACGGCAACACAAGGGGGAGCTGAGCAGCAAATACCTCCCCAAGCAGCAGTCATCGCATTGGGACTCCCTTCCTTATCATAGGTACATACGACTAGAATAGGTGCAGGATAGAGCAATGTTTTAGCACCCAAACTTTTTTTCATACTTTTCACCTCTTAGTTATTATCTGCATAAAACCTTACTTTAGATGCTTTGATCATTATTACAGGCATTGTACATCGTCTTATAAGTATGGCTGTTTCTCTCATGATATATGTTATTTCTTCAATACAAAAGTATATACCTTTACGATGGGTGCTATGCAGTAGAGAAGTAACCATCCTAAAGGAAGATACTTAACTGTCACCTACGTAAGATCGCTTTCTAATCAAGATACCAAAGACCAGCCAATTAGTGATTTTCACTATAAAAAAGAAGTATTTTGAAATTAATGTAGAATTTGTTAAATAATCACAATTAAAAAGAGGGGATTATTAATAATGAGAAATAAGGTTTTAGGCCTACTGGTTTTTACACTGATTATTGGATTTATTAATTTATCGCAAGTTTATGCAGAGAATCGGCTTTTATTGTTAGGTTCATCGGAAAAAGTTAATCTTTATCTAGATTCTGATACACTAGCTGTTACAAAAGATGATACAAATTCAATTTATTATGATGTATGGATAAAAATGACGATTAAGGAAGATATTCAACAATTAAATATGTATACTCAGCAGCAAGAACCTTTAGGTTATCTCGTGCAGCATATGGTAATAGCCACAACTAAAGATAGAAAAATGAGTCAACTTCGCAGTACTACTGCTTACGGCAAAAGCGACGAAGTTCTTTTTACGTATAATATTGCCAAACCTATGGCGGATATTGCTGCGGGGTCAATCGTTGACTACTTGGCTGGAAGAATAGCACAATATGTATCGAATCATCATATTGAGGCAATTGTCGCGCCTAATGAAAAATATCTGCCTTTTAATCAAAGGGAGTATTATGATTTGTTTGAAACTAAAGGTTATAAAATAAGTAAAATCGAGAAGAGTCAAGGAATTAATATCTATGGTCAGCCCTATAGTAGTGCTGCAACCACTTCTAGCTTTTTAGGCAAAGATCTTGATAAAGAAGCTTATTTGGGTGTATTTGGAGACGATGAGCAACACCTAAAGGGAGCATCTGCAGTTTTGTATACTAATTCTTTGCTTTCAAAAGAAGATTTGAGTTTATTTTATATTACACTGCAAGAATTATTTCCTGACTGGGCACAAGATCAATCTAAAAACTGGGTCGATCAGTCATTGGAAAAGATGAGTCTCAGCAATAAAATTATGTTTATACACTTACATAAAGGTAAGGACTATATAACAATTACGCGGCAAGATATAAAAGGAAATAAGGGTATCGTATATAAACTAACGATTACCCAAAATGATCCAGCCAAAGTTAATCCCATTCGGCCATACAATGATGGGATTAACAGCATATCGATTTTTGAAGAATGGAAACCATCGCAAAGTAATTAGCTGATGATCCGCTCATAAAAAACATCCTTCATTTTCTAGAATAATTAATAAGCTTGACTACCATATGTGACAATCTTTAGAATTTACCGATTCTATTGTTACACACTTGCCACACAATTTCTTACCGCCTTGATGGCTCCCAGGACAATGCCTGCATAATAAAACGTATGGAGTCAGAAAACCCTTGCCGATAACTAACCGTCATACTGGCTGCTTGTCTTTCATTGTTTTTATCCGCCAGCCTGCTTAATGTGCGATGTAAATGTGGAGGTAATGCTGCACGCAGCTCGTCTTCATATTCTTTCGCCGCTATATCGGAAAAATAATAGTCGTTTGATACTTGCTGCATGGGTATATTCAGACTCACATCCTCCATAGAATCCATTGCACAACTAAAAAGGCTTTCTTTTTTCATAATATAATCCTCTCCTTCGTATTTAAAATGAGCTCCCGTCATCCCCTTACTGAATTGTCCTTATCCATGTACTCCATGTAATCTTGCTTTTCGATCTCTTACCTTCCATTCTATATCCCCCCATCTTCATACTGTAGGAGGTTTCTTCTATCTGTATTGCAGATAGAAGAAACCAGCAAACAGCTGTTTTTGGGATAGAGTAAGGGGTAGAATAATTCTACCCCTCCTCATCAAACCGTACGTGAGGTTCTCCCTCATACGGCTTTCCGACATTCTTCTTCCTTC
>NZ_FOTS01000073.1 GCF_900114615.1 Pelosinus propionicus DSM 13327 | reverse complement strand
AAAAAAGGTATGAATGAACATAAGGCTCTGGTATAAATGATTGAAAAATCTGAAGCAACTGGAAGTGTTATTGTTATAGCTGATAGAGGATACGAATCTTTTAATAATATTGCTCATTTTCAAGAAAAGAATTGGAATTATATTATACGTTCAAAAGAATCCTACGGTATTAAATATGAAACTCCTGATAGTGATGAATTCGATAAAGAAACCACCATCACCCTTACTCGGAGAAAAACGAAAGATACAACAGCATTGATTAAAGAAAATCCTGATAGATATCGTTGGATTCAACCTCATACAACGTTTGATTACTTACTGCCTAGAGAAAACAAGATGTATGATTTGAAATTTAGAATTGTTCGATTTAAAATTTCAGATGCCACTTATGAAACGTTATTCACAAATTTACCTGCGAATGAATTTCCTGCTGAAGTCTTGAAAGAATTATATAAAATGCGATGGGGTATCGAAACTTCATTCAAAGAATTAAAATATGATGTTGGATTAGCTAGCATTCATAGTAAAAAGAAAGATTTTGTACTTCAAGAAATTTTTTCAAAGTTAATTATGTACAATTTTGCAGCTTTAATATCTTATCAAGTAGAGCATCCAAAAGATAAAAGAATCAATTTCGCTAAAGCGATACATTTTTGTTATCAGTATTTCAAGAACAAAATTTCAGAAAGAAATCTTTTGAAATTTGTGCAAAAATTTATGTCTCCAATACGTCCTGGCAGAGTATTTGAAAGATATCAAAATATTAAAAGGGCTGTCGGGTTTGCATATAGAATTTCTTAACAACAACTCTTCATATCTGCATGTTGTACAGAGGGCTTATAACGTCATCTGCTTTTGGTATGTTTAAATCATAAAATGGTGAACACTTATCATAGCGTTCACCATTTTTTGATACATTAACCTGCTCCTAATTACTTAACTTAATGACATTGATTACAAGGGGAGCATACCAATTGGTAGGGCTTCTTTTATTTCTCTTATATGTTAGGAAGGAACATTCATTTTCCTATATTAATATTAAATTATGTGAATGATATCCATGTAGGCATCCCAGTGATTTACGGAGATATCATCAAGACTATCACGAGTAGTATCCGTGGCTTGCTCAGCTGCTTCTAATGTGGTGTACATTAAATCCAGTTGTTCAATCGCTTCTGTATGAAGCATACGCATATGCTCTAAGTCCATTGACATGGGTTTTCTACTCTGGGTTCTTTTCAACAGGGTAACCTCCTTAAAACAGCGACTTTTGCCACATAGTATGCGATAAGTGAATGGAAGGTGAAGGATTAGCTAGATTTTTTTATTAACGATGTGATTTAGGACCGATAAAACGGATCATTTTGATGGGTACCATCATAGAAAGTGGTCTTTTACGCATACAAACATTTACGATAATAAAATCGCAGCCTACATAGCAGAGCGAGCCACAAAAAGAATCTTGGTGACAAAGGCGCGCGTCAACTGAGAATATTACATCATCACCTAACATGCATAATAGGCGATCTTTAAATGAATTATCAGGATATGAGTATGGCTTAGGTGAGGTACAACATTCTTGGGGCATCATCTTTTTGTCCATGTAGTCACAGCATGGGTCCATTTCTTCATGATACCAATGTGGATATTTGCCATCCATAACTTTGATAGCCTCCTTTATTGATATTTTCTTGGAGTATATGATACATCATATGAAGAACAGAGACATAATGATACTGCCAGTAAACTTTTTTTTCGAGAAATTATAGGACTTTTGCAAAATATACGAATTATTTTTTTATTGCTGGAATTATTTTGGTTATTGTGGGATATATCTCTAGTTAAATTTATGATCTTTGCATAAAATAAATATTATTGTAAAATATGCAGGAAAAAAAGCGTTCGTTTCGAATTTATAAGTGTTAAGTGCTTACAATGAGGTGATTTTTTTGGAAATAATGAAGAATAGTAATATTATCATGTATGGTTTTATTGTATGGTTATTTATTGCTCCGAGGAATAACAGTTCTAGATATGGTGAGTTTTTTTTGGCCTACATGACGGCTTTATTATTTAGTCTGGTTGGCAGCTCCGAACTTCTTATGATTAAGCCAGCAGCTTTTTTCTTTACGATAGGCGGTGTTTTGGCTTTCGTTTATGTTGTGATGCGTAAAACGATTCACATAGCAATTAAAAAATAAATATAAAATGGAGGTCATACTATGGCTAAAGATTGTTCTTTCGATGTGGTTTCGGAGGTTGATATGCAAGAAGTTGATAATGCAGTGAATCAGGCTACTAAAGAAATCAGCCAACGATTTGATTTTCGTGGTAGCAAGGCTTCTGTAACTTTAGAAGGTATTGAAATCAAAGTAGCTGCTGATGATGATTACAAGCTGAAAAATGTAGTAGAGATTTTACAAGCTAAAGTAATTAAACGAGGAATCTCATTAAAAAACTTAGATTATGGAAAAGTGGAAGCTGCTTTTAGTGGCACAGCTCGTCAGATTATTAAGATTAAAAAGGGTATTGATAAAGAAAATGCAAAAGATGTGATTTCTTCCCTTAAAAATAGTAAAATAAAAGTACAAGCGCAGCTGATGGATGATCAAGTTCGCGTATCAGGCAAAAATAAAGATGATTTGCAAAATGCAATAGCCCATTTAAAACAAGGTGATTTTAAAATTGCTCTTCAGTTTGTTAATTTTCGCTCATAAAAAAACCTTCCGCTTTTGCGGAAGATTTTTTTTAAGCGAATTATTTTCAAAGAGAGTTTTAGATTTTATCATTTGTTAATCCTAAAAGATCTAGTGCTTTAAAGCTTAAGCTAAGAAAGATAGAGACAATAGTGGCTAAGGCCATACCTTTCATAGTTACAGTGCCAATTGTAATACTGGCTCCACTAATACCAAGAATTAATACCACAGAAGTTAGAATTAGATTGCGGGAACGACTATAATCTACTTTTGATTCGACAAGTATACGTATTCCGGAAGCTGCAATGACACCGAACAATAATAGGGAAACTCCGCCCATTACAGGTACTGGAATACTTTGAATAGCAGCAGCAAGTTTGCCAATGAAAGAAAGAATAATCGCGAGGACGGCAGCACCACCAATGACTTGTACGCTATACACTTTAGTAATTGCCATTACACCGATATTTTCACCATAGGTGGTATTAGGAGTGGAGCCAAAGAATCCAGAAACGATAGTGGATAAACCATTGCCGAATAGTGAACGATGCAATCCTGGATTCTGTGTTAAATCGCGACCTACAATATTTCCAGTGACTACGAGATGCCCAATATGCTCAGCGATTACAACTAATGCTGCAGGTAAAATAATCGCAATTGCATTAAAGTTGAATTCTGGAGAGTAGATTGTGGGAGCAGCAAACCAAGGAGCGTCAGCTATAATGTTTAAATCAACTAATCCGAGGAAGAAGGCTACTATATAGCCAGCAAGCACACCAATCAGAATTGGAATAATAGCTAAGAAACCGCGAAACATAATGGAACCTATGATTGTAATCGCTAATGTAAACAGTGAGACTGTAATGACATGAGGATCTAGCGTTTTTGCTGTAAGGCCTGCCATATCAGCGGCAACAGGTGCCAACTCTAGCCCAATTACAGCAACAATCGCGCCCATAGCAGCGGGTGGGAAGACTGTGTCAATCCATTTCGTGCCAATAATACCAATAAGAAATGATACAAGAGAAAATACGACGCCGGCAGCAATAAAACCACCGAGAGCAGCGTTATAGCCATATTGGGGCAGGACAATAAAGACGGGCGAAATAAAAGCAAAACTAGAACCTAAGTAGGCAGGTATTCTACCTTTGCAGATAAAAAGATATAAAAGCGTACCAATACCATTAAACAGAAGAATAGTCGCAGGATTTACTTTAAATAAAATAGGAACTAGTACGGTAGCACCAAACATTGCAAATAAATGTTGCAGGCTTAATGGAAATAATTGGAGCAGGGGTAATTTTTCTTCAACTTGAATGATACGTGTATTCATATAATCCTCCTTAATAGTACCTTAGCACACAATAAAAAGACTCTTACCAGAGTAAGAGTCTTAAGGTCAATACAGGACAGGCCTAATCAAAGCCATATCATTGTGTACCTTATTAGCCTCTCTGGACTAACTTAAAGGTTATTTTATTAAAATGTACCATAAAATATACTGTTTGTCTATTATTTTATAAAAATAACTGGGCAGATATAGAACTTTGGTTTACAATAGAGAATAGGAAAAAATATCTATTAAAGTGAATGCAGTATGGGATTTATCTGAGAGGTGTAAATAGAATGGCTAGAAAAAAAGATGATCAGGGTGTGCGAACACAGACTGGTGCAAGACAAGATAAAGGTAAGGTTTATGTTGATGAATTATATTTTCGTCATGTAGATCAGATGGAGCGTTGGCGCCAAGAATACGAGCATTCTCAATCAGTAGAAAATGCGTTAAGTGGAATTAGTAAATTAGATTATGAAGAAGTTGATTATGCTTCATTAAAAGTTAGAAATCCATGGGTAGAACGTACGGTGCCTGATTGCTCCGGTGTAGTAGAGAAAGTGAGAGTTGAAGAAGAACGTAAATATGTTATGCCTATCATCATGCATACAGGTTTATTATTAATTTTTTTAATTGTCTTGTTAGCCAGTAGTAATGTGATTGCATTATGGATGTCAGGAATAGGTGTAGTTACGCTGCTAGTATTATTAGTTATGCTGCTTCAAAGGCGTCATCAGGAGATTGAGCGTATTGTAATAGAAAAACAAAAAGAAATTGATGACTGGATTGAAAATGAAGAACGATTAATTAAAGAAGAGAAAGAGAAGCATGAGCATGAGGAAGATGAACGTATTAAAGCGATTGAACGTTTATTAGCAGGAGATATTGCTGCTATTTTTGCAAAAATTGATCAGGTATTAGCAGCAGCTCCCTTTCCATTTCATGTAAGTGTAGATATTGCTGTGTATATGAATATTCCTTCGGTGAAGATCTGGTTTCCTCCAAAATCCATTATTCCTACTCAAATTTGCTCTTTACAATCATCTGGGAGACCTAGTTTTCAGGAAAAGGAAATGCGTACAATTAATAAACAGTACTTTGAATTATGTGCAGCTATTTCCATGAGAGTGATGTCTCTTATCTATACGCACGTGCCATCTTTTGGTATGGGATATATTTATGGTATGTCAAAAGAAGGTAGAAATACAGAATGTTTGTTTACTGGTAAATTGGATCGTTCGATTCTAGAAGCTGCTTGTAATGCAGCTAATGGCTTAGCTGCCCTGCAGATTCTTAAGGCGACCTTTGATTGTGATACTTCTCTTTCTTTAGTTCCCTTTGAGTTTGATGATCCGGTAGAGTGGGATAATGTGGAAATAAAATTAGTGCGTAATGTTCATGTGGATTGTTTTAAGAATGTCTCATGAACAAATTATCGTAAAAAAATATAAAATAAAAGGGATTTTTGATTTCTTAGCAAATATATGTAATAGTAGTAAGACATACTAAAAATAAAAGGAGGGTTTTTAATTTATGAAAATTTCTGATGTAATTCAAAGTGCAGATTGGAAAACTGAAAAACACGCTCCAGTTATTGAGGCTCCAGAGAAAGTGAAAACAGGTGAAAATTTTACTGTAGAGCTTTCAGTGGGGAAAGAAATTGCTCATCCGAATACAACTGAACATCATATACGTTGGATTAAGTTATATTTTAAACCTGATAATAGTAAATTTGTCTTTGAAGTTGCAGCTTCTGAATTTAATGTGCATGGTGAGTCTACTGATGGGGCAAATAAAGGACCAGTATATGCTGAGCCTATAATGAAAGCCGTTATGAAGCTTAATGGTTCAGGTACATTGCTAGCAACTTCATACTGTAATATTCATGGTTTGTGGGAAAGTTCTCAAACCATCACTGTAGAATAATACAAGAAATTACTGTTCCAGTTAGCTGGAACAGTTTTTTTTATGAAAATATACATATTTATTTAGATGCTTCTAAACGTTTATTCGGGATCAACATGGTATTCACAGGTTTGGTAAGAGGATTGGCTATCGTGTTCATTAGAATTATTGGTAGGATTAGAGGGATCTAATTGCTGGGATGATGGGGTATGAAAATTACTGAAGGGAGACATTTCATGTAAGTCATCGGTAGGTACTAAGGGATGTGTTGTATGATAATCGGCAGTACGGCAGAAATTAAATTTTTCTGGGGTACATAATAAAGCCTGACTTGGTTCCGAACAGTGGGAATTCAAATTAATACAGGATTTACTCAATTTAATTACACGAATCTTTAGAACGATTAATTTATTAATGCATCTGTTATTAATAAGCTGAAAATCTTGATGTTTAATGAAGGCCTTTAATTGGCAATCCATACCAGTTTTTGCACAGCAGTGATTAATAAGAGCAATAAATGGAGTTTCAAACGAGATAAAATGAACTGTTTGTGTGGAGTTAAAATTAGATGATACAAATTCTATATAAATATTTACATGTCCAGAAAAACTGATTTGTTTATCTAAGATGATGGTCTTTTTTATTATCGGAGTAGAAGTAACGCGAAGTAAAAAGTCAATATCTGGCGCATGGTTTGGAAGAGATAATGCGCCATTTACTGCAATTTGTGTACTTTTTTTGCATGTCATATGTAGATTCCTCCTTGATTGTAGATTTGTATGTATTAATTGTTTATGTCGATTTTGACGACTCTTCAGATGCTTAAATCGACCTAAATGATTTATAATATCATATCAAAGTAGGTGCCATTTGGTTACAAAAAAAAGAGGTAGTTTCCAACCCCTTTTTTAGTTTATAAATTTAAAAGAATCATAGTCTTAAATCATTCTTAATCATCGTGGTAGTTTTGATAGGTATGATAAGCTTCAGTAGGATGGTTTTGGGATAAAGGACAAGATGGATGATGGTTTTGTTTTTCATAAAGAGTAGGCTTTTGATTAGCATAGTTGGCATCGATCTGATTGCATCCACATTGCTTAGAATAAATAGGAATGTTTGAACAATCTTGAGATGGTTTATGGCAATTGCAAGGTTTATTGTATTCGTGCTGGCAGTTAGATATATCTGATTTAAAGACAGGACATGCAAAAATAACACTTGATACTAATAAAAATTGATTCTTCAAACATTGTACAGAAACATCTTCTACTATGGTACATATTCTGGTGATTGTAGCATCGAAATCCTTTAACTTGATAAAAAGACAAAAAGGTATATCGAAACAAGCAGAGTGTGTACAAAATTTATCAACAACAGAGATCACTTTTATATGCTTAAAACCATGAACTATTACTTTTTTGCCAATCGGAGTATTGATAATTTTAAATGAAGAAATCGTAACCGTTACAATTACTTTGAGTATTTTTTGAATATCATGTTGGCAAGCTAAAAAGAGTTTATCTATTTGACAAATTTGAGAACAAGGGTAATGTGGAGGACAAATTGGGAATTCAGATTGAGGGGTTATACCTAAAATTTCAATATTGCCCGGATTCATGTGAACTCCTCCTTTACTAAAAATGTAAATATAGAGTATTTTTAGTATTATTTTATGTTGCTTTACTAAGGGATGTTCTTCATTAAAATGAAAAGTTGCATTTAATATAAGTTTTGTTGATATATGATAAAGTTTGAATTTCAGCCAAAAATTTCAATGTATGTATTTGATTCATTATAGGCAATATATAAACAGGCACTACAAATAAATGTATTGGAGGGTGTTGCGTAATGTCTAGGAGTAAAAAACCTGTGAACCCTGCCGCACAAAAGGCTCTTGATCAGTTAAAGGAAGAAACAGCAGCTGAGATTGGTTTAAAGGACTATAAGAACACTTATAAAGGTGCATTATCTTCTGCTGATAATGGCCGCGTAGGTGGTCAAATGGTCCGCAAGATGATTCAGGCCCAAGAACAGCAATTTAGTGGTAAATAAGAGCCAGTTATATGGCTGAAAAGATAAGCAGGTTTTTACCTGCTTATCTTTTCATATTTTTACTGCATAGATAGAAGGATTTTTTAGGATTAAATGTAAATGTTATTATGATACCTAAACAACGAATTGAATACAAGGAGTGGGGATATTGAGTACCGTATTGATAAAAAATCTGGGAAAACATTTAAATGAAAAAGTTACAATTCAAGGATGGTTATATAATCAACGTGGTTCAGGAAAAGTGAAATTCTTGATTTTACGGGATGGTAGCGGTCTTTTGCAATGTGTAATTGTAAAACAGGATATAGGAGAAGAACTTTTTGATAGAACAAAAACACTAACACAGGAAACCTCTATAAAAGTAACAGGACTTGTAAAGGAAGAGCCTCGGGCAGCAGGTGGCTATGAAATGCAAGTTACAGGTTTTGAGGTGGTCAGTATTGCAGAAGAATATCCGATTACTCATAAAGAACATGGGGTGGATTTTTTATTAGAGCGGCGTCATTTATGGATTCGTACTCCTAGACAAATGGCAATTCTTCGAGTTCGCTCCGAAATTGAGCATGCATTTAGAGATTTTTTTTACCAGCGTGATTTTGTTTTGGCCGATGCTCCGATTATTACGCCATCAGCATGTGAAGGAACGTCTACCTTATTTGGTCTAGATTATCATGGCGAAAAGGCGTATTTATCACAAAGTGGTCAATTATATAGTGAAGCAAATGCGATGGCATTAGGAAGAATCTATTGCTTTGGACCTACCTTTCGTGCAGAAAAATCAAAAACTCGCCGCCATTTGATGGAGTTTTGGATGGTAGAAGCTGAAATGGCTTATTTTGATATGGATGACAATATAAAACTACAGGAAGAAATGGTCTACTATGTAATTTCACGTGTTTTAGAACGATGTACGAGAGAACTGGCCATTTTGGATCGAGATGTAGAAAAATTAAAAAATATACAATTACCATTTCCACGCATATCATATACTGAGGCTGTGGAAATACTGAGAGAAGCAGGAGAGGATTTTACTTGGGGAGAAGACTTTGGCGCACCTCATGAAACGATTATCTCAAATCACTTTGGTTCTCCTGTTTTTGTACATCGTTATCCAACCTCAATTAAGGCATTTTATATGAAACCTGATCCTGAAGATTCCAGCGTGGTTTTAGGAGCAGATCTTCTGGCTCCTGAAGGATATGGCGAAATTATTGGTGGTGGACAGCGGATTGATGATCTTGAACTCCTAAAGCAACGAATTGAAGAGCATCATTTACCAGTAGAAGCTTTTGAGTGGTACTTGGACTTACGAAAATATGGATCTGTTCCACATTCTGGGTTTGGTTTAGGTCTTGAGCGTACTGTTGCTTGGTTATGTGGTCTAGAGCATATTCGTGAAACCATTCCATTTCCTCGTATGCTGCATAAAATGTATCCATGAGCAGGAGATTCGTTATGATATAGGAAGTTCTAAATAAGAAAAAATATAAAGAACTTTGTATACATAATTTTTTAAGCAGGAACTTTTAGCTACTACGGAAAAGTAAACTTATTAGGCATAAAAAGAATGTAATTCATTTATTAGCCAAGTTGTTATATACAACTTGGCTAATAAAACAATCTCAAGGGGGGAACAATAATGTCTTATAGCGTTGCTGCAGCTCATGCAAAAGGAAAGTGTGCTACAGACAAAATTTTTGGAGCCAATGCTGCTGCTAATAAAGCAGCTATTCAGCATGGCAGAGATAAGGTTGTCAATGCAACCATTGGTGCATTTATGGATGAGGAAGAAAGGTTGGCCTGCATACCAACAGTTGAGAAAGTTTTTAAAGATCTTTCCATTAATCATATAATACCCTATGCTCCGATTGCTGGCTTGCCAAATTATCTTGCAGCCATGATCGAGTTAACTTTTGCCGATCATAAACCAGAGGCTTATATTGATGCCGTAGCTACCGCTGGGGGAACTGGGGCTATTCATCATACGATTTGGAATTATTCAGAAATCGGCGACACAATTTTAACCTCTGATTGGTATTGGGGACCTTATAAAATATTGTGTCAAGATGCCATGCGCAGATTAGATACTTATACTTTATTTGATGATCAGCAAAATTTTAATATTGAGGCATTTAGTGTTAAGGTAAGAGAGTTAATTGCAAAGCAAAATAACTTGGTCATTATTATTAATACACCTGCGCATAATCCAACTGGATTTAGTTTAAGTGACAGTGATTGGGATCAAGTGTTAGATCTTTTTAAAGACTGTGTTAAAGATACTACAAAAAATATCATTCCTTTAATTGATATTGCTTATATTGATTATGCAGGCGAAAAGAATGCTTGTCGTTCTTTTTTGAAGAAATTTGGTAATTTACCTGCAAATATATTGCCTATTCTAGCTTGTAGTATGTCAAAAGGTTTTACGATGTATGGCCAACGGACAGGTGTCATGATCGGCATTTCTTCTAATAAAGAAGTCATTACAGAGTTTCAAAGTATCAATCAATTTTCAAGTAGAGCAACATGGTCAAATATTAACTATAGTGCAATGAAGACTTTGTCTGATATATATCAAGATAAAAACTTACTTGCTCAGGCAGAACAAGAGCGTGGCGAATATTATGCTCTAATTCGTAAACGGGCTGATATTTTTATGCGTGAAGCGCAAGAAGTTAATTTACACATTCTCCCTTATATTGCGGGTTTCTTTATTACTGTTCCTGTTGAAAATCCTGAGGCGGTATGTAAAAAACTGCATGATGAACATATTTTCGCCGTACCACTAGCGAGAGGAATTCGCATCGCAGTATGTGCGGTGACTTTAGAGAAGATGACTGGGATGGCTAGTAAATTTGCAAAAGCGATTCAAACGGTATCGGTTTAGTAAAAGCACCAATTACACTATTATCCATTTGTAGATTGTAGTATAGAAGGAAATACTACAATAAAGGAGGAGATGAATTTGGGGCGACGGCATAAAAATTGTATTGATGATACAGTCTTAGAATTTCCTCGAGCTTTGTTTTGGATAATACATGTGATTGGTCCAATGTTTATTTTTATTTTAGGTATGAGATTTGCAATTCAACGTGCTCCTGTTCCTATGGTAGCTTATCGTTTATTGCGTAGACTGATGGATAGGTAAATCCTGCAAGATGGGTGAACACATTCGTAGTTCACCCTCTTTACCTGTGTATTTAACTTTATTTTTAAATGCTAAAAAAAGAAATATTGCAAAATTTGCATTATTTTTAAAAATCAAACTTAAAGTTTACTATAACGTAGGTCATTGTTTTATTCCCATATTGATGATATAGTATTTTTGGGCTATTTTTATTGGGGTTATTTTGTATACTAAATTTTTCTAATTTTGAAAAATGGGGGTTCAAAAGATGTTTGGGTTAAAACCAAAAGAGGATGAATTTTTTAAGTTATTTGTGGAAAGTAGTATGGTGTTGCGGGAAGGGGCTTATGTACTGCAAAGTGTAATGAATGAGTATACACAGCTTGAGCAGAAGATGGCGCAAATTTCTGATATTGAGCACAAAGCTGATGATATTAATGATGCAATCATTGATAAGTTAAATCAGACGTTCATTACACCTCTTGATCGCGAGGATATTTATTCTTTGGCAACGATGTTGGATGATGTTGTCGATTTTCTACAAGGTACAATGCAGCGTATGGTGCTTTATAAAGCTGGAAAACCTGCACCAGGAGCTGTTCAATTAGTCAATGTGCTAGTGGACTGTACGGAGGAAATGGTAGCGGTATTTACTTTGTTTAAAAACATTAAAGGCAATCAAGAAAAAATCCTTAGTCACACTCATAAGATTGCTGACTTAGAAACTCAAGGTGATAATCTTTATCGAAGAGAAGTAGCTCTTTTATTTGAAACCTGTTCCGATCCAATCGAAGTTATAAAATGGAAAGAAATATTGGAACATATGGAGGACGCCCTTGACCACTGTGAAGATATTGCAGACTTATTGCGGGGCGTGGTTATGAAATATGCCTGATACATTGATCATTTTTGTTGTTTTATTAGCATTAGCCTTTGATTATATTAATGGATTTCATGATACTGCTAATGCGATAGCCACATCGGTGTCTACACGAGCATTAACACCAAGGGTTGCAGTTTGGATGGCGGCTGCGCTTAACTTTCTTGGTGCTATGTATAGTACTGGAGTTGCTAAAACGATTGGTGGCGATTTAGTAAAATCAGCACAGATGGTGAATCAGCATATTATTATTGCGGCGATCATCGGTGCAATTTTCTGGAATTTGCTAACTTGGTGGAAAGGGATTCCTAGTAGTTCCTCTCATGCTTTAGTAGGCGGAGTCGTTGGCGCTGTTTTAGTTTCTACAGGTTATGATGCACTTAAAATAGAGGGGATTCTAAAAATTGTTGCTGCCTTAATATGTTCTCCAGTCATTGCTATGGTTACAGGATTTGTCGTTATGACAGTATTATTGTGGATATTTGGCAGAAAAGCTCCATCACGCATTAATCCTAAATTTAAAAAGGCACAAATTTTGACAGCCGCCATGATGGCTTTTTCTCATGGATCGAATGATGCACAAAAAGCTATGGGGATTATTACTTTGACCTTAGTAAGTACAGGCTATTTAACCAGCTTAGATGTTCCAATTTGGGTTAAGTTATCAGCCGCTACAGCTATGGGGTTAGGTACGGCAGCAGGCGGTTGGAGAATTATTCGTACTATGGGTAGTAAGATTTTTAAATTGGAGCCGATTAGCGGTTTTGCCTCAGACTTGAATTCTTCATTGATTATTTTTGGCGCAACATTATTACACTTGCCGGTAAGTACAACCCATGTGGTTTCAGGATCTATCATGGGAGTAGGAACTTCAAAACGCATTAGTGCAGTTCATTGGGGTGTAGCGCAGCAAATGCTTATGGCGTGGGTCTTAACAATTCCTTGCACAGCTTTGGTAAGCGCCTTTGCTTATAAACTAATGTCATTCTTTTTTTAATTGGTATAATAAATACATATATTAATTGCTGGCAAATAAGTATTCAACACTTATTTGCCTTCTTTATCTTAGGTGGCAGAAATAGTTAGTCATAGAATAAATAAAATTATCAATTCTTTATGGATTAAGAAGAGTTGTGATAAAATATAATTATATGTAAGAATGATCTAATAGTCGATTTTTACGTTAAAGTGAGTTAAGTTTGTCTACATAATAATGTGTAAATGGGAGGCAGATTGATGAAAAAAAAGCAAATTACCCTTTCTTTTGCAAATGGTGAAATTGGCCTGTATGATTCAGGAATAGCTTTGTTAGAACTCAGTCAGGTTGTACAGGAGCAATATGCTACTCCAATCGTAGCCGCCAGAGTTAACAATGAAATTAGAGATTTGCAGTATAAATTAGACTCTGATTGCAGTGTTGAATTTTTAGACTTACATACGGATTCGGGTATTAAAGTTTATCAGCGTAGCTTGACTTTTGTAATGATTACAGCTGTGTCTGAGTTATTTCCACTAGGGGAAGTAACCGTTGAACATTCTTTAAGCAAGGGCTTATATTGTGAACTGCATATTGGTGAAGCGGTTACGATGAATCATCTTGAATCAATAACAAGCCGCATGCGAGAGATTATTAATGAGGATAGGCCCATCACTATGAAGAGTATCCCTATTGCGGAAGCAGTAGCCTTATTTGAAGCCACAGGTCAATCTGAAAAAGTTAAGCATTTGCAGCAATTGAATCGTAAAAATGTTCGGGTTTACTATTGTGGTAATACATACGATTATTTTTATGGCACTATGACACCTAGTACAAGGTATTTGAAAATTTTCGAATTAAGGAAGCATGCGGCTGGTTTTATCTTACGTTTTCCTGAGAAAGAATCGCCTGATCAATTGCCCGTCTTTGTGCCTCAAAAAAAGCTATCAGAAATATTCCTAGAGGCGGAGCGCTGGGGATCTATCTTAGAATGTGGTTATGTTGCTACATTAAATGAATATGCGGAAAATGGAAAAATTAAAGATATCATGAGAGTTGCAGAAGCACTGCACGAAAAAAAAATAGCACATATCGCTGATTTTGTAGCTGAGCATAAAGAAGTGAGATTAATCTTAATAGCAGGTCCGTCTTCATCAGGGAAAACGACCTTTGCCCAACGCCTAATTGTTCAGCTTAGGGTAAATGCTATGCGACCTGTAGCACTATCCCTAGATAATTACTTTGTTGATCGTGATAGAACCCCTAAGGATGAAAAGGGAGCCTATGATTTTGAAGCGATAGAAGCCATTGATTTAGAGCTTTTTAACGAGCACTTGTGCAGAATATTAGATGGTGAGGCTGTCAGTGTACCTTCTTTTAATTTTATAAATGGTCAGCGAGAGTACCTGGGAAATATCGTTCAAATTACGAAGGATCAGCCTCTCATTATTGAAGGGATTCACGGGCTCAACGAAAGGCTCACTTCGGCTGTTGCGAGAGAGCATAAAATAAAAATCTATATTAGCGCATTAACACAATTATCTATTGATAATCATAATCGTATTCCCACCACTGATGGACGCCTCATTAGAAGAATTGTTAGAGATAATCAATTTCGATCTCATGATGCCTTAACGACTTTAAATATGTGGCACTCTGTTAGAAGAGGTGAGGAGCGAAATATTTTTCCTTTCCAAGAAGATGCAGATATTATGTTTAATTCAGCATTAATTTATGAACTAGGGGTTCTAAAGAAATACGCAGAACCATTATTGAAAGAAATTACAGCAGATCAAGTCGCATATTCCGAAGCTACAAGATTGTTAAAATTCCTTACGTATTTTCAAAGCATTGATGATTGTGGAATTCCTATGAATTCGATTTTGCGAGAGTTTATTGGAGAATCGTGCTTCCATGAATAAAAATACATAAAAGATCCCCCTAACTTTTAAGTTAGGGGGATCTTTTATGTTATTTCTTAACGATTCTTTTCAAAGAATTTTAAAGCGACTTCAGGGAATAATGCATAGGATAAAACATCTTCAATTGATGCATTTGGATAACCCTTTTCAGCAAGCTGCTTAGTAAGAAGATCCATTTGTGGTGCAATATCATCGGCAGGACGGTAGTCAATAATAGGCTCGCTGCCAATAATTTTTTCACGAACAGACTCATCAACCGGCATAGGAGTTTTACCATATTTACCACGAGCCAAGTCTTTGATTTCACGTGGTACCATCTTATAGCGCTCGCCGAGCATTACGTTGAAGGTAGCCATGGAACCGATAATTTGGCTGGTAGGTGTAACCAATGGAGGATAGCCAAGCTCTGCACGAACACGAGGCATTTCTTCCAAAAGATCTTGATACTTATCTTCAATGCCTTGTTCTTTAAGTTGGTTGAACAAGTTAGAAAGCATACCGCCAGGAATTTGGAAGTCAAGAACATTTGTATCAACATCAAAGCTAGTTTTGAGGTTGAAGTCAGCTGCCAAGCTTTTCTTAACATTTGCAAAATGAAGAACTGATTCTTTAAGTGCGTGACGATTTAGACCAGTATCATACTCAGTGCCTTCTAAAGCAGCAATCATAGTTTCAGTACAAGGTTGAGAAGTTCCAAGAGCAAATGGTGATAATGCACAGTCAATAACATCTACGCCAGCTTCAATGGCCTTTAAATAAGTCATTGAACCCATGCCGCTTGTATAGTGAGTGTGAAGTTGAATAGGTACACCTACCTTAGGATCTTCTTTTAACGCTTTTACTAGGTCATGAGCAATATAAGGTCTGAGCAGACCAGACATATCTTTAATGCAGATAGAGTCTGCACCACGTTCTACCAATTGGTGTGCTAATTTAATGTAGCTTTCTACAGTATGATAAGGGCTAATAGTATATACACATACACCTTGTACATGAGCACCAGATTCTTTAGCAGCTTTCATAGCTACTTCAAGATTACGCACATCATTAAGTGCATCAAATACACGAATTACACCAATACCGTTTTCAACCATTTTCTTAACGAAAGCAGTTACAACATCATCAGCATAATGATTATAACCAAGAATATTTTGACCTCTTAGCAACATAGAAATAGGAGTCTTTTTCAAATGGGATTTCAGGGTACGTAAACGCTCCCAAGGATCTTCACCTAAGAAACGTAAGCAACTATCAAAAGTAGCACCGCCCCAAGCTTCTAGTGCAAAATAGCCCATATTATCGAGCTGTTCTAAAACGGGTATCATATCCGTGAGGCGCATGCGAGTAGCAGCAAGTGATTGATGACCATCGCGTAATACTGTTTCCATGATTTTTACAGGTTTTCTAGACATATTATCCCCCTTTTTTTTGAATGTAGTAATTGTGGTAACTTTCCAAATATAAAGCTATTGCAAGGGACATTGAATTGGAAATTTACGACAGAACTACTTAGTTAAATATGTAACAAGATTGATCAATTATAATTCTACATTATTTCACATGCTTTTGCTAGTCATTTAGTTTAAAATTTTTTTAAAATTTTTTAATTTTTTTTAGTATATTGTATTCAAAAAAGAATATTCAGTAAACGTATGTATAATAATATGGAAATTAAGAAGAATATATAATTTCACATTATATCAATCTACGCGACAATAATTCTGCCATAGGACTTTTTCCTGAGAGGCTAGGTACACCGCTTTCGTGCCCTAAACGAGCGAGAATTGAATAGACTTGTGGATTTTCTACAGGTGTATTAGCTAGAGCATTCGCACCATATTTTTTAACGTGCTCTCTTCCTTCTTCTGGAGGAAGCAAGCGGCCCGGCCCGCCAACACAACCGCCTTTACAGGCCATGCCTTCAATGAAATTTGCAGTAAATTGTCCATTGCGAATTTGTTCCAATAGTTTTTGGCAGTCTGGAATACCGTCTACTTTAAGGGACACAAGTTTTTGAACTTTATGAGGAATCATTTTCTCTAAAGTTGTAGCTACTGCAGCACTTACACCTCCTGTGTAGGCATAGACTCGTCCTCCCCATGAAGCTACAGCTTTTTCATTATCCTCCTGATCCGCAGGATGAATGCTAGTGGCTTCAAAAATAGTAGCCAGTTCCTGAAAAGTTAGCACGTAGTCAATGGCTCCTACTAAGTCAGGTAACATAGCCTCTGATTTTTTTGCGATACATGGACCGATAAAGACCACTTTTGCATCTGGTTCAAACTGTTTAAGGACTCTAGCGGATGCAATCATTGGCGAAACAGAAGGAGAGATATGCTCCATAAGATCAGGAAATTTGTTCTCAATTAATTTAATCCATACTGGACAACAGCAACTGGTAAACATAAAATCTTGATCTGTTTTAACATGCTCATCGAATTCAAAGGCTTCTTTCATAGTAATCAAATCAGCATATAATGCAGTTTCTAAAACATCCGCAAAGCCCATTTTTAAAAGTGCAGAACGCAATTTACCAGGAGTAACTTCTGAACCAAATTGTCCTACAAAGGCAGGGGCTATGGAAGCATATACAGGATGACTTTGTTGTTTTAAAAGATTGATGAGAGGGACAAATTGAGATTTTTCTGCTAAAGCACCAAAAGAGCATGCTTGAATACAGTGACCTTCACCTAGGCATTTATCCTGATTAATAGAAACCTTACCAAATTCATCATGAGTGATAGCTTGTAAAGGACAAGATTTTTCACATTTTCGTTCTTCTTTGGCACAGGCTTGGCAAGCATCTGGATTAGTAATAACAATGGAGTTATTACCCATACCCATAAGCGCTTCTTCATCATAATCATTCAGAACTAGCTCATCATCATGAGGGTCTAAACCCATAGCAATACGAATTTGGTTTGCTACTTGCCGGCGAGTATGTTTATCTTTAAATTCTTCTGATACCATAGTGCAAATTTCTTCTCGACGGTCAAATAAGGTTCCTTCCCAAGCGGCTTTTGCCACATGATAGAGAATACGAGGTTTAAGGCTTAATGTAGTGTGATCCATATATATACCTCCTAATGCTATGTTACAGATATTATTAGCTATTTTTGTATTAATTCCTATTGCAGTTGCACAAAAAATTTGCTATTCTGATCGTTAGTCTGAAAAATATTAGTAAGAAGGAGTAATCGTTGTGGCAGAAGGACAAAGCAATCTTCAGAAAAATTTAGGATTAATGCCAGCAATGGCATTGGTAATTGGTATGGTAATTGGATCAGGGATTTTCATGAAATCCGGTAGTGTAATTTTAGCAGCTGGTGATTCTACAATGGCACTTATGGCTTGGATATTAGGTGGTAGTATCACACTAGCTGCAGGACTGACAGTTTCTGAATTAGGAGTGCAAATACCTAAGACAGGAGGCTTATACACGTACTTAAATGAGGTATATGGTAAGATGTGGGCATATTTATATGGTTGGATGCAAACCGTAATTTATGGCCCTGCAACAATTGGGGCGCTTGGATTATATTTTTCTTCTTTACTATTGCCCTTTTTTGGAATTAGTGAAGAATTTAAGTTGCCGATTGCAGTCGGCAGTGTATTTTTTATGACAGCTGTCAATTGTTTAGGCACAAAATATGGGGGCTTTATTCAAACGGTAGCTACGATTGGCAAATTAATCCCTATTGCACTTATTGTTGTAGTTGGCTTATGGAAGGGAAATGGGCAAATTCTTGGAATGACGAGTGGTGTTACTCCCCCTCTTGGGATGGGAGCAGCAATTTTAGCTACGTTATGGGCATATGATGGTTGGGTTGGTGTAAGTTTCGTAGCGGGAGAAATGAAGAATCCCGCAAAACAATTACCTAAAGCCATTGTTTTTGGCCTTGGAATCGTGATGCTCGCTTATCTTGCTATGAATATGGCGATTATGCATGTATTGCCTGCTGCTGAAATTGCTGCATTAGGAAAAATGGCTGCAAGTACTACAGCCGGTTTATTGTTTGGTGAGATGGGGGGCAAGATTATCAGTATAGGTATTTTGGTGTCTATTTTTGGTGCCCTCAATGGCTATATTCTTACCAATGGACGTGTTCCTTATGCGATGGCATTAAATGAGCAATTACCAATTTCTTCTTTTTTGTCAAAGGTTCCAAAGTCAGTCGGGACGCCAGTAAATGCAATGTTATTAGAAGCGACTCTGGCAACTGCTTTAATGATTTTTTGGGATCCAGACAGCCTAACTGACATTGCCATGTTTGTTATGTGGACTTTTTATGTTTCTGCATTTATCGCTGTATTTATCCTTAGGAAACGATACCCAACTACTAAGCGGTCATATAGTGTGCCTGCTTATCCAGTTATACCTATGATTGCTATCTTAGGTGCGTTCTATATTATTGTGAGTATGTTCATGAACAAACCAATGGATGCAATAGTGGCTATTGGTATTACGTTAGTAGGATTACCGATCTATTGGTTTACTAAATAAAAAATCCCTACAGGATAAATTAAAGGGGCTGTCGCACTAGCCCTAAAAAACAAAAATGGCAACCGGCAGTAGCCGGGAGCCATTTTTTTGTGTAAAATCAAGTTTGTTGGAACATGAAAATACAAGCAAATTATATAACAGACACAAATATATATCAACTAGTCTTGCCGATGGACATCGGCGAGATGATCCCAGAAGATGACTCGGTACGGTTACTCAGCGCAGTGTTAGAAAGGCTGGATTATAGCAAACTGTACACTACGTACTCCCGAATGGGGAGAATCGAGAGATCACCGAAGCGTCTATTTAAAATTCTTGTCTATGGGTACATGAACGGCATCTATTC
>NZ_FOTS01000037.1:38033-53605 GCF_900114615.1 Pelosinus propionicus DSM 13327 | reverse complement strand
GTAACATAAGCAAATTGTGTTACATTAATAAAAAGCATTGGCAAATGGAGGTGTTTGCCAAGCTAAAAGTATTTTTACAAATTTATGGGAGATAAGGTGGGAGAATTTTATGCGGATGTCAATTAGCAAGCAGATTCTATTTGTATGTATCATGATCGTTATAGCCTTTACAGGGCTTAACGTATATACATATTATGAAATTGAAAATGTGCAAGATGGTTATGATAATGTGTTAAAGCGAAGCGTTCCTTTAGTAGTTGAAGTTAAGGATCTTAATATTGAATTAAATGTTCAATCATCCCAAGTTCGCGGATATATTTTAACAATGAATCCTACATACATTCAAGGCTATGAAACATCAAGAAAAAATATGGAGGCTACTCTGGCTAGCCTGGAAAAAAAGCTAATTACACCGGAAGGCAAAGAAAAGGTAGCTGCTCTTAGGGCAGCACTAGCTGAATATCATAAAGTTTCTGATCAAGGAATCAATGCCCGTAAAACGTTAGGTCAGGAGGAGGCTTTAAAAGCAGTAGCTGCTTCAGGAGCAAAAATCCAGGCTGCTGAAAAAACTACGAGTGATACCGTAAAGTTTTTAACCGAACGTATGGATCTTAGAATTCAAGAAAATGTTACCGCAACAGATCGGATTCAGATGCTGCTTGGATTTTTAGATGTGATTATCTTGATCGTAGCTTCAATTTTGGCACTCTTTTTAGCAAGGCGTATTTCCAAACCGCTTGGGAAAGTTGCTGCATCAGCACAAAATATTGCCAGCGGCGATTTGCGAGTGATTAATATTCAATATACTGCCAAGGACGAAATTGGCGATATGATACAGGCATTTACGGCTATGACTGATAATTTGCGTAATGTGGTAGGACAGGTAGCAAAATCTGCCGAGCAAGTAGCAGCAGCCAGTGAAGAATTAACAGCCAGCTCGGAGCAGTCAGCTCAAGCAGCAGGGCAAGTTGCGGAAACGGTTACGAACGTAGCCAGCGGTGCATCAAGTCAACTAGTGACAGTAGAACAAACGGTCTCAGTTGTAGGAGATATGGCGTCAGCCATTACTCATATTGCCAGTAATGCAAATCAGGTATCAGCAAAATCAGAGGAAACGGCTCAGGTCGCAAGTGATGGTGGAGAAGCAGTGAACCTGGCAACCAAACAAATGCAGATTATTGAAGATTCTGTTGCTCAATCAGCGCAAGTCGTACAGCAATTAGGGACAAGCTCGCAGCAAATTGGTGAAATTGTTGATGTTATTAGCGGTATTGCAGGACAGACTAACTTATTGGCGCTTAACGCAGCCATAGAAGCTGCAAGAGCGGGTGAGCAAGGACGTGGTTTTGCAGTGGTAGCGGATGAAGTTCGCAAGTTAGCTGAGCAGTCGCAAGAAGCAGCGCAAAGGATTGCAGTCATCATCCGTGATATCCAAGCAGAAACGGGCAAAGCAGTAGCAGCTATGAATCAGGGAACGATTGAAGCATCAAAAGGTACAGAGATTATTACGAGTGCTGGTGAAAGATTTCATGCAATTACTACAATGATTCAGCAGCTCAATGGCCAAATTCAGGATATTGGTACAGCTGCTGAGAAACTTTCTCTTTCTAGTAGTGATGTTGTTTCGTCTGTAGATAGTGTAAAAAGCATAGCAGGTGATACAGCGGGCGATACCCAGACCATTTCGGCGGCAACAGAAGAACAATCCGCCTCTATGGAGGAAATTGCATCTTCCAGCCAAGCCTTGGCCAGTATGGCAAATGAATTGCAAGTAGTGGTTTCTCAATTCCGCTTATAAAAAAACGGATAAGGATTCTTGAAATAAATACAGTTTGAACCAAACAAGGCACTCATCCCATAAGGGATGAGTGCCTTGTTTAGTATCTTTGTGGGGTTCGGTTCGTTTTAGAGGATTAAAAGGACATGTAGGATTGTTGTGATATGTAGCGGACCTGTTCTTTTGGTTCTTCGCGCTTTATTTAGTAAGAAACCTGTTAGTGTTTTTCGTATTGTTTGGTTTGATTTGCAGGAGAATATGCAGGGGGGAGTCGAAATTCTCAAAAGAAGACCGTGGTGCTCTATGAAATATAAAAGCATAGGAGGTTTACAAATGATTTATACTCGGACAGGAGATCAAGGAACAACCAGTCTGTTAGATGGCAGCCGTGTACGAAAAAATAGCATACGTGTAGACAGCTATGGTACGATTGACGAATTAAATTCATTATTAGGCTTTGGAAAACATTTTGTTGCAAATAGCGATATTGTAGAAAAGATTCATATTGTGCAGCGTGAGCTGTTTGCTGCGGCCTCTGAGTTGGCAGACCCCAAGGGAGAGAAGTATGCTGCAAAGCTTGGAGAAACTGAAATTTTACGTTTTGAAGCTTGGATTGATGAATATGTAAAGCTTATGGATCCAGCTCCCAAATTTATTGTTCCAGGCAGCAGTCAGGCTTCAGGAATCTTGCATGTAGCCCGCACTGTATGTCGGCGTGCTGAAAGGCTTATGGCGGCCCTAGACGAAACAGAGCCTGTGAGCCCATCCTTAATGAAATATGTAAATCGGCTTTCAGATGTCTTATATACCTTTGCACGTTTTCTAGAAGAGCAGCAGGAATTAGTCAATCAATAATCAACTTAAGAGTTGTGACTTGCGAATTAGTAAAGGAAGCATAAATTGCCTTTCGAGACAAACGTATGCTTCTATTCATGTACGCCTAGTAACAATACAGTAAATTTTTATAACAAGGAGACCTTAATGAAATTACAACGCATTTTCCCCAGTTATGTTCTAGTCGCTCTCATAGCCTGTTTACTTTTTGGTACCCTGCCTGTTTTCGGAGCAGGAAGTAATGCGGAACCCATTGAGTATGTAAATGGCGTGGTATTAACGATACAATCTTTGGATGTAACACCCAATAAAAAAGTGGGTATCAGCAGTAAAAGTCTAGTTACAGTGCTGCTCACATCTGGAGCGGATTCCGGCAAGCAAGTACAAAGCATTAATTATATTACCAATCAGCCTTTATTTGATATTATTCCCAGTCCTGGCGATAAAATTATTCTCGCTGTAAGCGAGGTGCAAAATGAAAAACAGTATCATATTGCTGATTATAATCGTCTTTTTCCTACATATATCCTAGTCGGTCTTTTTGTTTTATCCTTGTTAATTCTAGGGAAGAGCATAGGCATTAAAACGATTTTTGTTATTTGCCTTTCAGTGGCTATTATTCTTAAAGGTATGGTTCCTTTAATCTTAAATTATCATTGGAATTTTATCATTGCTACTATGCTTGTTTGTGCAGTGATTACAGCTATTACTCAAATTACGATCAGTGGCTGGAATGCAAAAACTTGGGGAGCTATTTTAGGAACAGTTGGTGGTGTATTTATTGCTGGTGTATTAGCTGCCATTTCGATTTCTTGGATGCATCTAACTGGACTGGACAGTGAAGAAGCAATGATGCTAAAGGTGACTACACTCACTTTTATGAATTTTCAAGAGGTCTTATTTGCAGGCATTATTTTAGGATCATTAGGTGCTGTCATGGATGTCACCATATCCATTGCGTCGACTCAATACGAGATCAAGCATTCCTGTCCTCATTATGGTTTTTCCGAAGTATTTAAATCGGGTATCAATGTTGGGCGTGATGTTATGGGAACGATGGCAAATACCTTGATATTGGCTTATACTGGAAGCTCTCTGCCTTTGATCTTTTTGATTGCATCACAAGATAGTGTTTCATTCATGAGAATTATGAATTTAAATATTGTCGCAACAGAGATCACGAGAGCTCTTACAGGAAGCATAGGACTAATTTGCTCCATACCATTAACAGCTGTTATTACAGCATTTCTTTTGAGTAGAAAGAATCGTCAGTCATGATCGATTCCTGGCAGGTATTGTTCATGGGAGATGTTGACATTTTATGTAATATAATGTAATATTAAGTAGAAAAATATATTGCTGCAAACTTATTAAAAGATAAGGACGCAAAGCCATGGGTCTAAGGGAAGATATCCTATGATTGCCAGGTTGCCGATTCAATGTAGAATTGTAATTAGCATCAGTGCATCTTGGACTGGTGCTATATTTTTACATTAAGATATTTTAGGAGGTTGGCGTGAAGCTGAAGGTTAAAGGGAAAATACTTGCGATCATTTTGATAATATCAATGGCAACGCTCTTAGTTGGCTCAATCGGATATTATTATACAAACACAATGAGTAACGAAATGAAAGTTATGTATAATGAAAACTTGTTGTCAATTAAAAGGTTAAATGAAACTCGGCATAATTTTAGAGCTGTACATGGAATGATTTTGGAAATGATTTTTGGTAATCTGGATAAGGCGAGAGAGGATGTCTTGGTCACTCAGATGAAAGCCTTGTCGTCCGAAACAGACCAAACATTAAAGGCATATGAAAATCAGAATTTAGGGGCCTTCGAGCGGGAAAAATTAGTAGTGCTAAAAGAAGCAATCGGTCAATATCGAACAGAGCGTCAAAAAGCGATTGAAATGTCTCAGCAAGGGCGTAAACTGGAAGCATATGTTTACTTCACTCAGCAGGCAGCTGGCAAATTGGAAATTGTCAATTCAACTCTTAAAGAGTTAGCTGACTTTATGTCAGATAAAAGTGAGAAGGCGAATCGTAAGGGGCAAGAGTATGCCGGATTTGCTGGTATTGTTATTTTTACATTAACAGGATTTTTTGTTTTACTTTGCCTATTCTTAGGCTGGCGGTTATCGAATGCAATTGCTAGACGATTAAAATCTGTATGTGTGTTTTTAAATGAGATCGAAAAAGGAAACCTTGGTGTAGACAGCATTAATGTGCTTGATCAAGATGAAATTGGAGAAATTGGCGTCGGGTTGAACAGTATGGCTAGCAGCCTGCAACGTTTAGTGCGTCAGGTAGCAACTTCATCAGAACAGGTTGCAGCCTCGTCAGAAGAACTGACAGCAAGTGCAGAACAATCGGCCCAAGCGACGAATCAAGTAGCAGCCACCATAAGTGAAGTCGCGCAAGGTGCTGAACAGCAGGCAAGCGCAGTGAATGTTACGAATTCTGTAGTACAGCAGCTTTCTACAGGAATTGGAAGAGTTGCAGAGAATTCAGCAATTATTAGTGGCGTATCTGATCAAACTGCTAAAGCTACTCAAGATGGAACACAAGCTGTAAATGCCGCAATGAGCCAGATGGAAATCGTAGAAAAAACAGTAACTAAATCAGCTCAAGTGGTGGCGAGATTGGGAGAACGATCTAAAGAAATTGGACAAATTGTCGATACAATATCAGGAATTTCTGCTCAAACCAACCTTCTGGCGCTAAATGCTGCTATTGAAGCGGCACGAGCTGGTGAGCATGGCAGGGGCTTTGCTGTTGTTGCTGAGGAAGTTCGTAAGCTGGCGGAGCAATCCCAAGAAGCAGCTAAGAAAATTGCCGATTTAATTACTGAAACACAGTCAGATACTGAAGAAGCAGTGGTAGCGATGAAAGAAGGCAGCCATGAGGTTAATGTAGGAGCACAGGTGGTTAATACTGCTGGACAAGCTTTTAAGGATATATCGTCACTTATTAATCAATTAACGATGCATATAAAAGAGACTTCATCTTCTATAGAAGAAATGGCATCCGGCAGCAAGAGAATAGTAGAATCGGTACATGATATTGATGCGATTAGTCAAGAAACGGTTGGCAGGACACAAATTGTATCTGCTGCCACAGAAGAGCAGTCTGCATCTATGCAGGAAATTGCTGCATCCAGCCAAGCGTTAGCTAAAATGGCAGAAGAACTCCAAGGGATTGTTAGACAATTTAGAATGTAGAAAAATCATACTTAAATATAAAAACCTTTCTATGATATACATAAAAATACCCTGCAGGGTAGACCGTAGAGTCTGCTCTGTAAGGGAAATTTTATATTAGAGAGGTTTTTTATTATTTATCTGTAAATAAAGGTAATCTCAATCATCGCAGCAAGTATAATTTAAAAAAATCAGAAATATGATTTTCTTGATTTTTTTACTAAATCTCTCTAGAGTATAAGGCAAGGAAAAATCACAATAAAATCTAGCGGAGTAGGGTGAATCGTTATATAGTAGTGAGATAGATATATGGAGCCGAAAAGAATTTTTAAAAAATAAGGTGAGGTCAAATGAAAGTATTAATCATTGATGATGAAAAAAGCATTCGCACCATTCTCTCGGAAATGGTACAGCAATGGGGATATGAAGTGATCCTCGCAGCTGATGGTGAAAGTGGATGGAAGATATTCCAGATTATTAATGAGCCGGTTATTGTGCTCTTAGATTGGATTATGCCCGGAATAAATGGGGTCGAACTATGTAAGAGGATAAAACAAGGCACAAAAACAACTTACACGTATGTCATTATGCTAACAGCAAAAAAAAGCGATATAGAAGATATGGTTATTGGTTTTGATGCTGGTGCAGATGATTTTTTGACTAAGCCAATTGATCCAAGAGAATTGAGCTGCCGATTATCTGTTGGCAGTCGTATTTTAAGCTATCAATATGAATTAGAGCAGCGTAATGCCACTTTATTCGAGACTACACGAGTTATGGAAAATATTATGCGGGAGTTACAGACTGTAAATGGAAAGTTAAAAGATCTTTCTATGGAAGATGAAGTTACAGGCATAGCGAATAGGCGATGTTTGGAAAACTACTTAGCGAAAGAGTGGTGGCATGCATTACGTGAGAAAAAAATAATGACATTTATCATGATTGATGTGGACTACTTCAAGCTTTATAATGATACCTATGGGCATTTGGCTGGAGATGAATGCTTAAAAAAGGTTGCAGCAGTTTTAGACAATAACGTAAAACGCAATTCTGATTTAAAGGCACGTTACGGCGGTGAAGAATTTGCAGTTGTTTTGTATGCTACGGATTATGCAGGAGGGCAAAAGATCGCAGAGAAAATCAGGCTAGCGGTTGAAGAATTGCAGATACCTCATAGCGCTTCAAAAATTAGTCCCTATGTTACTATAAGTTTAGGCGTTGCCACAATGATACCGGATCCTGATTCCTCTTATGAAGTGTTAATCAAGAAAGCTGATGATGCTTTATATCGAGCAAAACGAGAAGGCAGAAATAGATGGATTGTTGTTTGATTTAGGAAGAGGTGGTAACATGCTAAAGGATGAAAAACTGATTCAAGAATTTGTTATAGAAGCGAAAGAACATGTAGAAAAGATAGAGTCAGGACTGCTGTCCTTTGAACAACATGAGTATGATGAAAATGTGATCAATGCAATTTTTCGCTCAGCACATAATATTAAAGGGACAGCAGGTTTCTTTGGTTTTCAGAAAATCGTTGAATTGTCTCATGCAATGGAAAGTGTTCTTGGAAAGATTCGGAGCAGGGAACTTACTTTATTACTTGATATTGTAGATGCATTATTAATGGCTAATGATGAACTTAGGGAATTGTTAAACCACATTGCGATGAACGAAGAACGAGATATTACTTCTTTGGTACAAAGGCTGCAGCATATTTTTATAAATGATAAGGATATTCAGCCAGCTGAAGCACCAGATACTGCAAATGAGCCTATCACCCCTGAAAATCAGACGACAGCAGTAAAGAATCTTAAGGTTGATAGTTATGACAAAATGATTAGTGAACTGGCAAAGAAAGGCCATAAAATATATAAATATGTGCGTACATTTGATTTTCAGCAGAATGACACAGAACGATTTTCTATCAATATGTCAAAAAGCATTCAGTCCATTGGAAGCATCTTGAATAGCTATATTCGAAACAAAACTTTTTTAGCAGAAGAGAATTCTTTTGAGCAGCAAATCATATTTTTGTTTAGTACTGTATTGGAAAAAGAACTTGCAGTGATGGCAATAGGCGCCAATGCAAGAGAGATTGAGGAGCTTTCTATAACGAATCAAAGGGCAGAGATTTTTCAATTACTCTTAGAAAAAGCAGAACATGCAGCTTGTCCTAAGAAAGAAAAGTCAGTTACGAGTAAGCAGAATGCTTCAGATTTTTTTGACGAAAAACATAAAAATGATTTGTCAGAAGAACGCATCAAAGTAGATGTTGTTTTACTTAATAATCTAGTCAATTTGTCTAGTGAGATGGTACTGGCAAGAAATCAGTTGCTGCGTTTATTGGAAGCACATGTAGATGGGATACCAGGTATTCGGGCCGTTTTACAAAAAATTGATCATACGACCACCGAAATGCAAGAAAAGATTATGCGTACCCGGATGCAGCCAATCTCTATTTTATTTCATTCCATTCCACGCTTAGTACGTGATTTGTCAAAAAAATTAGGAAAGAGCCTTACATTAAAAATGGAAGGCAAAGAAGTGGAAATGGATAAATCGATCCTAGAAGGATTGATGGACCCATTTACTCACCTGATACGGAATGCACTAGACCATGGAATCGAAAATCCTGCTATGCGAAAGGCTTTAGGGAAAGATCCTACGGCAATCATCCAGATAAAGGCTAGGCATGAAGGTGGCCGCGTGATTATTGATATCATGGATGATGGGGCAGGGATTGATGTGGAGAAGGTTAAGCAGCATGCCTTAGAAAAAGGATTGATTGATCAGGAAGAAGCAATGGAGATTAGTGAAAGTAAAATGGCAGAATTAGTTTTCTCACCAGGATTTTCAACCGTCACCCAGATCAGTGACATTTCTGGACGTGGCGTAGGTTTAGATGTAGTTCGAGCCAATATTGAAAAATTTGGTGGAACTGTAGAGCTGCATACAGTAAAAGGAAAAGGAACCACCTTTCGATTAATACTGCCTTTAACGTTGGCGATTATACCATCTCTCATTTTAGCGGTTGGCAAGCATAATTTTGCCTTGCCTCAGGCTCATTTGCAAGAAATTGTACGAATTGTAGATGGAAAAGAGGAAAGTCCATTGCAATTGATTCAAGGGCAAAGAGTGCTGCAACTGCGTGGGCAATTAGTTCCCATTGTTCACCTTGCAGATGTGGTTGGCTTGGAAAAGAACTTAAAAGCAACAAGCCCTATTACACGAATTCTGATTATAAAAATTGCCAGAAGAATTTTTGGGATTATTGTTAATGCGATTCATGGTCAGGAGGAGCTTTTAGTAAAGCCTATGCCTAATCATCTAAAAGAAGTAAAGGTATATTCAGGAGTAACGATTTTAGGTGACGGCAGTATTGCCATGGTTCTAGATGTTGAGGGAATTGCCAATAAAGAAAAATTAGCATTTTCTGAAGACGGGGTGGAAAGTTCTCAAGTGAAAGCAGTAGCATTAGATCATCAAGTACAAGAGCTTCAGGATCTATTACTATTTCAATGTTCCGGGCCAGAGATATTTGGTTTACATTTGTCCATGATCGCAAGAGTAAACGAGATTAGTCCTCACCAAGTTGAAGAGATTGGAAATAAAGAATACTATAACTCTCAAGGTAATATCATGCAATTAATTCGATTGGAAGAATATCTGCCTGTTTCCAAAGAAGAATCAGATAAAAAAATGTATGTAATTACTCCTAAGGGGAGTAACCATTCATTAGGTCTTTTAGTAAGAGCCATAAAGGATACAGTGCAAGTCGATTCCTTGACGGTAGAAGAAGATATCCAAGGCAAAGGATTATTAGGGTCGACACTTATCAATGAAAAAATAATCTTGTTAGTGGATTTGCATGAAGTATTTGAGTTGAGTGTTCCCGAACAGTATATCCAATTAAATCACTTTCCAATGGCGGCTGCTGAGAAAAATATATTGCTGGTTGAAGATGATCCGTTTTTTGTAAAATTAGAAAAGCGATATTTGGAACAGGGAGGTTATCGAGTGTTCATTGCTCGTAATGGGAAAGAAGGGCTCAAAATCCTTCGGGAGCACAGGATTGATATCGTGATGAGTGATATCTCTATGCCGGTAATGAGCGGTTTAGAAATGGTAAAGCAAATCCGTGCTGACGAGAAGATGTTATCTTTGCCCATTATCCTAATGAGTGCTTCGATTAAAAATGACAATCAGGAGAAGTTGTTCTTAGAAGCAGGATTTAACTCGTATGCTTATAAATTTGATAAGGCAGATGTGCTGCAAAAAGTAGCAGATGTGCAAGTTGCAAGAGGAGAATTTCCATGACTGGAAAAATTATGACCTTTTTTCTTGGCGGTAGTTTGTGTGGTATTGATATAGCTTTTGCTAAGGAAATTAACCGAAATGTTAAATACACATCTGTTCCAGGGGGAGCGTCGCACGTAGTAGGTCTTTTAAATCTGCGCGGACAAGTAGTGACTCTGTTTGATTTAACTCAAATATTGCATCTAACGCAGACACAAGCAGATAAAGAATCGAAATGTATAATTTTAAAAGGACTTTTTCAAGGAGATCATGTAGGTTTTTTCATTGATAAGTTAGCAGAAGTAATTGATATAACACCCGATATGTGTGAGCTGCCGCCAGCGAATATAAAGAATCTGCAAGGACGATTTATATCCGAAATAGTAAAGTGCAATGAAAAAATTATTTTAATGCTAGATGTAAATAAAATTTTTGATACGATATAAAGAAAACATGGGAAAGGAGAAAAATGGCATGAAGTGGTTTGACAACCTGAATATTGGTAAAAAACTGATGGTTAGTTTTATGCTGATTGTTCTTATTGCGGGTCTCATGGGGGTAGTGGGAATACGTAATATTAAGGAAATAGAAATGAGTGATCAAGAGTTATATGAGATCAATACCCTTCCTCTGGGAGATCTTGCCCAGGCAGCGATGTCATATCAGCAGATTCGAGTGCTTGTTGGCCAATCCATTATCGAAGCAGATAAGGAGAAGAAAAAACAATATCGTACTTCTATTGATGAATTGCATAATAAGATGAATAACGAATTAGCAGAGTTTGAACAAAGTATAAAATCCCCAATAGTTCGACAGGAATTTAATAAGTTGAAAATCATACAAGGTAAGTGGAGCGTTATTTTAGATGAAGCACTGCGTCTTATTGAGGCAGGGGATAATCAGGCTGCTTATACTATTTATGCTGGGCAGGGAAATCAATTTTCATTAGAATTGACGCAACTGATTGATCGGTTAATTGATTTGAAAGTGGCACAGGCAGGGGAGAAAGCAAGAAGCAATTCTTCCGAAGCGGAAGCAACAATTAAAAATATGATAATCTTACTTTGTATCGGCTTTTTAGCAGCTATGGGTTTGGCTGTATTTATAACCAAAAAAATCACAAGTCAGGTAAAAGAACTGCAGAAACTTATGTCTCAAGTAGAAGACGGTGATCTTACTGTAATGGGCAAAACAAGTTCGCAAGATGAAATAGGGCAGTTGACGTTGTCTTTTAATAAACTGATCAAGACGATGCACCAAATGACGAAGGAAATTTATGATACCGTTATTGTTTTGAATCAATCTTCTAATGGTATGTTGATGGTTGCAGAGGTAGTAGCGGCCAATAGTGAAGAAATGAGTGCTGTAATTAACAGTGCCAATGAGTCTACAGAGGAGATCAATGTAAGTGTTAGTCATGGAGCGAATGCATCTTTAGAGTTAAATGGAAATATTCATTCTATCTCTGTTGCCACAGAAGAAATTTCTGCAACGATTCACAGTCTGGCTTCTGCTTCTGAGCAGGCATCTGTTAGTTTAGATCAGGTAAGTCATCTTATTGAGAAAATATCCGGAGGTATCAGCCTAGTTGCTGGTTCCGCTAAAGATGTATCAAGTTCTGTATCCGATGTAGTAATAGCGGTAAAGGAAATTAACCTATCTTTAAATGAAGTAGGACAAAATTGTCAACAATCCATTAACGTTGCTAAAGATGCAGAGTCGCGGGCGCAAGAAGCTACCATTATTATTCAGAATTTGAGCAGCGTGTCAAAGCAAATTGGTAAGGTAGTCAACTTAATCAATGATATTGCAGATCAGACCAATATGCTGGCGCTAAATGCGGCGATTGAAGCTGCAGGTGCTGGTGATGCAGGCAGAGGTTTTGCAGTTGTGGCAAATGAAGTAAAAGAATTAGCTAAGCAAACGTCTGGAGCGACAGACGAGATTGCGTCTCAGATTGAAACAATGCAAGAAAAAATGCAAGAGGCAGTACAAGCGGTAAGTGGAATTACTCAGGTGATTGACGTCATGAATACGAATAGTAATAATATTGCAGCAGCTGTAACAGAACAATCTACCGTAGTGGGAGGTATATCGTCTGCTGTGGTTGTCGCTTCTGATAAGATTCATTTGATATCCAATGAAATTGGTGATATTGCAGAAAAATCTCGGCATGTAGCACGAGGGGCTGGAGAAAGTACACAGGGAGTTAAAGAAATCGCTCATTCTGTCAGCGAACTTTCTTTGACAGCAGGGGAGCTTGCTAAAAATACAGAAGGTGCATCAGTAAAAATGAGTGAGATGGCTAATACTTCTCAAAAAATTGCTGCCAATATTGAAGAGATAGCCATTAGCATGAACGAGATCAATAAAGCGTCGCATAACACAGCCAGTAAAGGAGTAGAGACTACCCAAGCGGCTGATGAGCTTGTATTGGTTTCAGAGAAATTAGAAGCGTTAGCAAAACGCTTTCAAGTATAAGAGATTGATAGTAAAAGAAGAAAGAGACAACGAAGGAAATATTTAGGGGGGATGATGATGAATGGGCACCTATCTTCCCAGGCGTTTCAATTATTTCAGAAATATATTGAAGAAAACTGTGGCATTGTAATTCGAGATGAAAAAGCATATTTGATTGAGAGCCGGCTTTCCAAATTCTTAATACGATTTGGTTTATCGGGATTTGAAGAATTATATAACATGCTGCGCCAGCAGAAACAAGCGGCTTTGACAGAGGAGATTATTGATGCGATTACAACAAATGAGACATTATGGTTCCGAGATAAAACGCCTTGGGAAGTACTAGAAGATCAGCTGCTGCCTAAATACATTGAGGCAATCAGGCAAGGTAGGGGTGGAAAGATTCGTATCTGGAGTGCTGCCTGTGCTACAGGACAAGAGCCGTATTCCATAGCTATGTGTATTGATCGTTATCTGCTAAGACATGGAATTGCGGATATCACATTAAATGATTTCGAAATCGTAGCTACCGATATTTCTCACACTGTTTTGCAGCTTGCTAAACTAGGGAAGTACGACAATATAACCATGGCTCGTGGAATGACCTTGGAGTATCGAGAACAATATTTTCGACAAGAAGGACGTACATGGCTGTTAGATGAGCGAATCAAAAATAGCGTTCAATTTAAGCAGTTTAATTTGCAAAATAGTTTTATAGGGTTAGGATTCTTTGACTTGATTTTTTTTAGATATGTGGCGATATACTTTTCAGAAGCGTTAAAAAAAGAAATCATGAAGAAAATTTCCAACTCTTTAACGAAAGAAGGAGTATTAATTCTAGGAAATTCAGAAGTATTCCTGGATTATAACGAATACTTTGAAGCCGAGTTTTATAAAAATGCTAACTTTTATACAGTGAGGGGTGGATGTTATGAAAATATTATCCGTGGATGACTCGGCCATCATTCGAAAAATTATACGCAGTGGTGTAGAGGTACTTGATTATGAATTGGTGGAAGCTGCAGATGGGATAGAGGCCTTAACCATCTTAGAGGGATCTTCTGAAGAAATTATTCTAATATTATTAGATTGGAATATGCCTGGTATGGATGGATTAGTTTTTTTAGAAAAAATTAAAAATACAGCCTCTCTTAAGCATATACCGGTAATGATGGTTACTACAGAGAGTGAAAAAGAAAATATTATAAGAGCAATCCAGGCTGGAGCCATTAATTACTTAGTAAAACCTTTTACCATTGAGGAACTAATGAAGAAAGTACTAGAATGTATGGGGGAAGGGCGGTAATCTATGGAATCGCAAAAAAAATCATATTTACAGAAATGTTTAGCACAGTCCGTTTCTGATGTATTTAGTACTATGGTTGGAGTAGAGCTTTGTCCTATAGAAAAAGCGCCTGAAAGTAAACGATATAAAAGTGAAATTACAGGTGTTATGATGATTTTAAGCACTCATAATGCCTTGCTTTCTATCGCGTTAAGCAAAGAGAATGCGGCCCTGATCGTTTCCTTTATGACAGGCATTGACTCGGCAGAAATCGAAGATGAGGAATTGTATGATGGCGTTGCTGAATTAGTAAATATGATAGCTGGCAGAGCAAAAGCATTATTAGCTGGAACAGACTATCATTATCAAATAACACCTCCTCTTACTGTTGTTGGCGAAAATCATTTCATTCTGTATAAAAAGAACGTGTCCCAGCTGACAATGGAATTTGAAGCCGGAGACATTAAACTTCATTTAGATTTAACCTATTTATGAATGAAAGAAGTATAAGTTTCTATTAAGGAATATGCTAAAAACAAAGGCATAGAGTCTACGAAGAACACAAAGACGCGTTTAGTCGACGCCTTTGTGTTCTTTGTGTTTCAAAACAGCTATAATAAAAAAACAAGCAGCATTTTTCTTATTTTTTATTGACAGGAAGGATTCTTATTGATAAAATACAGTTGTTGAATTGAGAATTGATATCAAGTGATCAATTGCATACTTCATTGACTAAGTAACCATAAACTTCTTACATACAGCAGATTATGATCTTTTGAACAACCCATTAGGGTATTTTTTTCAGCCCTAATATGATAATGAATATCGTTATCATATTAGGGCTGAATAGAAAATGAATTTTCCATAAAGAATCAAAAGAATAAGTGAGTGTAAGTAAGAGGTTAAAAGCAATCAAATAAAAAATGGGGGAATGTGTGAATGAAGAAGATTTCCGTTATTTATTGGAGTGGGACAGGTAATACTGAAGAGATGGCTAAAGCCATTGCAGCAGGTGCTGAGGTCGATGGAATTTCGGTGAATTTGCTGTCGGTAGATAAAGCAAGTAAAGATGATGTATTGAAATCTGATGCAGTAGCTTTAGGTTGTTCAGCAATGGGAAATGAAGTATTAGAAGAAGGCGAGTTTGATCCTTTCATTACCTCACTAGAGGGGGAAAATTTATCTGAAATTCCTTTAGCTTTATTTGGTTCTTTTGACTGGGGAGATGGTCAATGGATGAGAGAATGGGTAGAACGCATGGAAGGGCAAGGTGCTAAACTGGTAGAAGAAGCCTTGACAATCCAAAATGCTCCTGATGATGAAGGTCTTGCATCATGCAAAGAACTTGGAGCAAAACTTGCTGCTGCAATTGCTTAAGGACAAATTATAAATAACAGTAATGGTCTGCATTTTTTATAATTCAGGCCATTACTGTTGTTTTTTTCGTCTTTTGAGGATTGAATTCTTACAGTATTTTAAGAGGATATCAGTATTTTTTTATGATTTATAACAGCTAAAAAATAATTATGTAAAATGTTGTTGACGGATATTCAATCCTCTGCTATAATTAGAACTCGTCACCACAGTTTAATTTTAAACGACATTTACTGTTGTTTTTATGAAGAAATTCAGGTTTGCTGGTGATTAAGATCTTTAAACGGGGCGTGGCTCAGCTTGGTAGAGCACCTGGCTTGGGACCAGGGGGTCGCAGGTTCGAA
>NZ_FOTS01000037.1:0-38023 GCF_900114615.1 Pelosinus propionicus DSM 13327 | reverse complement strand
TCATATTTGATGTAACATAAGCAAATTGTGTTACCTTGATGCTGTCTACCTACGTAAAATCCAGGTCTACCTTATCCATTTATTGAGATCACAGCGGAGCTGAAGATCTTTTTAGGAACTGCTATTCAAGCGTTTGTCGATAGCCTCTATATGTTTTCTTCGCAGCCATTCGCCAATTTCTTTTCCCTGTAATGTTTTAGGAATAATCTCCCCACGAGGCAATACCATTGCAGCTTTTAGCGGACCCAATGTTAAGATTTTTAATTTAGCTGCCGTAATAATAAGATCCAACTCTTCAATTTTGAAAGAACCACGCCTTAACTTGCCAATTGTATCTACGATCGTTTCAGGTGTGGGGTTTTCTAAGAATCCTATGATTTGGTTGACTGCTACAGCCGAATCCAGCCACTCACCAGGTAAGACCATTCTCTGATTCCATTGGACTAAACATACTTGCCCCATCACTAAGCCCAGGGATGCGAATCGTAATTTAGAACTTGTTGTCGCTTTTGCCACTAGATTAAGCCCGGCCATTGCCTTTTCAAAATCCTCTGCAGACAACTCTGCTAGTTCTTGAAAGGTAACCTCTAATAATTGCGTTTCTGCCAGAACCTTAAAGAATCTAGCTGGTTCGGGTGCCTCTGCTAAAACCTTGCCTAATTCCGCAATCACCCTTTCCACAGGCTCGTAAATCAGTTCTTCTTTAACATCTCTGGCAAGAAGCAATGTAGCTGTATCTATTGCAAAACCAAACCGAGCGGATTGCCCAGCAAGACGCAGAGCGCGCATTGGATCATCGGAGAAATGCTGACTAGTCGCTCGTAATACCTTAGCCCTTATATCTTCTCGCCCTTGAAAAGGATCAATAATTTCTCCTGTTAAGCTATCTTGCGCCATAGAATTAACAGTAGTATCTCGCCTAAAAAGGTCTTCCTCAATAGTAATCTTTGGCTTAGCAGATACTCTAAATCCTTTATAACCACTGCCGACTTTCCTCTCTGTCCTGGCAAAGGCAACTTCACGCTTTATACCGTCTATCGCCAGGCGAAAAACCGGGAAAGACTTGCCACATTCTTCCGCCTTGGGAAACAGCATTTTAAAATTTTTCTTAACCATACCAACGATACTGAAATCAATGTCTTTCGGGGTAATGCCCATAAAGCTGTCTCGAACACAACCACCGACTCTATACACACGTCCGCCATTTTCTGCAATGATTTGAGCGAACTCTCTCTCAGTTAATACGTTATCACTCATAATGTCTTCTTTCTCCTTTTAACTCCTCCGAAAATATTGACTCGTCCTTTAAAACATATAAAACCAATCGAACCACAAAGACGCAAAGTACACAAAGTATCTATTCACAAATGTATTTTTCACGTTTTTTGTCATTGCGAGCACAGCGAAGCAATCCCCTGCTTGCCAAAGATTGCTTCACTTTGTTCGCAAAAATGACAGATTTAAGCGCCCTATTACATCCTCGAAAAGTTCACTTTCTTTGTGGTATATATTTTCCCCTTTATCTTTGTGGATTGAAGCGCCTCTATTACAAGGTCGCCTTTATCGGCGAGAATTTCAACGTAGGAGCAGGTATCTTGAACATCGATTATACCAATATCATTGCCGTTAACTCCCGGAATGGCAGTGATAGCGCCCAGTATATCTCCCGGGCGCATCTTTCCTTTTTTTCCGGCATTGATCCGAATTCTCGTAATCTGTCTATTTAACTTTTCACTTTTATCAATTTTTAGTGCAGGCTCCATTCCATCATAGATACTCGAACTTTGCTGTCCTTCTTCTATTTCTGCCATCGTTGGCAGTTCTTTTTTAGGTATTTTATACTGAAAATATTCCTCTATTCTCTGCAAATCCCTATATTCCATTCTCGTTACAAAAGTAATAGCTGTTCCTACATTTCCAGCCCTTCCGGTCCTGCCAATTCGATGTATATAGCTTTCATTATCTAATGGCATATCATAATTAACCACAAGAGATATCTCATCAATATGGATTCCTCTTGCCGCTACATCCGTTGCAATCAAAAATTGAAACTCTCCTCTTTTAAAACTTTGAATGGATTCTAAACGATCTCTTTGTTCCATGCCGCCATGCAAGCTGCCGCAAGAACAGCCTTTTTCTTTCATCTTTGTTAACAGCATTTCCACCTTGTCTCTTGTATTGCAAAATAGAATACAGCTATCCGGTCTTTTTATCCGTAAGATTTGCATAATCAAAGTAAATTTTTTATTTTCTTCTATGTCATAATAACATTGTTCAATGTTCTGTAAACTAGGATTCTCTGAATCAATTTCTACTTTTATCGGATTCTTCATATATTGCCTGCATAGTTCCTCGACCTTTTCTGGCATGGTAGCAGAAAATAACATGGTAACCCTATCGTCGGGCAACATTTTTAGGACAGCTTCCACCTGCTCAATAAAGCCCATATCCAGCATTTTATCTGCTTCATCAATAATTAGATATTCTACTTCTTCTACATTCATACTTTTTCTTTCCAAATGATCTAAGGTTCTCCCCGGAGTACCAACAATCACATGCACTCTTTGCTTCAATTCCCTTTTTTGCATTTCCATTGATTGCCTGCCAACAACCGCAGCACACCTGATTCTTTTAAATCTGCCGATATTAGCAATATCCTGCTTTACCTGTACTGCCAATTCTCGTGTTGGGGTAAGAACCAGCACTTGGGGATTTTTTTGCTCTATTCTTATTTTTTCACAAATTGGAATCGCAAAAGCGGCTGTCTTGCCGCTGCCCGTTTGCGATCTCACAATAATATCTTTCTTAGCAAGAGCTAAAGGTATGACTTCTTCCTGAACCTTAGTAAATATCTCGTACCCTAACTCCACTAATGCCTGTGCTATTTCTGCACTAAGAGCATACCTGTCCACACTTTTTTCATACATAGGATCTTAAAACCTCATTTTTAAAATTATCGTATCTATCCTATCTATCATAGCATAGCTTTGAGTGATATAAAAATGATCCCTACAAGTAGCGATCATTTCAATGGTAATTACTATTATTATTATCTTTTATTGCATCCTTTGGAAACCATATTTAGTAAACACTGCCATTGCATCAGAACTCGTCAGATATTGTAAAAATGCTTCTGCTTCTTTCGGATGCTTAGCACTGCTCACGACAGCACCTAGAAATAGGATTGGCTCATGGCTATTCGCTGGCGCTATGGCAGCAACTTTTACTTTATCACTTGCAGCCGCCACGGTAGAAAAGACAATCCCGGCTTCTACATTCCCGGTCTCCACATAGGTCAATACGCTATGAATATCTTTAGGCATTACAGCTTTTTCTTTCACAGTTTCCCATACTTGTAATTTTTCTAGTACCTGTTTGGCATATTCCCCGGCTGGTACTGTCTCCGGCACACCCATGCCAAAACGGGTAACACTTGCGTTAGTCAAATCTTGAAAGCTGTGCAACTCCAATTGAGAAGTCTTAGGTACAATCAATACCAATTGATTTCCGACCAAATTCTTGCGCGCAGCAGGAATAATGAGATTCTTTTTTTGCAATTCATCCATTTGTTTATTAGCAGCGGAAATAAATAAATCCGCTGGTGCCCCTTGCTCAATTTGAGTTTGTAATGCCCCTGAAGACGCCAAGTTAAAGACAATTTTAACAGAATGATCCGCTTCATATTTTTTTTGTATTTCCACCAGGGCGTCTTTAAGCCCCATAGCTGCTGATACATTTATTTCTACTGGCTGAGCTGAAGGAACTGCAGCCGGCTGTACGTTCCCGCACCCTGTAACAAAAGAAAGCACCATAAAACATACTATTAAACATAATTTAGCATATAATCCATTTATTGACATCACGCATTCCTCCTTATTTCATTGAGTGTTTAATTACAAATTGAAAGTCTATTATCAAAAAGTATTTCGATTAGGTGAAATTGAGGTGGATGTATTAAATACGTTCTATCTTGCAAGTGAAATCCAATGGAGCAGCATATAAGACGGAACTTAGAACAATGATATCCACAAACTTTGCAAATTCTTTAACCCGAGAGGCTTGAATTCCACCAGCAACGCCAACTTTTAGCCGACTATTCAAATGCTTGAGTTTTTGTACTACGATTTGCAGGCTCTCTGGTTCAAAATGATCCAGCAATATCACATCCGCAAAACTAGCACATTGATATGCTTCTTCTTCATTACGCGGCTCAATTTCAATCTTATGATGAAATGATTTTATATCAATTGGCAATTTTCCTAATACTTGCAAATGATTTTGGGTAATGAGTACCGTATCGCTCAAGGAATTGCGGTGATATAATCCACCCCCATCTTCAACTGCTTCAATTTCTTCTTGCCGCATACCTAGGTGTGCTTTTCGGCAGGCAACGACGATCTCAATTTCTGGATTTACTGCCCTCGCTGCCGCAACAACTTTCCGTGTTTCTGTCGCAATTGCACAAAGGGCTGTAAGATAGGTTTGGCTAATCCGCCACATTTTTAAAAGAACTTTTAGATCGCCAATCACCTCAATTATCGTGTCCCCTGGTTTTAGCAAGGCCCGGGATTTTTGCCAGAACAGCACCACTAGCTTTTGGGCTTCAAAGAATTCTTTTAGACGCAATATGCCCGTAACAACCGCCTCCTCCCTAGTGATGAATTTCAATCGTCCCTGCCCTTGGATTCCCAATAGTTCAGTAGTAATGTCCGCATAAGGACAATCTTCCTGTAAACCAAGTTCTAATGGATAGATTTGCATCTTTTATTCCTCCTTATAAATTTTTATAATTAGTACAAAATATTTAGAAGCTATCTTTCTTTTTATAAAGGTCATGAAATTACAGATTGTCCGTTGTTAAATCATTGAAAATAAGATATGCTGTAAACATTAAATTCAAGTAGCATGAGGTGATACAAATGGCAAATACGATAGCTTACACCCCAGAAGAAGTTGCTAAAATACTTAAAATTTCACGTTTCACTGTTTATGAATTTATCAAACGCGGCGAATTGACTGCTTATCATATCGGCCGCAAATTACGCATAGAAGCAGCAGATCTGGAAAAGTACATGAACAATGCGAAAGGTACAACTAGTATCGTTTCGACGCCTGCCGCTCAAAATACCAATGTATCTTCAGCTGCTCAGGAAGGTTTAATTATTTATGGACAAGATGCTATTCTAGACGTCCTAACACGCCATCTAGAAAGACAGATGCCTCAAGTTCGTTCTTTGCGATGCTTTAATGGCAGCATGGATGGTTTGATTGCCTTATACCGCGGTACAGCTAATTTGATTACTACTCATCTTTGGGATGGGGATACTGGAGAATATAACACTCCCTATGTGCGTCATTTACTCCCAGGTCAAAGAGCACTTATTATTAATTTAGTTTATCGCTATGAAGGATTTTATGTAGCCCCTGGCAATCCAAAAAACATAAAGGATTGGCCAGATTTACTACGGTCAGATATTCGCTTCATCAATAGAGAACGCGGCTCTGGTGCCAGGGTATTGCTTGATGAAAAGTTTCAGCAACTTAAACTTGATCCTAGAGCCATTCCAAACTATAACCAGGAAGAAACTAGCCATCTTGCCATTGCCAGCGCTGTTGCTCGTGGTGATGCTGATGTCGGACTAGGTATTGAAAAAGCAGCGATGCAGGTACAGAATGTCGAATTTATTTCCTTGCAAAAAGAACGTTATGATTTAGTTATGTTGCGGCATGATTTAGAAAAGCCTCATTTCCAAGCCTTGATATCAATACTGCGTTCTCCCATATTCCGCAATGAGATCGCAGGTATGGGCGGTTATGATGTATCCCAGATGGGCGAAATCATGGCAGAACTTTAATATTTTGTTTTTCATAAAAGAAGTACCGGCTATGAACATACTCACATTCATAGCCGGTACTTCTTTGTACACAATTGGTTTCACACAAAACAGCACTATATTAAACTTAACCCAATTATACATTGCTGTTTTATATTTTTCAATCTCTTTATAACATAAATACAAAGACTTTTATATTGACTACGATATCATTTTGTAGTATTTTAGTTATAAAGTCACTATTATTATACATATATCGCTGTTACTATAGTCTTTAGTTTATTTAATTTATCGATACGATGCTGTATCAACTAATCTAGTTCTGTTGAGCTATGTTAGTTGTTTTTTTATAAGTATCAATTATTTAAATTAAAAATGAGGGAGGAAATTTCATTGAAAAAACGTTTATTATCTTTCTTAACAGCAGCTATACTAATAATAGCTGCAATAGCTACTGGATGCGGTGGCGAAAAACCGACTACTCCAGCCACACCGCCGCAAAAAGTCGAGCTAAACGTATCTGCTGCTGTCAGTTTAAAAGATGCCCTTGCTGAAATTCAAAAGAATTTTGAAGCTCTGAACCCTACTGTTAAATTGACCTATAATCTTGGTGCATCAGGTGCGTTGCAGAAACAAATCGAACAAGGTGCGCCCGCTGATATTTTTTTCTCTGCAGCTCCCAAACAAATGAATGACTTAGAGGCAAAAAACCTGGTGAATAAGGCCACACGTAAAAATCTAGTGGAAAACAAATTGGTCGTTATTGTACCAAAAGACTCTGCTCTCGTCATTTCCAAATATGAGGATTTAACTAAAGATGAAGTTCAAAAGATCAGCATTGGCGAAACAGCTTCTGTACCAGCAGGACAATATGCACAAGAAGTCCTTAAGAAATTGGGGATTTGGGATAAAATACAAAGTAAAGCAGTACTTGCAAAGGATGTCCGCACAGTTTTAACCTACGTTGAAACAGGTAACGTAGAAGCTGGTATCGTATACAAAACAGATGCCGCCTCCAGTGAAAAAGTAAAAATTGCCGCTACTGCGCCAGAAGGTTCTCACCAGCCAATTGTATATCCAGTGGCTGTTTTGACAGGAACAAAACAAGAAAAAGCAGCAACAGATTTCCTTGCTTATTTAAGCACTCCCGAAAGTAAAGCAATCTTTGAAAAATACGGTTTTACCATGAGTAAATAGTACAGAACGCACTAAAGATTTCAGCCATTAGGATTAAGAGGAGCTAAGTCTAACAGACTAGCACTCATTCCCTGACTTAGGCAAATCGTTAGTGCGTTCTATGTAATACAAATCTAACATGATGGTGCAGGTGAAGCATATGGTCGAATGGCAGCCGGTTATTCTCTCTATTAAGGTTGCTTCTATTTCAGTAATGTTTGTTTTTTTTCTTGGCGTTCTGTCAGCTTACGTGATGAGAAGCACAGATATTCCAGGCAAAGCAGCTCTAGAATCTTTTTTTACGCTGCCGTTGGTTTTGCCTCCTGTAGTCATTGGATTTTTACTGTTAATCTTAGTAGGCAAACAAGGACCGGTAGGTATTCTTTTAAAGGAATATTTTGACATACAGATTATTTTTACCCAATCAGCTGCTGTCCTTGCTGGAACTGTTGTATCTTTCCCTTTAATGTACCAAAGTACTAAAGCAGCCTTTGAGGGTATTGATAAGACATTGGAAGATGCCGCTCGCACCCTTGGTGCAAGTGAATGGCGAGTATTTTGGACAGTTACTATGCCCTTATCCTGGCCTGGTCTTGTATCCGGTTTGGTACTTTCTTTTGCAAGAACATTAGGAGAATTTGGCGCTACGATTATGATCGCTGGTAATATCCCTGGCAAAACTCAAACCATTCCATTGGCAATATATTTCGCAACGGAATCAAATGACTTAGTAACAGCAGGAATGTACGTAATCATTATCAGTGTGATCACCTTTTCCATCATTTTCGGATTGAACCATTGGAAAGGGAAAAATATTACTTTGCACTAAAAGGAAGGAGCACTCATGCTAACAGTAGATATCAAAAAAAACTTATCTGATTTTACCCTAAATATCTCATTTGCTGCTCCGAATAAAACCATTGTTTTATTCGGTCCTTCCGGCTGCGGTAAAACAACCATCTTGCGCTGTATTGCAGGATTACTAAAACCAGATGAAGGCAGCATTACATCTAATGGAACTGTTTTTTATTCTTCCCAAACCGCCACCCACTTGCCTCCTAGAGTAAGGAATGTAAGTTATATGTTTCAAGACTTTGCACTGTTTCCGCATATGAACGTTAAGCATAATATTTGGTATGGAGTAAAAACTCTCAACCATCAAGCAAACCAATTATATGAAAAACTCATTACCTTACTAAAAATTGAACACCTACCCCATCGAACAATCAGCCAATTATCTGGTGGAGAAAAGCAACGGGTCGCTATGGCTCGTGCGTTAATGGCTGAACCTCAGATCCTTTTACTCGATGAACCCTTATCCGCTCTAGATGCCCAAAGTCGCTACGAATTACAGGATGAGTTAAAAAGGCTGCAGGAAATCTGGAATATTCCATTTATACTAGTTACTCATTCACCCGAAGAAGCTCAGGCTATAGGCAGCGAAGTTTTATTTCTTCACAGAGGACAGCAAGTGTCTGAACCACCACCTTCATGGAATATGAATGGAAACGGTAAAACGACAAGAAGTTCTTTTCAATACTTTTATTAATTTGCGCTAAAAAAAACGCTAACATATCACCGAGGTGCAGAGAGAGAGAACAAAGACATATCTCAATATACTTTCTTAGATAAAAAAAGAAGGCGATTCACTAATCGTCTTCTTTTTTGTCTAAGATGATTATTTTATGATCATAACTTCCGTGGACTTAATTAATGCCGTTACTTCATCGCCCACTTTTAACCCCAAATCGTCAATAGAATCCACTGTGATCGTCGCAACAATTTCATCGCCTTTATAGTCAACTACAACTTTAGCCATTACTGCACCCTTAACAACTTCTTTGACAATACCTTGCAACTTGTTTCTTCCGCTAATTTTCATTGTAATATCTCCTCTCTTACTATACTTACTTGAAAGTCACACACTTTCTTATTCCAAATTCTAGCATTATTCTACATCATATTCAACATAAATATACCTTAAAAAAGTATATTATGTTCTTTTTCTATAACTATTTTTATTGTTAGATTATTTCTTCCAACTACACTGGAATTTCATCAATGCGTCCGCCATTGCGCAACATTTCTCGAATGGCTAACATCTTTCGATCGATTGTCGTTAGCAGAACTAAATTTCTTCGCTCTTCTTCAGATGTTTGAATAACGCTGCTTATCCCTCCATTTTTAATCACAATTCGTTTATCCCCCATTAATGCCAATATAGGGTCATGAGTTGCCATCAATACAATTTTTTGCTTATCAATCAATAATCGCAGAGCATTTTGACGATCAATGCCAGCATTTTCAATTTCGTCAATCAGTACAATAGGTGACGAACTTAAATAAGCTGTATCGGCGATCATCAAAGCCCGGGACTGGCCTCCACTTAGTGAGGTCACTGGTACATCCGAGGAGAATTCTTCTCCGGCCAATTCATTGGCTTTGGCGATAATATGACTGGTAATCTCTTCTATATTTTCAAGCATCCTGCTCTCTGCATGCATACTGACAAATTCTCCTACAGACAGATCCATAATAAAATTCATATTTTGAGAAAGCTGGGCTACTAGCTTATGTTCAACAGAAAATCGACACCTCATATCAGGCAGCTGTTCATTAATCAATATTTTGCGATTAGTCGGCGTATCCTGCTGCGCCACCCATTCAATATCGGCAAGTAATCGGCTCTTGCCAGAACCAGTAGGTCCTACAATGCAGACAATTTCTCCCGCATGAATCGTTAATTCTATATCTTCAGCTTTACCCTGTTTATCCTTGCCACCTATAATCGTAATGGACTCAATTTTAACCTTGTCCTCTTTTAATTTCTCCATTTGCAGCATAAAAGAAAGAAACTGATCCAGAAACTCTTGGCGGTCAATCCCCAAGTCTAGTAATGTATCATCCTCGATCGCAGCAAAGTACTGCGCAACAGAAGAATCTTCACTTTGCTGAAGATTCGGCAGCGACGAAAAAAAGTCAGTCGCATAAGGATACGAACTAAATAATTGTTTTACTGTCATCACAGACAAACTATTCCACATGGCAACTTCCACCTTCCTAATAACCTACTATGATAGTAGCATCAACTGCTAACTAAGATCCATTTTGCGAACATTTCCCATTTGAAAGTTTTGTCCGATACGAGTTTGTCCTAAACAATACGAACAGGTCGCTGCAGGCATAGAAAACCGCAAATGACAATCGGTAAGGCTATCTACAGACTGCGCTCTTTTAAAGAGCTGTCCCACTTCCCTAGCCCCTTGACCAGTAATACCATTTACATGAACAATAATTGCGCTTGGGTTTGCCTGCTTCACCCGAAAAGCAAAAACCTCCCTCTCCGCTTGAGAAACAATATCCCCCTTCGTTATAATGACGATATCGGCTAATTTCAGCATAGGACCCACTTTTCTTGGGGTATTCACACCGCTCAAATTGTCAATCACGCATACTGCCATAACATCACGAATATGAGGAGAACACCGATTGCACAAACCAGCACTTTCCGTAATTAACATATCTAAATTATTTTTTTGCGACCATAGTAAGCAGTCCTGGATATTACTCACAAAAAAATGGTCTGGACAAAGATTTCCCGACAGTCCAATCTTTGCCTCAATGCCTTTTTTTTGATAGAGAATCTGATCCTGGGTAGACAAACAATCAAATTTGACCACACCTACTTTCAATGTTTCTTCCTGAAGAGTTTCAATGATCTTTAACATAACAGAAGTTTTACCCGCCGAGGGTGGTCCGGCAACTGTAATTAGCTGCATACTTTTTTCCCTCCCTTGCGATATACCCGCATAAAGGTATCATTCATGGTTTCCACAAGGTATTTCATATCATTATTTTTAATAAAATCCCAGCCCAGCCATTTTAATTTTACATGTTCAGGAAGGTTCACTTGCACATCCCCATGGGTGGCAGGAAAATACGCTTCTGCACAAATCCGAGCAATGTCTGGACCTGTCAGATATTCTGCTAATTCTTGCAATTCCTGCATTTTATCCGCTTTAATCAGCACAGATATCGGGTAGATTAAGACTCCATCTTCGGGCCATAGGATGTTTATATGGTCAGACTCCTTCATAGTTTTATAAAAAAAGTAAGGCATAATATGAATTGGCGGTACATCTTTGCGGCTACTGGTAAGTTCTTTAACCATTTGTGCCGGATGGAGTCCATACCTTACGGACCGTCCTAATTGCTCGATTCCCGCTACCCCATATTCTTTATAGTAATTAAGCTGTACAACATCACAAAAAATATCACCATGCCCCCGCATTACTACTTTATTTTCATACTCAGGCTTTAATAAATCACCCCAGTTCTTAGGTATAGGAGTACTGCCTAAACGATTCTTATCTACTACCATAACCAGAACATTGGCTCCAATCACTGTAAAATGTCCATCTGGATCAATGATTCCAGCCTCAGCCAGGCGAGAATTTACAGGACGATTGATCACGTCAGCAAAAATTCCTTTGGCAACAAAGCAATCCATGAATTTTTTATAAAAAAAACCATAGCCGGCAGTCATGATAATATCAGGAATTTCATCTGGTTCTTCAAAATGCTCTAAATAATCTTCATAATCTAAATGATCATTGAAAAAAGATTCAATACAGTAATTCAACGGTAGGTTTTTTTCTTCACGCAAATAGTCCAAAAATATTTTTAATTCTCCTTGCATAGGAACTTTTAATGGGCAAGGCAATAGGGACAGCATATTTAAGTGGTTTGAGTTATTTTCAAGAAGTGTAGTTTGTAAGTTCTTATATCTGCCCGTTTCTGCGATTTTTCCCTGCAGTAATTTCATAAAAGAATCTTCATTTATATTTTTACTTTTTAATGCCGTTTTTAATTTTAATACCACTCCCAGCTGCCGAATAACCGTATCATCGGCAAAAATAGCAAAACCATTATTAATAAAGACCTCACGTGTTTCAGGATAGTTCTGAATAATTTCACTAATTGTCATCGTCAGTTGTATTTGCTCCATATCCTTCCCTCCCTTTTGCTATTGTGTTATATTTTTTCACTTACTTAAAATTAAAACCGGTTCCAGAGTGCATCAGCACATCCGACCGGTACGTCATTGTACACAACGATGATTTTATTTTCATTATACCCATATGTTTCATCGCTTTCAATCTATTTATTCCCACAGAAAAGCCAACATTCCACTGCACAGCAAAATGTTGGCTTTCTATGTAAATAAGGAATCAATGTTTTTAACCGCAGAGGTGCAGAGAACACAGAGAAAAATAGATAGAATTAAAAATTCCTCAGCGTACTCTGCGCCTCTGCGGTTAAATCGTTATTCCTTTCTTTCCTTCTAAAAAACAGATCTGACAATAGCAAAGAATTTATCATGAATTACTGCGCTTTTTGGTTAAACAATTGATCTGCTTCCACCGCATTTTCTTTTGCTGTCATTTCTTGTGGCGTTAGCCGATAAACTGCAACCCCATTGCCATCCATTCCCGAGCGATATTTTTCAATCAAAGTACCGGTTAAGGGATGGCTGTAATACTTAGGCATGAATTTTTCAAGCAATTCCTGAAGAACTGCAGCAGCCTCTTCATAATCAGTCACTTTTGCCGTCTGACCAAAAAGCATTACGCTCATATAGGACGTATCAGCATGACAGGGGACCGGATCAGTCACCGTTCCGTGCTCTTTATAGATTGTGAAACTAACGGGGGGATTCTCGGAAAGGATTTCTACTTTTTTGCCTGATCCCATGCCATGAAAGTAAACAGAGCCCTTGTGCCACACATAATTCACGGGAACAGCATATGGCAAACCATTGCTAATCATGCCCAGCACACCTACTCTTTCTCGCAACAAAAAGGCTTCAATTTTCTCTCGATCCGTGCAATTGCGCTTCGTATAACTAATCTGATGCATCAAAGCTCCCCCTTACTATACATTTTTTCCAATTGTGTAAGAAACAGTTTCATCCACTTATTATTTTGTTCAATATATTCTGGATAAGCTAGAAGCTCTTCCGGTGTCTGCACATAAAGATCGGGCACCATTTCTTCTTTGCAATTTTCCACAAGACTCTCAATAATGTCCCGCGTATTTTCCATATGGTATTGAAAGCCAAATACTCTTTTTTTATAGATAAACGCCTGATGCCTGCAGGCTTGACTTTGAGCTATGCACTCTGCATCTTCTGGCAGAACGCTGAAAGTGTCCCCATGCCATTGAAATACGACTGGCTGTTCAGGGAGAAAAGAAAATAAAGGGGATAGTCTTGCTTTTTCACTTAATTGAATAGGAAGCCAGCCAATTTCCTTATAAGCGTTTTGCGTTACCTTGCCGCCTACACAATCGGCAATCAACTGACCTCCGAGGCATAGGCCAATAATTACTTTACCAGATGTGATAGCTTCTCGGATAAACCTTTTTTCATCGGCAAGCCATGGATATTTTTCTTCTTCATATATATTCATCGGACCACCCATGATCACAAGCCAATCAAAATCCTGCTGCTGGGGGAATGGATCATTTTTGTATAGCTGCGTATCGGTTACAATATACTTATTTTCCTTTGCCCATGTTAAAATGCTGCCGGGATTTTCAAATGGAACATGCTGCAAATAATGAAGTCTCATGTTTTGCTTCTACCCTTTCATAACTGATTTTTAAAGAGATTCTTATTCACCACAATCGCCACAAGTTAGGTTCATATAACTGAACTTCGACTTTCTCACTAGGGGCACTGCATAAGCAGCCGGCCTGTTTATTCTATTCTGCAATAGTGTTATATACCCTTCCGGTAAGCCTTGTTCTTTTGCACCTTCAATAATGAATTTTAAATATTCTGCACTAGGAGATGTCTTTTCGCCGCCTTTATCTTTTTTATAAATCACAGCATCGATTGCTCTTTGCTCACTATCGATTACATCCAAGGGATAGTGAAAATACTGTCCTGTTCCATCAAAACGAGCATCTACATAAAAGTCTAATTGTTCGCAATCAGAAAACTGCAATTCATATAACACACCCCAAACTTCTGAATCAAAATCAGTAACTACCGTTTCCTGTCCTCCGTCCCATATGGCAGAATATCCATAAAATTCGGCTCTGTAATTAGGTAAACGAGCAATTCCAAGTACTTTAGGGTTCAAACATCGTTGCTGCATTTGCGCTAAATTCATATTCGAACCATAGGCGAAATAATGATGAGCGATATTTTTCATATTTTTCTCCTCTTTTTTGTATTTACTACTGCATAGTCATTCGGCAAACGGATCCTACCACCGGACGATAAGGAAACAAGGGTCTGTTGCTTGCCTTTGCAACTAAATCAGCTAATGAACTTAAATGACTTGCTTCAATGCCGCAATGATACCCATAAAACTTTTCCAAGGAAGCCACAACCTCCTCTAAGGATGCATTTCCCGCCCGTTCTCCAATCCCTGCTAAGGTAACACTTGCAAACTGAACTCCAGCCTGAAAAGCTGCTAAGGTATTTGCTGTAGCCAGACCAAAATCATTATGACCATGAAACTCAATGGGCAGGGAACATCTTTTGACTATATTCTGCAAACGATCGAATGTCATAAACGGATCCAAGCAACCTACCGTATCGGCGAATCGAATTCTCGTAGCCCCATATTGCGCAGCAACATCAGCAAATTGCAAGAAAAAATCCGAATCTGCTCTTGAAGTGTCTTCCGCCCCCACAGTAATGGTACAACCATAACTGTGCACTAGCTGCAATGCCGTCCTCAATTGCTGAATCACCCATTCACGATCTTTTTTCAGCTTCTGGGATATATGCAAATCAGATACTGGTAATGAAACATGAATACACGAAAAGCCACAGTCCAAAGATGCGCGAATATCCGCCAATTCTGCCCGATTCCAAGCAATTAGGGTTGCCCGCAAAGGTAATGCCAAAAGAGAACGCAGGGTTTCTTGTTCTTCTTGCCCCATTGCTGGAGTACCAGCCTCAATCCAGGTAACACCAGCTCGATCAAGAGCAATCGCCATATTTATTTTTTCCTCAGTAGAAAAAACTACTCCTGCTGACTGCTCACCGTCACGAAAGGTAGTGTCGACAAGTTGGAATCCCGCTTTACTATCCATGATACACTCCTCCTTTCCCTTGCCAGCTACCCCAATTGACTGTGATCCATTTGATTTCTCTGCCAATAGAGTTGATGCAATTGTAAATCAGATAAGGGTCTTTTTTGTACAGATGCAAGTCTCCTGACTTTTTCTAATAGCTCTAAGGCTTCTGTCTGATCCAATTCTAAATTCCATTGCAAAAATTTTATTTTAAGAGACGCAGTTCCTGAATGCTTACCAATGATCAATTGCCTGGTTTGCCCCACTTCCTCTGGTTGAATGACTTCATAAAGCAGCGGGTTTTTGGTAATACCATCTACATGTATTCCCGATTCATGAGCAAATACATCGCGCCCAATCAACGCCTTATCAACGGGAAGCGAAATCCCCATATAAGACAATATCTCTATACAATCTGCAGTCAAGGAACTTCCTGACGGCACTTGATCTTGTTTCCATAAATGCTTCACGGCCATCAGAACTTCTTCCATGGCAGCATGGTTTGGCGATCCAATACCACTCACTGCTACTGCCACATATTGAACTCCTGACCTTAACGCTGCCAAACTATTGGCAGTAGCTAATCCATAGGTATTATGTCCATGAAATTCCATGGGACAAGGTACTGTCTGCTGCAAGCTCTCTAATTTTCGGCAAATACCCAAAGGTTCCAGACTACTTCTCACATCTTGATAAATAAATCGTTTTACCCGATAACGAGAGAGCAGCGGCCAATAGGAAGTCAGCTCAGATATAGAGAGATCTTCTGCATTTTCAATACATAAATAGATTTCCTGAGCAAATTCCTGGACTGCCGCTAATGCGTCTGCAAGTTGATCCAATGATAACTGAGACTGCTGATGAAACCAGGAAACAATTACTTTTGAAAATCCCATTTGTTTGACCTTTGCTATTTCTCCCAAGGAAGAGTGAATTTTGCAGCGCAGCAAGGGATTTAGAAGGATCTGTTTAGGAACATCATCACTTGGCAAATAACGCAGTGATACATCGATGTTTGTTATTTCATATTTTTCCAAAATAGGAATCATCAACTCAATATCAGCCATTGATGTGCCTAAGCGTAATGCTTCATTGATCGTCTGATCAGATACCATAACCATCTGTCTCATTTGAATTACTCTCCTTCCAAATTTAAATACCGCTTCCTACATTAACTGTTGCTGAGCAAACAGTAATCCCTGTTCAACAGTATCACAATATTCTACACTGACAATGCCATGTTCCAGAAGCCTCTGCTGGGCATGATAACCAATCCGCATGGTAAGTACGGCATCACAATCTGCAATTGTATCAATCAATGCCTTACGCCGTGACTGCTCTTCCTCGCATTCGTCCATACCTAAGCAGTATTTATCAACTTGACGAGTTTCTGTAAGAGAAATCGCTGTCCCAGCGATTTCATAAATCAAAAACTCTGTTGCATGACCAAAATGTAAATTAACCAATTTCCCTTGTTTTGAAGTTACAGCCACTTTAATTTTTTTTTCTTGTTCAGTGCTTGCTGATAAAGACGTAACGGATTCCTCATGATCCCGAAATTCTTGAGAACGATCCTCACCAAGCAATCCGATAGCATCTGCACGGCATTGTTTACAGTGGCGCATCTGCATGACATCTAATTCACAGGAATTTCTCATCTCATTGACATCTTTCATGGTAGTTTGGGGGAAATTTTCAAACACACTGCCGGGTGCTGGAATCAAAGGCATGATATTGGTAATATAAACACCAAGCTCCTTCATTTTTTTAACAACTTCTGGAATATGATGATCATTGATGCCTTTTAACATTACAATATTAATTTTTACAATGATCCCCTGGCTTGTGAGCTTTTCAATACCAGCTAATTGATTTTCAATCAGAATCTTTACGCCTGCTTCCCCTTCATAATGCTGCCCTTTGAAATTAATATGTTTATAAATTTTCGCACCAATCACAGGATCTAAGCAATTTACTGTTACTGTAACATGGGTCACACCAAGTTCTATAATCTCCTGGGCATACTCAGGCAATAGCAAGCCATTTGTTGAAAGACAAAAAACAATCTGCGGATTTTCTTTACGAATCAAGGCTATGGTCTGCCGTGTATTTTCCCAATCTGCTAAAGCATCCCCAGGTCCAGCAATCCCTACTACACTAAGCTCTCCAACCTTTTCACGTACTCTGTCAAACTTTTTTTGGGCCGCTTGCGGCGTAAGTATTTCACTGGTTACACCTGGGCGACTCTCATTTACACAATCAAATTTACGATTACAATAATTACAGCTAATATTACAGTAGGGTGCAACAGGCAGATGCATCCTAGCAAATTTTTGATGAGCGTCAAAGGAGTAACAAGGATGCTTCTGGGTTTTCTCCAATATAGCAGCAGCCGTTTGCATTTTTGTATCCGACGTTGAACCTGGGCAATCCATATTTTTCACCTCAAACCTCTTTCATATTAGTCTTCTATTCCATCCTCTTTTTAATGATTCTGCCAGAACCTGATACAAATCAGGAACTGGCAGAATCTCACAAAATAATGGAGTATATTCTACATTCATTGCTTGTTCAAAATACGATGTCTTACATGTGCCTTACCAAACATTGAGAACCCATTCCTTGTTTTTCTTGTATTCCATGTCGGTAAACAGCGTATTTGCCATTTCTTCCCCCAACCACGTGGCACCTGCGTAGCCGACAACTGGATGGCGATGCAGTCCTGCACGGTCGTAAGTGGGGAAACCTACACGTACCATGGGAATATTGTAATCGATAGAGATAAACCGTCCCTTAGAGTGGCCCAGAATCAGATCCAGTTCAAGTCCTTCGTTCTTAATCCGGTTTTCCAACTCCCACAAATCTGCATTCATAATAACTTCCATCTGAAAGGAAACATTTGCCTGAAGTGCTTTAATACGAGGATCGTCGGGGTAGGACGTATTATCATCACCCAACAGGAGCAACACTGGTTTCATCTCCAGATCAAGACAGAACTCTGCAAGACCAATAACAAGATCAGCATTCCCGTAGATAGCGACTTTCTTATCAGCGAAAAACATATGGGTAAGATCCGTCAGTGCATCAAGAGCAATACCACGCTCCCGAACAAGAGACGCAGGAATTGGTTTGCCGGTCATTTTCTTTACATTTTGAAGAAAGATGTCCGTATTGCGGATGCCGATCGGAGTCGGCCCAATGATAGTCGGAATGTCAAATTCATTTTCAAGGTATTGAGCAGCTTGGCCGCCTTCGTACCTGTTTAGCGCGATCGTCCCCAGGGCATCCGCTGTTTCGGTTAGATCCTCAATTGTCGTATTACCATAGGAGACCGAGTTGCCGTCTGGCATCAGAGGAGAATCAAAGCTTTCGATTTCAAAAAGAACAGTGGCATCTACCTGCATTTCTGATAGAAGATGTTTAATTGCTGTTACATCCCCCGGATTCACCCATCCAGTGAACAGGTTAATTTTCCCGTTTGGTTTATCTTTTTTTGCAAAATGACTTACAATATCCTTTACTGCAACATCGTAGCCGCTCACCATACTCCCCTTAAAACTAGGGGAATGAATGGGAATGAGATGAACCTCCCGACCTGCATATTTTTCTTTTAAAAGCCCGTTATTCAGCTTTAAAACGACGCCATCAATATCATCGCCAATAACTTCCGTTGAACAGGTGGAGATAATGGGTATCACTTTCACATGAGGATACCGCATCAAAAGCACATCTACTGCTTCTTCCACACGATGGGTAGCACCGAACACTGCACCATCCTCATGGAGGGAAGAAGATGCAAGCTCAAAGCTCTCTTTAAAATGCTGAGAGAACAGCAGGCGGACGAACATAACGCAGCCCTGACCTCCATGAACAATCCCAATGCATTCTTTTATTCCTATACTGGCATACTGCGCGCCACAAGGCTGGCATGTTAATATTGGATTGATAACGCCGGCACGCTCTTTATTTTTCACTTCACATTGCATAGAAATACTCCTTCCTTTTCGTTTCATTTTGCGTCCGCCGTGACGGCACAGTTCTTATTTATACACTTTAATAGTGAGGATCGGTGAGCTCTGCATTAAGAGATCCTGTTATCGTTAAATAATCCATACGCTCTTTGAGTCCCTGCATGAGCAGTTTAATTTCCCCTTTGTCTAATGCAGCCAACCAAGAATAATGCTCTTTAAAAGCATCCGCCAAGCATACGGCATCCACCCAATGCACTTTATCCATGGGAGTTTCTTTTTCAACAGGTTCTTCGCATAATATCTGCATGGTTTTAGTCAGGATACCCTCATTTTGCTTTTCTCTGTCCCAAGCACGGGAGTGAAACTGCCACAAACAATTTTTCATAATATAATCTACTAGTTGCTCAACTCTGTCTTTCATCATATCCTCCATAACTATCCTCCCTTACACCACTGAGAGTTTTTTTTGCGCTGGAAAATCGGGATACGTCTTGTTACGCAATGCTGTAATGGTTTCATATTTACCTGTATATTCTCTCAGATCCTTGGAACAAGCTACCTCTTCACTCAAATTTACATCGGAGATCATCTTTTGGGTTAAGAATTTAGTATCGGTAGATATCTCATCTTTGCTGATATCTATGAAGGAAAGCTGATGAATGGGAGAATAAATCCCATTATAGATATCTCTGGCAAACCTGACCCAACCTTCAAAGCCTTTATATGGACCATTATGATACGCATGGGCATTGAGATAGGGAACCCGGAGTTTTTTGGCAACTTCTCCTGGACGCTTCCCGGTGAATATGATGTCAGGTTTTAGCATTTCCATAGCTTCCAGTGCTTCTAATTCATTAGGATCATCAATAGCGAGAGCACCTTCTTCACACCGGGCAATTCCTTTTTCCATATCGCCTTGATGACCAAATTTCGTATACACGGAGACAACTTCAACCCCCATTTCGGCATGGATGGCATGAGCCCAGTGCCAAAGTTTAGAACCACCTGGCCAGAGACATACTTTTTTACCTTTTAAACGCTCTTTGTACCAATCCAGCTCTGGTTTCCATCTGGCGGTTTCTTCATCGATGATAGCCTGAGCCCTGTCCTCGATTCCGAAGAATAATCCAACCTTTCTAAGGGACGATGACAATGCTTCAAAACCAAATCCGTCAATATCAAGCCGAGGCGTCCCATATCGTACTCTAAGCTCATTACAAATATATTCGGCAGAGCGGGCACATTCCAGTACATTAAGGTGGGCTCGGTGCATCGCTCTAAGGTCGTCGTAGGATCCATTACCTGTAAAGGTAGAAAGAACCTGAATACCCATTCTTCTGAAATAGTCCACCATAACTTCCTGATCACCTTGAATGTTATACTCGCCCACATAATTGATAACATACTCACTGGTGATTTTGGGTTCCACATTCCCTACCTTTTGATTGATCCAGGCAATATTAATTTTATGATGCCCTCCTGACTGGCTCGGTCCCCCGAAACCAGGAGCGTTACAAACGAAGATATCAACTTCGGGCATTTCCTCCATCACTTCTGCTGCAACGGCATTGATATCATCACCGATCAGTGCGGAAGCACAAGTTTGATAAAGTGTCATCCGTTTAATATCGGGAAAGGCTTTAAATGCTTCAATAATATTTTGCTTCAGCAATTTTTCGGCACCAAATATAATATGTTTTTCCTTCATATCCGTGGCATAGGTATATTTAAGCTGGAAATTATCATTATCACTGATATAACGTTTGGTCTGCCAAGTATCGTAGGTACATCCCACCGGTCCATGGCTCATATGAATAACATCTTTCATCGGCGTACCGATAACATGTTTTGCTCCACAATAGGCGCAGCCCCGTTCTGAGATTGACCCCGGAATTGTGTTAAGATATCCAAGAGGAAGAGCCGATGTCAAATCCTCACCGGGACCTTTTACAACAGCGTGCTTTTCTCTTTCAGGAATACACTCGCTACATTTAAATTTATGATATGGCATGATTGGTTCCTCCTTCATTTTGATCGCATAATCTTCACAGTGCTGTAATCTTACTATATTGCCGCATCTCCAGATTCCTTCGTTCTAACTCTTACTGCATCAAGCACCGGCAATACAAAGATTTTCCCATCACCAACATTGTAATCCGTCCGGTTGGCTTCAATGATGGCCTTGACAATCTTTGACACATCTTCATCATGGGCTAAAACAGTAAACATCCTGCGAGGGAATAAACGAGTCCCGTCTAAGAATTCGGTTATCAGTTTTTCTGTATTATAATCATCTTTCTGAGCTAAGGCTAATAGGGTTGCTCTACGTTCAGCAATTACAGCTTTGTCCTCAACTAACCTGCCTCGCCCCATGACCTTTAAGGCTGTAAAACCGGCAGCCCCTGCTTGTACCAAAGCTTTTTTGGTAGCACCGACCTTATTGATCCTTACTACAGCTATGATTTCTTTCATAACACCGCCTCCCTATAACCCAGCAACGCCGCTGGAAACGGTATATACTTCATCCGTAGCACTTATAAATATCTTCCCGTCGCCAAAAGCACCTTCTTCACCAGTCTTAGCATGGCGAATAATCACATCTAGTACATCATCTTTATCTTCATCTTGAATGACTAACATAATAAGACTTTTTGGAATTTCATCATATATAATATCGCCAAACTTAATCCCTTTTTGCTTACCACGGCCTACAACATCTACTACAGTAGCAGCATGAAACCCAGCGCTGGAAAGTTCGTCAAGAACCACTTCTTTTTTATCTGGTCTAACAATTGCTCTAACCATAATCATATATGTGTTCTCCCCCTATTTTTTTTGTTAGTCAATTAATCAGCAATACCGTATTTAACAACCATGGCTTCTAATTCATCCATACTGAGAGGTTTAGGAATCACAAAATTCTTATTTTCGATAATCTTGCGTGCCAGTTCTCCATATTCTAATGCTTGGTTACATTCCGCATCATATTCAACAACTGTTTTTTTGTTGAATTCAGCTTTTTGAACAATATTGTCACGAGGTACAAAGTGAATCATTTGTGTGCCGATTGCAGCTGTAAATTCTTCCAAAAATTCTCTTTCTTTATCAACTTTACGGCTATTGCAAATGACTCCGCCAAGACGAACTCCACTTTGTTTTGCATATTTCACAAGACCTTTGCAAATATTATTGGCGGCATAGATGGCCATCATTTCTCCAGAAGCAACGATATATACTTCTTGTGCTTTGCCATCTCGGATCGGCATCGCAAAACCACCACATACAACGTCACCAAGTACATCAAAAAATACAAAGTCTAAATCAGATGTATAAGCTCCATTTTTCTCCATGAGATCAATTGCTGTAATTACACCACGACCAGCGCATCCAACCCCAGGTTCCGGACCACCAGATTCGACGCAACGAATTCCCAAAAATCCATCTTTTACAACTTTATCAGTAGTAATTTTTTCTTCGCCTTCATCACGCAGCATATCCATTAATGTTTTTTGATTCATTCCGCCAAGAATCAGTCGAGTAGAATCAGCCTTTGGATCACAGCCATGGATAAATACTTTTTGATCGTAAAAATGTGCCATTGCTCCTGCAGTGTTTTGCTGCGTAGTAGACTTGCCAATTCCGCCTTTACCATATATTGCAATTTTTCTTGTCATTTTCAAAAACCACCTTTACTTTTTTTATTCTCTTTGTTGAAAAAAGAGGAACAGAGTGTTATACTATTTACGGGTAAATTAAATGAGCCTAGTGCCACTGGGATTAAAAAGTTTGCCTAGCTTCATGGGTACCACGAATACTCATGAAGCATTTTATCGTGTTCTCCTATAAAATCACCCCCTTTAATTAATAATAAAATCATTGGTATACGAAAAATGGGTAAACGAAATAAACCTAGCGCCACTGGAACTTGAATTTCTACTCCCCTTTATAGGTACCACGAATACCATAAAAGGCTTTGCTTTGCTTCATGAGTACCACGAATACTCATGAAGCTTTTATTATTTTTAGGGCTTTCTTAAACTTAATTACATTTGGCTTCCAAAGATATCCTGCCTGTACTCTCTAACTCATCCGTATAACCTAAGAGATCACGCCTTTGATGAAAAGGACAGGAGGCATTATATTTTATCATCCATCGATCAAAAGCTGGCTGAATGATTAATACCGGTACGTCAAGTGCTTCTGCATTACTGAAAAAGTGATCTAAAAAATCTCGCTGAAAACATTGTATGATCCCAAACTCATGCTTAGGCTCTAGCCACTCGATACCCATCGCTACAATACTGTCCTTAATTTTGGCTTCTTCTGCTTCCCAATGATCTCGAGTCGATTTGACAGAATGTAAAATCCCATGAATCTCATAACCTCTGCTGCGATAAAAGGGAACAATTTTTTCTTGCAGCAGCTTTAAACCTATTTCTCCTGAGCAACGGCGACTTATCTTGCCAAAAGCATAGCCATTAAATAAATCAAATACTAAATGAAGATAAAACATTTTATTTAACCTTCGGAAAAAGACACATTCATATACAAGTAATTCACCAGGTCTGTTTGCCAGGAAATTTCGATCGCGAAATGCCGGATTGAGCCTTTCGATAAACTGTACTTGCGTTTTGTCTAACTCTATTTCATTATTAAAATAGAGCCGCATTAACTCCAGACAAACTTCTTCTTTGCTTTCAATACCACATTCTCTGCGCAGATCTCCTAATTCTTTCATTGTCATAGAAATACTGCGCTTATTTAAAAAATTCAATATACGAAAATCATTCCAGAATGGATACTTCAAACAGATCGCCATTAATAGATTTTTACGTTTTTCATCCGCAAATTTATTACTTGTAACAGGAGGGATAGTCTCAGAAACAATAGTAGCCTGCTTTTTTTCAACCCAATACGAATTTCTAGTAAACCCAATTGATCCGTCTGGCGGATCCGCCTCTACATCCCCCATAATCATTAACTGCAATCCTGTCAAAACAAATGTGCTATCATCTGACACTATACTCACCCCCTTATAAAAATAATAGCCGACCGAACGCACACAGGCATTCGGTCGGCACTTCGTTGTACTCTTAACCAAAGACAACTTAAACATCATTAACTTAACTTGTTCTGATTATACATCATGTTTTTATGCATTGCAATACATTTAAGTTAGTTTTATTATTGTTGTTATATTCTGATTTCATCTCTTTTTCTCGGACTCTATATGAACCTGAAACCATTCCTTTATTCTTGCTACTGCTACCATTAATCTCTCTTCAGGCTGTACTAAAGCAATTCTGACAAAGCCCTCCCCGCAGTCACCAAAGGCTTTCCCCGGCACTACTGCTACACCTGTATGATTGAGCAGGTCAACGGCAAAATCAAACGAACTTTGCTTTGTTGGCACCTTAGCCCATATATACATGGACGCTTTTGGACGTTCCACATGCCATCCTATACTGTTGAAACCATCCACAATAATATCACGACGACGCTGATAAGCTGCAGCCGTTTCTCTTACACAATCCTGAGGACCTGTCAACGCAGCAATAGCAGCAAACTGCACAGGCGCAAATATACCATAGTCAAAATTTGATTTTAGACGCCCTAGCAGCGATATAACCTCAGAATTACCAACAACATACGCAATACGACAGCCGCACATGTTATAGCTTTTGGATAGGGAATTAAACTCGATACCGATTTCTTTAGCCCCTGGAATACTTAAAAAACTCTCTGGACGATAATCATCAAAGACCAGTTCACTATAAGCAAAGTCACTACACACCACAAACTCATACCGATGTGCCAATGCCACAACTTTTTCATAAAACTCACGTGTTGCTGTCGCTGCTAATGGATTATTAGGATAATTTAAAATCATTAGTTTGGTACGCTTTAAAATCTCTTCGCTAATCTGGTCTAAATCAGGCAGGTAATTGTTCTCAGAGGTTAAACACATTTTATGCAATTGGGCACCAGCAATGTGTGGACCAGTACTAAAGATAGGGTACCCTGGATCCGGTACAAGCACTACATCTCCTGGGTTAACAAGACAAAGCCCTATATGAGCCAAACCTTCCTGAGAGCCAATTAGAGAGTGAATTTCTGTGCTAGGATCTAATTGCACATTAAATTTTTTATCATACCACTCGGCAATCGCCTGCAAAAGTTCCGGCTTACCTTTTGATAATGTATAACCGTAATTATCGCCGCACTCCACTGCCTGTTTCATGGCTTCTACAATATGAGGTGCCGGAGCCATATCTGGGTTTCCAATAGAAAGTTGAATGATATCCACCCCAGAGGCTGCGGCCTTCTTCTGCAGTACCTCTAGTTGGGAAAAAATTGCTGATGTCAATCCTTCCATGCGCTCAGCTTGCTGAATCATTGACCTTTCATCTCCTCAAATAATTTTGATCATCCCTTAACCTATTAACTCCAATCGTATTCTCATTATACTTATTCAATAATTAACAGGTTTCTACATCTACACACTACACCCCTGCCTATCTGACCAATTTATAATGGCTATTATAAGAATTACTCGGTACATATGCAATAACTCGCGTATTGCTTGTATTATGTCTATGGAAAATAGCCACTTAAAAGAGTAACTCTCTTTTAAGTGGCTAAGCTAACAATATTTATAGAAAGTTATGTACTTCTGACTAGTAAGAAATACGATAACACTGCAGCGCCTTCAGTTATAGCAATCGTAATTCCCATCGGAAGTGCAGTATAACTTCCACCGATGCCAACAATCGGTGCCATCAGTCCTCCAAAAATGAAAGATAAAACTCCAATAAGAGCCGCTGCGCTGCCTGCCGCTTTTGCCTGATCCTGCATCGCTAAAGAAAAACTGCTTGTGCCAACAATTCCAACACTCGAAACTACTACAAATAAAGGAAGTAAAACCGAGTAAAGCCCTCCACCGATTACTATCATGATCAGCAGCAAAATTCCTCCTATGAAGGAAAGAGATAACCCCGTAACCAAAAGCTTCTTCTCGGGAATACGTCCAGCTAATCGCCCTGTAATTTGTCCAGCAATAATAATACCAATGCTGTTAATTCCAAAGAGAAGACTAAACATTTGAGGTGACACTCCAAAGATATTTTGCAAAATAAAAGGTGAACCAGAGATATAAGCAAACATTCCAGCCATTACAAACCCCTGTCCTAATGCATATCCCATAAATGTTCGGTTTTTTATTAATTCGCGAAAGGTAAGAACCGTATTCTTTAGCCCCCCTTTTGAACGGCGGCTTAAGGGCAGAGTTTCTTTCAAGCCAAAAAGTATAGCCAATAGCATGACCACTCCTACAGCAAATAGCACTAAAAAAATTCCCCGCCATGAGGCGACCTGCAAAACCTGCCCACCTAAGATTGGTGCCATAATAGGAGCTGCCCCATTCACTAACATAAGCAGAGAAAAAAACCTTGTCATTTCCGATCCTGAATAAAGATCTCTTACAATGGCTCGTGAGATAACAATTCCAGCTGATCCTGCTAACCCTTGAATAAAACGCATCGCGATAAACATCCAAATCGTAGTAGCAAACATACATAACAAGGACGAGACAACATATATACATAATCCAACTAACAGCGGCCTTCTGCGGCCTAATACATCACTAAGAGGTCCTACAAATAATTGACCCAAGGCAATTCCCAGTAAACACGCCGTTAAACTCAACTGCGCTAAAGAAGTACTGGAATTTAGTTCAATAACCAAATTCGGCAGAGCCGGTAAATACATGTCAATGGATAATGGCCCAAATGAAGCCAGCGCTCCTAAGAGGAAAGCAATCCATAAGACAGAGGATTTTCCCTTATCTTTTATTACACTCTCTTGATCTTGTGAGTTACAATTCATTTTATCAATCCTTTTTTACAGTATAGGTAAGCAAAATAAAAATAACAAAAAGCACTATTCCTCTTTACGACAAATAGTGCCTGCACTTTTACTAATGTCTAACAGCAATTTATGATCTTTTCCTTATTGTAAAGAGAAATGGGATATCCGTCAAGAAGCGCCATCCTACTTTGTGATATAATGTAAATAAAAGTCATCGGCAAAAGTAAAAAATGGAAACTTTAATACTACACAAGGAGACATTATATGGGTCAATATCATGGACATAGTCATGAAGGACCTCTTCATGGAAAAAACAACCGTACTGCTCTCATAATATCATTAATTATCACTGCAAGTATTATGGTATTTGAATTTCTAGGAGGATTGTTTACAAATAGCCTCGCCTTGCTCTCTGACGCAGGACACATGCTAAGTGACACGACCTCACTAGGATTGAGTCTGTTTGCAATGATTTTTGCGCTTAAGCCACCTTCACCGCAAAAGACCTATGGGTTTTATCGGTTTGAAATACTAGCTGCTTTCTTCAATGGTTTGACCTTATTTCTGATTGCCAGCTTGATTATTTGGGAGGCCTACGGGCGTTTTTTCGCACCTCCATCAATCAATAGTCCTTACATGATTTCCATTGCTGCGTTTGGCCTGATCGCCAACTTATTAAGTGCTCTTGTACTGCTGAAAAAAGGTGATATGAGTAATAGCATTAATCTTCGCAGTGCATATCTCCACATTCTAGGTGATGCCCTCGGTTCTGTCGGAGCCATAATTGCAGGAGTATTGATGTATTACTTCTCTTGGTATACAGCTGATCCTATCATCAGCGTTATTGTTGCATTGTTAATTCTAAAAAGTGCATGGAATATCATTAATGAATCGGTGAACATCTTGCTAGAAGGAACGCCCCCTACAATCAATTGGCTGGAAGTAAGAGAGTCCTTACGATGTATTGATGGTGTTCAAGACGTCCACGACTTGCACATCTGGACAATTACTTCAGGCCGTGACTCACTAACCTGCCATCTGTTAATTGAAGTGAATAAAGATGCCCAAATTATTCTGCGAGAGGCAATTAACATTATCCGGGATCAGTTTCAAATTAACCATACCACGATCCAAATTGAAATAGCAGACTTTAATCATGAAACATGTCTGCAAACCGCCTTCCCCTCCGCCCACAGACTTGATGACAACCAAAAAGATTCCTCATTGGTATGAAGCATGTTCAGAATATGAATTCTCAAAAACACCTCTTATGGTAGATGAAACAAACTACTATAAGAGGTTTAATTATGCTTACAAAAAAAGGGAGCCTCACATTTTTTTTGAATGTACAAGCCAAAGCTTCCATATCAGCTCAATTTATAACGAAATGAATTATTTGATAAATTCCTTCTTCATTACGTTACATCAATACAATCAATAAAAATAATTGGCATTATACATAAAACGTCTAGAAATACCAGCCATGAAAATCGATCTAAAATACTTCATAATTATATTCTCTCTGTTTTTCAATAACTATTTCTGTTCGATTAATAAATAAAATTTAAATCTTAATACATGTAATCTAGTTTAAATTTCCATGAATTTTGATTCTGGATTTTTGGAAGACTAAAAATAAAATCAAAGGAGGAGGATACGTATGGAAAGAAAATCATCTAAACGAAAAATGCTCCGTGGAAAATATAAAAAGTATGCTGCCGCCTTAGCAGGCGCTGCTATCATGACAGGTGCTGCAGGTACTGCTCTTCCTGCTACCACCTTTGCAGCAGAAAATCCTAATATTCATCCCATAAAAATAGAACAGACAGCAACAGATACTTCTAAAGCAAGTGCTAGCTATGATACCAAGTATAATGATAGTTCCCGTTACAGCACAAGATCTAACAGTGGTTCCAGCTATGACACTCGATATAATGGCAGCAGTAATCATAATGTTACTAGAGCAGACAACAATGCCACTTACGCTCCCAGACATAATACCAGTGCCAGCTATGATACCCGATATAACAGTGGTTCTAGTTATGATACTAGATATAACAATGGTTCTAGTTATGACACCCGTTATAATGGTGATGGTCATAAAAATACGACTACAAGAGGAACTTACGCCAGTGCTAGCTATGACACCCGCTATGATGGCAATAATGGCAGTAAGTATGATACTAGATTTCACAACAGAGACGGTAAATATGACACCCGGTATAACAATCGAAATGGCTGGCATAGGCACAATCATAGCTGGCCTAGCTCTAATGATAACCGGGCATTGTATAAAGATGGTCAAATCTATTATAGCAATGACGGCAATCGCTATTATGACAGTTATGACTATGCTAATTACCAAACCAGCCCTATAACTGTTGCTAAAGATTTGGCATCTAGGTATGGATTTGATGCAAACCGCGATTCTTTTACACTTCTTTCTCAATCAAGTAATCGTGCCACAGTTCAAGTTGTAAAACAAAACACCAATCAAACTTTTAGAATCGATCTCGTTAGAAACCAAGATGGTTGGAATATTACTGGAGTTCGTGGAACAGGCAATGTAAATTATGCCTCAACGTATCGTTAATAATAAACATCTTCTCCTTTACTATTTTTCAAAATAGTTATACTGAAATAGCTAGAAACCTTTAATAAGGTTTCTAGCTATTTCAGTAAAATGATTTAAAATTAACTCTCAGGTCTCTGCAAATGATGTAATAAACGATTGCCAATCTCTTCAATATTTACTGCACGTTGCAGCATATAATCATTTTCGAGAAGAATTAGCATGGATATAATTTCATCTACAGTATGTTCCACAGCAGTTTCTGCACTAGCAAAATTCTGATTAATAAAAGTCACAATAGAATTGCTCAAGGATCGAGCACTCACTAATTCCTTATAAACAGCTAAAACTTCTGCCTCGCTATCTTTTCCATTTAACTGCTGCAAAATGGTAATTTCTGCTTCAGCCGCCTGCTGTGCCGCTAAGAATCGGTTCTTTTCTTTTGCGTTTTGACTCATAATACTTCCTGAGGCAATGGTAATTCCATCTCCTCCAGCTAAGCCATCACTCTTCACCAAATTTATCATCCACAATTTTCTTCAATGCAGCACCTGCATCAGCAGCATCAGACCCATCAATTTTGAGTGTGATTGTATCTCCTTGTTTTATACTTAATCCCATAAGATTAATCAGACTTTTACCATTAGCCTGCTTATTTTCTTTTACAATCGTTATACTGGACTTAAATGTTGAACATTTTTGAGCAAACATAGCCGCAGGTCTTGCATGTAGTCCTGCCTTATTTTTAATTTGCAAAGTGAGCTCCATTTTTATAATTCCTCTCCTTTTCAAAAAATAATAATCTATGCTTTTCTAGCAATAACTTTCTTAACAGCCGATATCACATCATCCACCGTAAGTCCATACTTTTTCAAAAGATCTTTTGGAATACCTGATTCACCGAAAGTATCACATACTCCAACACGTTCCATTGGTACAGGACAATTTTCTACTAACACTTCTGCTACCGCACTGGAGAGCCCTCCAATAATGCTGTGCTCCTCACAAGTAACAATGGCCCCTGTCTGCTTTGCTGCATTTACAATTGCCTCTTTATCAATCGGCTTTATTGTATGAATATTTAATACTTTAACATTGCAGCCTTCTGCTCGCAGCTGTTCAGCAGCTTCTTTAGCAATATGAACCATAATTCCTGTTGCTACAATTGTTGCATCTGTCCCTTCGACTAAGCAAACAGCTTTTCCATGTTCAAATTTATACTCTTCTGTAAATAAATCAGGTACTGCCATACGCCCTAAGCGAATATATACGGGTCCATCATACTCAGCAGCAAATCGTATTGCTTGGTGAGTTTCAATACCATCAGCAGGTACTAAAACCGTCATATTGGGAATACTGCGCATTAAGGAAATATCTTCAATCGACTGGTGGGATGCCCCATCTTCTCCGACTGTTAAACCTGCATGAGTGGCTGCAATTTTAACATTCAATTTCGGATAACAAATCGAATTGCGTATTTGTTCATAAGCACGCCCGCTGGCAAACATAGCAAATGTTGAGATAAATGGAATTTTCCCTGCTGCTGCCAACCCTGCAGCAACCCCAGCTAAATTCTGCTCTGCAATGCCAACGTTAAAAAAGCGTTCAGGATAACTCTTAGCAAATACGCAGGTTTTCGTTGATTTGGATAAATCCGCATCTAGCACTACAATATCAGAGCAAAGGCCACCCATTTTTTCCAGTGCCTCACCGTAGGCCTCTCGTGTAGCTTTTGCCATTTCTATAGCCCTCCCCTTGACAGTTCAAATAAAAACTCTTCACATTCACTAATCGTTGGAGCTTTCCCATGCCATTCTGCTACATTCTCCATCTTTCTGATACATTTTCCCTTAATGGTAGTAGCGATAATTGCAGTCGGCTTATCTTGAAATGCTTTGCCACTTTGAACAGCACAATGAATTTCTTGGATGTCATGACCATTAATTTCAAGAACATTCCAGCCAAAGGCGCGCCATTTTTCAGGAATAGGCAAAGGTGAGAGTACTTCAGAAATTGATCCGTCAATTTGGAGACCGTTAAAATCAATAAAAATGGTAAGATTATTCAGCTTGTAATGCGCTGCAAACATAGCCGCTTCCCAGATTTGCCCTTCTTCTAGTTCGCCATCTCCCAGCAATGCAAAGACACGGTAAGCATTGCCATCGATTTTACCTGCTAAAGCCATTCCAGCTGCAGCACTCAGTCCTTGTCCCAAAGAACCTGTAGACATGTCCACTCCAGGTATTCCTTTCATATCAGGATGTCCTTGCAGGCGGCTATTGATCTTACGCAAGGTTAATAACTCATCCGTAGAAAAGAAACCTCTTTCTGCTAGCGTAGCATATAATACAGGTGCCGCATGTCCTTTACTTAATACAAATCGATCCCGATTAGGGTCCTTACTATTTGAAGGATCAATATTCATCTCTTTAAAATATAAATAGGTCAGAATTTCTACTGCCGATAGGGAACCGCCCGGATGGCCCGATTGTGCTTGTGTAATCATACGAACAATATTTTTACGAATATTCCATGTTTTCTCCGTCAAACTATCAATTACTTCAATATTCACTCTATTTTTAATACCTCCCAAGTATCGCAATATTGAGATACGGCCAATTAAGGCCGCATTGCTCCTTTGGCCTGTAATTATTTATTTTTAACTTTTTCCCAATCAGCTAAAAATTGGCTAATACCTGCGTCAGTTAAGGGATGTTTAGCCATCTGTTCAATTACACTATAAGGCATTGTACCAATATGAGCACCCGCTAAGGCTGCTTGCGTGGCATGGCGCACCGTGCGAATACTTGCAGCAATAATTTCTGTTTTAAAACCATAAATCTTAAAAATAGCAGCAATTTCTTCAACCACTTTTAAACCATCTTCATTAATATCTTCTAAACGTCCGATGAAAGGGCTCACATAGCTGGCGCCTGCAGATGCAGCTAACAAGGCTTGATTGGAAGAGAAGATCAATGTAACATTTGTTTTAATACCTTTTGCTGATAATTGCTTAACTGCTTTTAAACCTTCAATTGTCATAGGAATTTTAATAACAATATTAGGATTTAATGCAGCTAACGGCAATGCTTCTTCCACCATTTTATCTGCTTCGAGGCTAATTACTTCAGCACTAATAGGCCCATCGACAATCGCGCATATCTCTTGTACAACCTCTTGAAAATTACGTCCTTCTTTTGCTATTAAGGAAGGATTGGTAGTAACTCCGCGAATAACTCCCAGATCATTTGCTTTAGCAATGTCACTAACATTTGCTGTATCAATAAATATTTTCATCAAAATCTCCCCTTTTACATAATTTTAATAAGAGTTAAGATACACATTAAAATGTAATTTCTTATTTTCATTTTATCACCAGTTTTCATTTTGTCAATCATTTTATTATTTTTATATTTCTTTTGTTGTCGTTTATTGTTTCTTTTTCTTTTTATTTTTTATTATTTCTTCTTTTAATAAATCTGGTATTGATTGTTTTCTTGGTTTTTGCTATGATAGCTATAATTGTAAATATACAACTTTTAGGGGATTCACCTTTAGCCATGATCATCGGCTAGATTATATATATTTTGCTTATAACGTAAACTTGATAAGCGATCAACAAGGAGAAACTATGTTTTTAATTGAAAGAAGAAAAAAAATTCTCGAATTCCTTAGTAGCCAAGGAAAAGCTACAGTAAAAGAATTGTCATCATTTTCGGGCGTTACAGAGGTAACTCTGCGCAACGACTTGAAAACAATGGAAGAAGAAGGTCTCATTAAACGGTTTCACGGTGGTGCTATTATCTCCGAACAAGTTGATCCTGAAAACTTTTTTTCGGTGCGAGAGCAAAAAAATCAAAACCAAAAATCAGACATTGCCAAAAGAGCAGCTGAGTTGGTTACCAATGGACAATGTATTCTTTTAGATGGAAGTTCCACTATACGCGAATTTGCTAAACTATTAAAAACCATGCCAGTACGATTAACAGTAATTACGAATGGCATCTATACAGCCCTCGAACTGCGAGATAATCCTTTAATAACAGTAATTCTGCTTGGGGGAGTTATCCGAGTTGGCTCAACAGCACTTGAGGGAACATTAGGAACCAACATCTTAAATCAGCTTAAAATTGATATCATGTTTACCTCAGCCAGCGGTTTTACGATTAAGGATGGACTGATGGATTTCAATGTATATGAGGTAGACCTGAAAAAACGAATGGTTGAGTCTTCAGCCAAATTGGTTACTCTCATGGATTCCAGTAAATTCGATACTTCTTCTCTGGCTTCATTTGCTGCTACTGAGCAGATGGATATTCTTATTACCGATAACAATGCACCAGCAGAAATAATTGCACAATTACGAAATATGAATATTGATGTTCTAATTGGCGAGTAATGCTGTAATAACAAAAACACTATTTGTTCTTTATGACAAATAGTGTTTTTTGTTATTGCAATTTTTCAATATCTTCAAATATGGTTTCATTTCTCAAATGATTTCGCTACGCGAAGCCCTTCTCATCGTCAGCTTCAATCATTTGGAACCTTCTTACATACTGCACATCCCCAGCACGGCCAACACATTCAAATATTTCAAAATAATGCTCTAAACACTGTATGATAGCTTCTTCTCCTATAATGCCTAAATCAGCATAGTTTAAATTTTTCTGTTGTTTTTGGACCTCACTAGCTGCCTTATTCATAAGATCTGTACAAATATTCACTTTACTTATGCCAGACTTGACCGCCTTATATAGTAAGTCGTCCCCTGTCCCAGATCCGCCGTGCAAAACTAACGGAACATCAACCATCTTAGCAATTTCAATAAGCCTATCAAAATCTAACCTAGGTATGCCATTATATTCTCCATGAGCAGTACCAATCGCTACAGCTAAGGAATCAATCCCCGTTCTATCAACAAAATCCTTAGCTTGTTTAGGATTTGTAAAAAAATCTGCATTACTGTCATTATACTCAAGACCAATTCCGACATGCCCCAGCTCTGCTTCCACTGTAACATTGCAAGCATGCCCAAGCTTTACAATTTCTGAGGTTATTTTAACATTTTCTTCATAAGGTAAACCCGATGCATCAATCATTACAGAAGTAAATCCGGATCTAATTGCTTTAACTATGGTCTCATAAGACATACCATGGTCTAAATGCAACGCTAGCGGCGTTTGCATTTTACTTGCATATAAAGATGCTAATTGGGCTAATTCTTCTGGACTGATATATTTAAAATGTATTTCCGCTAAGCCAACTATAATAGGGCATGTGCAGTTCTGACTGGCGCGAATAATCGCTCTTAAACTTTGTAAATCCCATGCATTTGCCTGAGCGATACCATATTTATATTTTTTTGCCATTGCAAGCATCTGACTAGTATTCACTAACATATACATACCTCCACGTACGTCAAGATAGCAATTATAGCACGATTCAAATAATAATGAATAAGAATGATCGTATATCAGTATTTTTATAATTCTACTACAATTTTTAATCCTTCTCCTTTTTTCACCATACCAAATCCTTCAATCAGCTGTTCCACTGGTAAAACATTGGTAATGATTTTCTTCCCATCTACGATATTCTTAGCCAACAACTGATAAGCTGTCATATGCTGAGGTATCGTTGATGCATAGGCTCCATAAACAGATATTTCTTTATAGTGAACAAGATTCATATCTAAAGGATTTATAGCATGATCTTTGGGCAAACCTGCAAATAAGCTAAGTCTTCCGCCTTTCTTTAAAACTTGCAGACCTTGTGACTGCGCAATTGGAACTGAACAAGCAGTAATTGCGACATCGACCCCCTTGCCATTAGTTAGAGACATTACCTCTTGAATAAGATCTACTTTTTTTGAATTAATAAGATAATCTGCTCCACATTTTCCCGCAAGTTCCAGCCGATCCTGCTCTACATCTGCAAGAACAATTTTTGCTGCCCCCTTTGCTTTAGCCAAGGCCACATGCATAGCACCAATTGCCCCTGCCCCAATGACTAAAACTTCATCGCCGATGCCAATCTGCAAATGCTCTTGACCATTAATAACGCAAGATAAAGGTTCTGTAAGAGTAGCATCCACCAGATCAGCAGTATCATCCAGTTTTATCACATTTCCTCGATTTACACCTTGAGCAGGTATTTTTATATATTCAGCAAAACCACCATCAAGAGAATAGCCAAACAATAATACTTCTTCACAAAGATTGCTCTTACCCTGCAAACAGTAATGACATTTCCCGCAAGTCATTTGAGGAACTACCAGCACCTTGTCTCCAACATGATATCCCTCTACTTCACTCCCAATATTTTCTATGATTCCAGTCAATTCGTGGCCCGTAATCCTTGGAGGAGTTACATTAGCCTGACCAAAATTATAAATCCTTACATCAGTTCCACAAATTGCACAATATTTTACTCGGATAAGAATATCCCCCTTGTCGATATTAGGTATTTCTCGATTCTCAAATTTTACATTTTGCGGACCATAAAATACTGCTGCTTTCATCATGCTTAACATCTCCCATCCTTTTTATTTTTCGATTTTTACCCCTATTTTTTCTTTAAATCTATTTTAATTATAGCACTTTTTTGTTTCTTTTTCTTTCTTTTTATTATTTTTAATAATTTTTTTCTTATTATTAGCTGTAAAATTTGATTAATACCTATTGACGATCATTCTGTTTTTTCATATAATAAAACCAAAAGAAAGAAATAACTAATAAGTCGAAAGAAAACGTAAATTACAGAATATAGACAGAGATAAAATGTTTTTCTTTTATTTCTTTTTTAGAACTGCATAATATGATTGTCTAAAGAAATGAAGTGATATAAAAATCACTTTCAAATAATTCAAAATTTTCAAAGAAAGGAGTTATTCTCGAAAAGACAATCTCGATAAAAATAATTAATTTATGAGGTGAAAGTAATGAAAATTGCAATTGGTTGTGACAATGCTGCTTTTGAATTAAAAAATATCCTTAAAAAATATATGGAAGAACTAGGACATGAAGTAAAAGATTTCGGAATTCCTTCTACAGATGATTCAACCTTTTATCCTAATATTGCTGAAACAGTAGCTGAAAGCGTTAAAAAAGGCGAATCCGTTAGAGGTATGCTGCTATGTGGAACAGGTATTGGAATGTGCATTACTGCTAATAAAGTCCCTGGTATTTATGCAGCCTTATGTCATGATACATTTTCTGCTGAAAGGTCCATTAAAAGCAACAATGCTCAAATCATCACAATGGGAGCTAGAGTCATCGGTCCAGAACTAGCTAAAGTGATTACCAAGACCTGGCTTTCCTCCGAGTTCACGCCTGGCTCTTCGACTCCAAAAATTAATTTAGTGGCTGATATTGACAAGAAATATAGAGGCTAGTATCTTTATAGTGTTATAAATCGTTTCTAGCGAGGAGCATCAAAAGCTCCTCGTTGTATTTTATATTATATTTCAGGAGGTATGTCTAATGAAAATCTTACTAGATACTGCCGATATTGATTTTATAAAAAAAGCTAATGACACCTACGTCATAGACGGCGTTACAACGAACCCTAGTATTCTATCAAAACAAAAGATACACTATATCGATGTTTTACAAGAAATACGTTCTATTTTAGGTGATAAAAAAACCTTGCATGCGCAAGTGATCAATCAAGATGCCGAACAAATTATCAAAGAAGCGGAGTTCTTGCATACTACTTTTCAAGGGAACATCTATGTAAAAATCCCTGTTATTCCCGAAGGTTACAAAGCAATGAAATACCTTACAGAACGAAACATTAAAGTCACCGCTACAGCAGTATTCACTCCCCAACAGGCATTAATGGCAGCTAAAGCAGGAGCCAGCTATGTTGCTCCCTATGTAAATCGCATTGATAACATTTCTGGCAATGGAGTAAACGTAGTAGCTGATATTGTTACCATCTTTCAAACGTATCAATTACAGACCCAGGTCCTAGCTGCAAGCTTTAAAAATACAGAGCAAATTCAAAAAATTTGCTTAGCTGGAACCCAAGCAGTAACGGTCAATGAAGATGTTTTTAGCAAATTATTCTGTCATCCATTAACAGATTGGAGTGTGAATACGTTTACGGAAGATTGGCAAAAAACGTATGGTCAAAAGATTATGAGTGATTTTTCTATCTAACTGCTTCTTTAGATAGAAGGAGCTGTCTCAAAATAGGTTTTTAAAACCTATTTGAGATAGCTCTTTCTTTGTATCCCTAACCGAATAGGGTATTTTCTCTTTTTTGCGAATTAAGTGGAGTAAAGTAGGCATAGCAAAGCTAGAGGAGCATTATGCCCCTCATAAATTGCTGTGCCTGCAACCTTTTAGGCGGTCTTTTTTTCGTGTAGCATTTTTCCGCACCGTTGTTGCTGTATTTTGTTATGTAGTTTATTTAAGTTATAGCCCATCGCCAAGAACAAGAATTCAGTCCTAACGCTTTGCTTGCCACGCAGCAAGAATCTTCTAAATCGATGGTTTTCTTTC
>NZ_FOTS01000061.1 GCF_900114615.1 Pelosinus propionicus DSM 13327 | reverse complement strand
GCTGCAAGCCGCAAGAATGAAGCAAAGCATGTCTAGAGTGGCGCACTGTATTGATAACGGTCCGATGGAAGGTTTTTGGGGCATTCTAAAACGTGAAATGTATTATGGGTACAAATTCACCAGCCGGGAACAGCTTGCGCAAACTATTTCTGACTACATCTACTATTACAATTACCAGCGTTTACAGCGTCGTTTGTCTGTCATGACACCGATGGAGTTCCACCAACAGTACGCAAAGGCTGCATAAAGAAATGCTGCCCACCATTTCGGTAGACAGCAATCAAATTCTTCTATTTTTTCATTGTCCTCTTGACGGGGTGCACAGCATATTTAAGAGGGGCTAATCACTGCTTACTTTTCTGTTTTTTTTCTTTCTTCTCGATGGCTGCCTGCATAGCGAATAGCAGCAAATTCCGCCAGGTCTTTTTCTACAGATACCAAATCACTGCGGCTTAACTCTTTAATGCTTTCTTTTCCTACAGCTTGTACAGCAAGCTGCATTTCACTCTTGCAAGAAGACAGAAAGTTTGCCAGGTGATTGGCAGCTGCGTCAATGTGAAGCTTATCCGTTAACTTGCCAGTATATAATAACATTTGTGAAGGCGGTGCTTGTGGCAGTGCTTTTGTGATTTGAGTATGTAGCGCAGCCAGCAATGCAATCGTTCCAATATAAACTGCATCCGCGCCTAGAGCTAGAGCTTTTAGAAAGTGACCTGGAGTTGTTAACCCGCCAGCAATAATTACACTAAAACGGTCACGTAAATTATTTTTTACGAGCCAATCAATCGTTCGTACAAGTGTATGGAAGGTTGGCAATCCTACATTGTCTTGTAAGGTTGGATTCGCAACTGCCGTCCCTCCCTCCGAACCATCCACGACAATATAATCTGCCTTTGTCTGAGCGATAACCGCCAGTTCATATTCAATATAGTCCGTACCAGCTATTTTAACTCCTATTGGAACATCATACTGCGCTTTCATATCATCGACCATTTTAATATAATCTTGCGTCGAATTTTTTCCAGGCATACGCGCATATACAGTGGCATCTTCACCTTTTTTTAATCCCCATGTATTGCGCAGATGCCCGTCAATATCTTCGGCTTTCATTGTAGAATCAACTGCACCGCCCCAAGCTCCCTGACCTAATTGAATTTCAATCGCATCCAGCTGCTTCAGCTGTTCTTGACCACTCAATTGACCCCCACGATGGTATTGTCCAATTAAAAATCGAGCTGCACCCCGTTCTTCTTCAGTAACAGCAGACTCCCCTGTATTGGTTGAAGTCCCGACCATCGTTGCTCCTTTCGCTAAGGCGATTTTTATCGGCAAACTTAGTGACCCGCCATAAGACATTCCTGTAATCATAATAGGCAGTTCAAGCTGTAGAGGTTTTTTAGCCTTCGGTCCAATAACCGTTTTCATGCTAATTTGGGTATAATCAGAAGTAGGTAATTCAAACAATTGCTTTGGATTCAGCAGCAGCTTATCCCACGGAGATAAAACCACAGGACTGCCTAAAGGTCGTGCCAATTCTTTGCCAGCCTCGGCACGCATAGCAGCTTCCATCATAGCTCGAGGCGATAACTTTTCTGTTGCTGTAACCATCAAGAAGGGATTGTCCTTATAATCCTCCGTAAACATTTTTGCCATTACTTCATCCATTGAGGGATCCATGAGTTTCATCATCATCCAGCTTAATAACATCGTAACACCTCCAATATTTAGTATGTATATTTAGGGCCTATTTTATAACCAAACAACTTTAAAAACTTTATCGCAGTAAAGAAAAAACGAGGGATGGAAATTGCTTGCCATCCTCTCGTTCTATTCTAGTTATATTCTTCATCATCAGGGCGTTTATATTTATATTTACAGGGTTTTTTATCCTCCTCATCCTCATCCACACATATATCGGGTCCTAAACCAGTAACATCAGAAAAATTATGACAATGACCATCATTCATGCTTGTACGGCCTTCAAAATAATGAGTATGCGTGCCATCAGGCATAGCGATGGCACGATCTGTCATGATATCTACCCAATGCCAGTGCCCACTTGAATTCTCAGCTAAAAAAGATGTCCGCGTACAAATTTGATGAACATGTGAACGTCCTTCCACCCTAGCAGGTCCAGTAACACCTAAAAACATATGCTGATGATCATCTGAAACATCTGTTTCCGCAGTATATACATGTACATGGACATTATCCATATCCTCTTCATTGCTGCTTATTATATATTTGTCGTCATGATTCACCATATATTTTCGCTCTCCATCAATAAGCATGCTCTACACACCTCCTATGATTATCCATAATATTATATGTCGAAGGCTTTTATTTGTTCTCTATATAAAAGTCCTTCATATAAAATATATTAGATTTTCACAATTTGAGTCCTCCACAAGCAAATGATTCCAAACTATTTCTTGCTATAATAACAATAACTTTTCTTTAAAACTATATATTCTTGTTGAAAAGTATTATATAATGATAGTCAAAATTAAAAACATGTATTCATATAAATCCGCGATGAACAAAGCAGGGATTTATCATACACAAAAGCTAACGACTGATCCTATCATATCAGTCGCTTTAGAAGGAGGCCATTTAATTGATTTCTAATAGAGAACGAACACCCGATGATTTTATTAATGATGAGGTAATTCTTAAACTGCTCCGGGAAGCGAAAACAAAAGCTCAGGATAAAGAACTCGTTAACCGTATTATTGCAAAAGCTGACCAGTACCATGGTTTATCAGCATCTGAAGTAGCTATTCTTTTAGAAGTGACTGATCCAGATGCATTGGAATCTATGTACGCTGTTGCCGCTGATATAAAACAAAAAATTTATGGCACACGCATTGTATTATTTGCACCACTTTATATCTCCAGCCACTGTATCAATGATTGTTCATATTGCGGCTATCGCAGCGGCAATCCAAGCCAAGTACGCCGCCATCTATCCATGGCTGAAGTCAAACAAGAGGTAGAGATCATTCAATCCTTAGGTCACAAGCGATTAGTGCTTGAGGCTGGCGAAGACCAAGACAATTGTTCTATCGACTATGTTGTCGATACCATTAAGGAAATTTATAACGTAAAGAATATAAATGGCAGCATACGCCGTGTTAATATTAACGTTGCAGCTACCACTGTTGACGAATACAAAAAATTACAACAAGCACAAATTGGCACCTATATATTATTTCAAGAAACCTACCACCGTCCAACCTATGGGATGCTGCATCCTTCCGGTCCAAAAAAAGATTATAACTGGCATACTACTGCCATGGATAGAGCCATGCAGGCAGGTATTGATGACGTTGGTATCGGGGTACTTTATGGACTTTATGATTATAAATATGACACGATTGCCATGTTTTTACATGCTGAGCACTTAGAAAAAGCATTTGGTGTCGGACCTCATACTATCTCAGTACCCCGACTCAGACCAGCTGACAGTATCAATCTTGAGACCTTTCCCCATCTTGTGAACGATGAAGACTTTAAAAAAATCATTGCTATCATTCGCTTAGCAGTACCTTATACCGGAATTATTTTATCAACTAGAGAGCATCCTGAGCTAAGAGACAAGCTTCTTACCTATGGTGTTTCACAAATTAGTGCTGGTTCCTGTACAGGTGTAGGCGGTTATCAAGAAACACAAGAAGATTCTGTCGCAGCAAAGGGCGCCATGCAGTTTGAAACAGGGGACAATCGTTCTCCAGATGAAATTATCTCTATGCTATGTGAAAAAAATTATATACCTAGCTATTGTACAGCTTGTTATCGTCAGGGACGCACAGGTGACCGCTTTATGAGTTTAGCTAAAAGTGGTGAAATACAAAATGTTTGTTTGCCTAATGCTTTATTGACTTTTAAAGAATACCTGCTTGACTATGGTGATGATGCATTAAAAAAAATAGGTGAAACAATGATTACCAAGAACCTTGCTTCAATACCTCAGGAAAGCGTCCGAATTAAAACCACCCAACGACTAAAAGAAATTGAAAATGGTGCTCGTGATTTATACTTCTAGATCACGACCATTTTTATAAAAGGTTAGGAGAGACCACCAAACCGGAGGCCTCCCCTAACTTTTTTCTTACTTACAGCACATTGATCCCTGCTGCCAAATTGGCTGATTCAATAGCCTGATGAGCTAATTCATTAGCTTGACCAAGAGTCGTCATCGTCTGATCGGTATTATGAAAGCCCATACTATTTTCAGCTGACACAATGTCCCACATCCACTGCGCTTTACGCACTAATTCTCTAGCTTTGGCAAGCTCAGCCTGATTGACATTTGGCGTATCACCAGCTTTTCGTATCGCTTCATGAGCTTTAGCTACGTTTAAGCCTGCAGTATGCTGCAGCAAGAAGGTTTGATCTTGAATTGTCTTAACTCTTTCGGATAACCACTCTGTTCCTTGACTGTGACATGGAGAACAAGAGGCATCAAGAGTCTTTAAAGGACTTGTAATAAAATGAGAGGTATATTTCTGTCCATCTTTACGCATATACGGCATATGACAATCGGCACATGATACCCCAGCTTTACCATGGGTACCATTCGCGAATGTTTCATAATCAGGATGCTGCGCTTTTAGCATTGGTGCTTTAGAATCTGGATGCTCCCAATCCTGAAGGAAGTTATTTGGTTTTTCAGCATAATAAGTATACATTTCCTCCGGCTTAAAGCCTTTGTCCCAAGGAAATACTACTCGCATGCTGCCAGGCTCAAAATAATATTCGGAATGGCATTGAGCACATACATACGTACGCATTTCCTCTCTTGTTGCCTTACTCAAGTCGATTCCCCGCCGTTCTTGTGCCTCAATAAATGCTGGATTAATGACACGTAAGTTCATCGTTTCTGAGTCATGACATTGGGCGCAAGTAACAGGATGTTTGCTCCTCTCTAATAATTCCCCTAAAGGTTTATTGGCATATCCCCAGCCTGCTTCTTTATAAAATTGTTCTACATAGGGAGTCTTACAGGTGATGCACGCACCTTTACTAGCGGGACCAATTCGTTTACTATGAAGTAAGTCTTCTACGGCATATACATGACCCCGATCTTCTGTATAATCTTTACTAAAAGGCATACCTTTAAAGTTTGTGAATATTTCTGGCTGCATGTCGGATTTCTGCACATTCACACTGCCTCCATAACCTGTAGGAGAAGGAGCTACCTCTGCCATCCTTCGATAGCTTTCATATTGCAGGGGATAAACTTTCCCCCATACAGCTGCATCATATTCTCCTGCGGGGATGGGTGAGGCTTTGACTGTTGCTGCCGGCTTGACACCAACACGTACAGCAACAAAGCTAAAAAAAATGACTGCTACACCCAACAAGGCAATTAAGGTCTTTTGCATGTTACTCAACTTTTATTCCCCCTTTGCTCTTGTTCATGCCATGAACTAATCCGCGATGGCATTTCGTACAATCCTCTCCACCAGCTCCCATACCAGTGTTTTGTACTGTAGATTGATGACAGCGCATGCAATTGTCTTCTACGATCGCTTTGCCTTTAGGCGATAACTTCATTGTTGCGGGATAGTCTCGCAAGACTTCATGATAGGTATCATTCATACCGGTCTGCGCTTTGGTAATCATTTTAATAGCAAAATTCTGCTGTGGCAAATGACAGTCGGTACACTTGAGCTGTTTGTGATTCGATGCCTGCCATGTTGCATGAACTCCCTCCATGGAATGGCAACTTCCACAAAAACCTGGACTATCTGAATAAGCATAACCAGCACCTCCAGCTGCCATTCCCATCATCACCACAACCAGGACTACCAGCGCAATCTTTAAAGCATTGCGGTTTAAAAACTGACCAGTATCCAACCCCTCACCTCCTATTTTCACATTTTTCTACCTTATTTTTTTACAAGTCAATTATGTAGTCCTATAAATAGGACATTGACCCCTTTTCGGTACCATCCATTTTCCTTTTAAAAACTCCAAAGCGATTGATTGCTCCCCAGCCACAGCCAAAGGTGATTAAAATTGTTCCTATCCATACTAAATTAATTAAAGGCTTATTACTGATTTCAACTTCAACACTATCTGATTTACTGATAGAAGCGTTATCCAAAAGACCAATGCTTATATTTCCATCCCTAGGATTAACTCCATTAATGACGACCTTATATTGACCAAAAGCCACTACAGGAGCACCTGTAACCACTCCGTTCTTATATACAAGTTCTGGCTGAATTGCTTCTGTTCTTCCCTCTTTTATCACTTCAAAAACGGTTTGTACTCTCATTTCCTGTCCAGTAGAACCTGTAATCATTTTCCAGGAGATAAATTTAATGATCACATCATTTTGCCGACTTTCCTCTCCTGTTGCCAATCGAATTTCTGTAGCCGTATGATCTTCATGTTTCATGACAGGGGCTACATAGAAATCCGCTAGCAATTTGCGGTCAATCGCTGGTTCTCTAGCAGATGGCTGACCTTCTTTATTGTATTTAGTAAAGGCCTGTACCAAAGAAGGCTCGATCTTCTGTTGCCCGACAATAAAATTTTGATAAAACCCACTGCCGTCATTCGCCTCCTCCTTACCTATATATGTAATTTTATTCCCCAGGATTTCCTTAGGTTGTTTGAGAGTTAAGGTTGTCACTATCGACTCATTGGCAGCAGAAGAGACGACAATACCAATTACCATAACGGCTAATCCAGCATGAGCAATCGCTGCTGCCATTTGATCGCTCCTAGCTATAACAGAATTCGTAATTAAAGCCGTAATGGAAAAAATGATTGTTATTACTAACATCGGCTGATATAATCCCAGCTTCAGCGGCAAAGCCAATGACAGCAAACCGATCATTCCCAACCACCAGTACGTCTTTAACGAAATTATCTCATTAGGTTTTTTATTAAACATTGGAGAGATCGTTAGGAGCATAACCAAAGCTGCTGCTAATGGCAGAGACGTGTTATTATAAAAACTTTCACTCACATTTGACGGATTTCCTAATAACATGGTAACCAAGGGGGTAGACATACCAATAAAAACCATTACCGCCATAAGGCTAAAAATCAGTACGCTGCAGCCTAAAGTAAATTCACGGCTGTTGATCTTGGTATATAATTCACCTTCTGGCAAGTCTGGCCAGCGTATGATTAGTAAGGTTAAGCCCAAAAATATAGCAAGGAGCACAAACCCTGCCAGCAATCCGCCAACCCCTTCATCTGCAAAAGAGTGAGTAGAAAAATCACTTAAAACTCCGCTGCGTGTTAAAAACGTTCCATATAGCACGGTTACAAATCCAAAAATACTGGCAAAATAAGCAGATCGAACGGCTGCTGATCTTAATCTTGCCCAGAATAAACTATGTACTAAAGCTCCATTTACCAGCCACGGCACAAGAGAGGAATTCTCCACCGGATCCCAGGCCCAATACCCTCCCCAGCCTAATACTTTATACGCCCAAAAGCCCCCAATAAAAACACCAGCTCCCAAAGCACACCAGGAAAATAAAGCCCAAGGCAATACTGCTCTCATCCACGTTTTATGGTTGTTTGAAAAAAGTCCTTCTAAAGCGTAAGCGAAGGGTACAGCTAGACCAGCATATCCCAAGAAGATAATTGGTGGATGAATAATCATCCAAAAATCTTGTAATAAAGGGTTAAGTCCCACACCGTCTAGTTGAGGTTGTGCCAGCAGCATAAAAGGTCCTTTTGCGAGCAAGACAATCAGCAATATAGCCTGCAGTACGCTATAAACAGCCATAACACCTGGTGGCGTATCGTTCTTTCGCGATAAGAGCAATCCAAATATCACATGAAATACCATCCATAGCATAAATGAACCTTGCTGTCCCGCCCAAAATGCCGATAACTTATACATAAAAGGCAACTCCCTTGATGAATAACTGAAAACATAAGCATAATCAAAGCGATTATCTAAGATTAGATAGAGTAAATAAATTGCTGCAATCCCAGCCAATACTGCAGCCAAGCGATAGCACCGCATACCAACTTTACCAGCTCTCCCCTTTTCTGATCGCCGTGTAACAGTCGACAAATGCATATTAAAATAGGAAAATGCTGCTATACAGGTAACAAGCAAAGCGCAAACGATAGAAATATAGCCAATCATTACTTATTCACACTCCCTTGCGCAGACTGATATTTAGAAGGGCATTTTACTAATAATTTTTCAGCAATAAACTGATCATTCTGATATTTTCCGATAGCCACGATACTAGTAGCCTCTTCTATCCCATCCGGCTTAGTTCCCTTATAGACAATCAATGCCTCTTGCCCCTTCTCATCTTGCAGTTTAAACATTATAGCCTTTTTATCATCCGTCATGACCACACGTTCTGAAATCAATATCCCGCGCACCTGAACACTGCCATTCATTGTTTTGGCTTGAGCAAAAGTGACGTAAGGTGTAAGGGAGCTCTTAAAGCTGATAGCACTAAAGACAAGAAATAGAGCAATAATACCTATACCAATTCCATGTCGTTTTTTCATGAGTCTCCTCCTCGTATTTCCATGAGATCCCCACTTAAAATGATTTTTGTTTGTTTTGTACCATATAGCTGAAGCACTGCCAAAATAGTGCTGTACATGCCCCAACAGCCGCTAAAAGTACATATATCATGATCATATCCATTTCTAACTTACCAGCACTATTAATCACCGGCTCAGGATGCAATGAGAAATAAAAGCGTGGAATGATAAACACTAAGAATGGCACCGTTAAGAAAGAAAGCAAAGCATAGACAGCAGATACTTTGGCTCGATCTTTCTCTTCTTGAATGGAAGATCGCAATACTAAATAAGCTCCATATATAAGCAACAAAATAAAAATAGATGTTTGTCGCGGATCCCAATTCCAATAAGCGCCCCAAGTAAGTTTTGCAAAAATAGCACCGCTTATTGTTGCTAACAAACAAAACAGTAATCCTAAACTGGCGGCTGCTGAACTTTTCCAGTCATATTGTATATCTCGTGTACGCAAATATTGTACAGACCAGCCAGCAGACAACAAAAAAGCTAAAACCGATACCCAGGCAACTGGTATATGAAAAAAAGCAATTCTCACCAAATTACCCAATCCTTCTGCCGGCGGTACAATGTATAATACAGCGTATATCACACTCATAATCCATAAAGATAAGACAATCCTCATTACAATCCCCCCAAATCAGTCGTACCAAAGATAATCGAACAAGATGGATGATGCAATCATCAATACCACATTATAGGCTGCCATAAACATGATGTCAGATACATCGGGCTTAACATTCATTAGTATCTTAGCTGTAGTACTAATACTACTTAAAAATTGAGGTAATAATATAGGAAACGTCATTACCGTAAATAATGCATGTTTCCCTTGGGTCTTAGCTACCATAGCAGCAGTAACGGTGCTGGCAGCTGCAATGCCAATATCACCCAAAATCAGAACCAATAAGAATATTGACCAATGATAAATTTCGATATTCAAGAAAACGATAAATAATGGAATGATTAAAACCGTCAGAGTCAATAGCATAAAAGTATTAAATAATAACTTACCAAATAGTACAGCTTGCCCTGACCCATAAATTTGCAGTGCTAAGATAGTACCTGACTCTTGTTCTTGAACAAAAACTCTTGATAAGCCTGCCATAGCACAAAAAAACAATAGTATCCACAATAAAGCTGCTGTAAGATCCTCGGGTAATCTTGCTGCACCAATGGCCATGCTGATGCTGGCTAAAGATATTAAAGCAAACATCAATAATGCACTCACAGCATAACGGGTTCTAAACTCGCAGATTCCATCTTTCATCATAATTGCCCAAATACGATTAAACAAGCTCAATCTTGTAATCGGCATGTTCCGCCTCCCATGGCTCATTTGTAGCAATAATGATTGTGGCATTCTGTTCCAGCCCTCTGCCAATCATTTGAGCTATGAGCTTTTTCCCATCAGCATCTAAATTGGAGGAAGGCTCATCCAATAGCCATAACCCGGGCTGAATCGCCAGCATAAGAGCAAACTTTAGACGCTGCCGCATTCCTGTAGAATAGGTACGCACTAATTGCTCCTTATCATTTGCCAAGCCAACCCTTCGGCAATATTCTTCTATCATTTGTTGATTGCATTCTATTCCACACAAACGAGTAAAAAACAATATATTTTCATAGCCTGTTAAATCAGCATATAATATAATCTCAGGAGAAATAAGCCCCAAACTGCCCCGACGCTCCTCCGCATCCAATTGCTTATTGTTGCTTATAATCTGTATTGCACCTGTCGTTGGCTGATTAAGACCTGCAATTATTTTTAGCAAGGTTGATTTCCCTGAACCATTGGGTCCCGTAATGGCTAAGCACTGACCAGCGTTTATTACAAGATTAATTCCCGTAAATAAATACCGGGTGCCGATTTTCTTGCTGACATCCACCAGATTTACACTGATATCTCGATACATGGCTATGGTCCTCCTACCTTCTACCGGAGCTACGCTTTTATCATACTATAACTTACTTACATCCAGCTTACAAAACTATTACAAAATGATTACATTTGAAATTTATAGCCTACACCCCATACAGTTTTAATATAAAGCGGCTTAGATGGATCTGGTTCAATTTTTTCTCGTAAGCGTCGCATGTGAACCGTAACGGTGTTCTCATCACCATGGTAATCACTATGCCAAATTTTATTAAGCAATTGTTTTCTGGTAAAGACTTGCTTTGGATTACTTGCTAAGAGCCATAACAGCTCAAATTCTTTAGTAGTTAGTTCTATAATTTCTGAATCAATATTTACGGACCTAGCCTTACTATCAATTCGTAGATTGCCAGATACTATGCTTCCATTCTTCTCTTGCTTCTTCCCTTTCGATCGACGAAGTACTGCCTGTACTCGCAGTACTAGCTCCGTTGGACTAAAAGGCTTTGCAATATAATCATCAACACCCATTCTAAAGCCCGCAATACGATCTAATTCATCACCTTTTGCAGATAAAATAACAACAGACATATCATACTCTGCAATCAAAATACTACTAACATCTAAACCGTTAATCTTTGGCAGCATTAAATCAAGCACCACTAAATCAGGCTGTTCTCGCTTTGCCGCCGCTAATGCCTCTTCACCATCCATAGCCATTACAACCATATAGCCTTCCCGTTCAAAACAATGCTTAAGAATTTTTAGTATTTTATCATCATCATCAACAATTAGTATTTTTTCGTTGTACATATGTAACCTCCGCTTCCAACAATCGGCAAAGTAAACGTAAAAATGCTTCCTTCGCCAATTGTACTTTCCACTCTGATTTCTCCTCCATGCAGTTGAACAAAATTTTTGGCTAAAGCAAGACCTAATCCACTCCCCATATATTCTCGTTCACCTTGACTGCCAGCCTGTTTAAATTTTTCAAAAATATAACCTTGTTCTTCTTCACTGATACCAATGCCCGTATCCTTCACGGCTATCTCAAGATATGACTCCTGTTTTTCATGAATGACCTCTGCTTCAATGCTAATAAAGCCTTGACTAGGTGTAAATTTCACAGCATTACCAATGAGGTTTTTGATAATATGGCTTACTTTATCATGATCAGCCATGATTATGGGTACAGCAGAATTAATGTTAATATGAAACTGAAGCTTTTTTTTAAGCAGTAACGGTGAGATAATACGAGTAATTCCATTAATGATCTCTCTAATATCTGTAGGCCGCCTGTCTAACCGGATTAAACCAGCTTCAATTTTGGACATATCCAAAATATCATTGATCTGACTTAGTAATTGATGAGAACTTTCAAAGATATCTTCTAAATATTCTCGTTGCTGACTGCTTAAATTTTCTTCGTATAACAATATTTCGCTAAATGCAATGATAGCAGTTAAAGGCGTTCGTAGTTCATGGCTCATCACTGCTAAAAATTCTGACTTGAGTTGATCAGCTTGGCTGAGCTTGTCATTCATAGCCCGCAGTGCAGCACCTTGTGCAAGCAACTGTAGGTTGGCTTCTTGCAGCAGATGAGTTCGCTCATTAACTTTTTGCTCTAATTCACTATAAAAATATTGAATTTTATCTGCCATTGTATTAAAAGCTTCCACAAAAGATTTCATTTCATCATAAGTGTGGATAGCAACCAATTTCGTTTCCAATTGGCCATCTCCTATGGATGTCACCTTCTCAGTAAGTTCTTGAATTGGCATTATTACAATGTGCTCCATTAAAATATAAATCAGCCCGATGATGGCTAAAACCATAAACACAATAAACAATAATTGACTCATAATATAGCTTCTCTGGTTTGTTTCGTAAGTAGTCATTGGAACGATAATACTAATGGCTCCAGCAAAATCACCCACTGTAAATCCCTCTTTCAGATTTCCTGAAAGATCTTGACCACCTGCCGGTTTGCCATGACAAGACATGCAACTTTCATCATAATATAAAGGAGTAAAATAACGAAAAACTCTTTCTCCATCATGCATGTCATATCCCCACACTGCTTGAAGTTCTGAGTTGGCGGCCAATATTTTCATCTTTTCAACTTCAAAACTATCAGGAGCATTTTCTGGAGCACGAACGACAAAGCGCGTTTGTTTGATTTTATAGCCAGAAGATTGATTGAAAAAATCGCCAACCTCTTTTCCTACTGCTGCTGGGTTTAGATGTTTAAATTCATAATGTCCCTGTGAATCCGAATTGATCTCATCTTGTCTGAGAGCAATAACAGAGCGAATCGCAATAAGCTGCCTGGAGACCACTGCTGCTTTTTCACGCATTTCTTCCTCAGCTTGACTGCTGTATTGATGAATATTCCATAATAAATTTATTGTCATCAGCACTGTTACCACAACAGCGATACTCAACATAAATCGTATACTAAGACTATTTTTTATAAGCATCTCATCCAACTTTCCCCTATTTTCAACATTTCAATTTACAATACAATTCGCATAATTTTCTGTAAATCCTTCCAAAATCATCATCATTAGCCATGAATCAACATTTATGGTAAAATTGACATCATGATGTCTAGATCAATAAGCAGGTGTTTAATATGAAACGATTATTATTTTTAATCGTCATACTGACGATTCTATTATTTTTTATTGAAAATAGTGATCAGATCGGATTACTTAATTATAAACCAACCGTAGAGATTACTAATGAAGAAGATAACTATACACTAATTTGGTCACCAATATCGTACTTCACCTATTATGAGGTAGAAATTGTAAACCAAATTCCAGAGAAAGCTCAAGATTCTTCCAATAAAGTACCTCGTCATCTAATTATAAAATATCGCACTTTTGAAAATTCTATTACAATTCGTCAGAACTTTCCAGAAAGCGCTTATCTCAGAGTGTCGGCACATAGCTTATTTCATCATCCTTTAGGTTCATATTCTGACTTTATCCCAATAACAAAAACTGGTACAGGCCAGGAAGCAGTGCAAAATAGACCCCGCTCTTTGATACATTATCCCATTCATGCTCCTGCTTCTAATTTTCCGTTATTAATGTGGACTCCACTCCAAGGAGCTGTCTACTATGAAATCGAATTTTTAAGCGCTCCACCCGAAAATCCAAATGATATATTTCTTTCCCGCTACCAGATATTTGCCTCACGAGAAGTGTTTACAAATGGTTATAGCATCAATCTATCCACCTTCCCTAATGATCATATTTTTTGGCGAGTTCGAGCTCTCGATTATGCAGGAAATCCACTCGGCGTATTTTCTGATGTTTTCGAAATCCATATTGATCATTCGTTATCTACAAACCTAAAGCCCGTCTCGAATACTGGCTATAAGGCTGCCAACATGCCAGTACCTCTCTATCCCGTGTTTTCATGGATTCCCATTACTGGAGCCACCTCTTATGAAATTGAATTAACCTCAGCACCTCCCGAAAATCCCAATGGGACACAGCCATCTCGTCATCGCCTTAGACAACAAATTGTTACTATGGGTTCAGATTACTACGATGAAACACCTTTGGTGACCCCTGGCACCTATTATTGGCGTGTTCGCGGCTTAGATGAAAGTGGTATGGCAGTTGGTGTATATTCGAATGCAGAATCCTTTATTGTCGACCGCTCACCAGGCAAATACGCAGCTACTTTAGGTGATAGTATCACTCATGGTGGTGGTGCTGTTTCCTATTCACCAGCTGATATCGAATATAGTTTCCAAAATTATTTATCCTTTCCCACTATAAATTTAGGTAAAAGTGGTGATACTTCCGCTTCTATGTTAAGCCGATTTGATGCAGATGTACTGCCATATCATCCTATGTTTCTAATTATTATGGGAGGCACAAATAGTTTGCGTGGAGGTGTACCCGGAAGTCAAGTTGTCAAAGAACTGAGTGCGATTCGTGATAAATGCTTAGTTCATGGCATTCGACCAATTTTTCTTACATTGCCACCGATTAATCCTCAGGCTATTCAGCAGGTCTTTAATGAAGAGACTGTACCGGAGTGGCAAAAAGAATTTGCTGTCGTAAATCACTTTATTCGCCAACAAAGGTACTACATTGACCTTGAACCTTATTTTGCAGATGAAAATCAGACCTTGCCCCTTCGCTACGCCACAGATGGGCTGCATCTAGATATCGAAGGAAAAAAACTAATGGCACAAATTATTAATGCCAACTGGGCTGCCGTTACGCAATAATTTAAAAAACTACAATAGAAGAAACAGGCTCCCATGCCTTTTAAACGACATGGGAGTCTGTTTCTTCTATTAAAATGTCCCTACGAACTTTCGCTCTTTTAAAAAAATGATGTATGGCTGGCCGGTCCGCCTTTTCTACTGCTTGAATCATTTCATCCAGCAGTTCTTTCACCTGCAACAGGCTTTGGGTAATAGGCTGAGAGTTAGTCAAACAGATGTCTGCCCACATATCGGCATTAGAGGAAGCAATACGAGTCGTATCACGAAATCCGCCACCTACTAATTTAAAACTTTCCTCCAAAGTTGGGTATTTCCCTAAGAGATTCACAAGAGCAGCAGCCACTACATGCGGAATATGGCTAATGATTGCCGCACATTGATCATGATCGGCCAATTCCATTGTAGTAATCCTAGCTCCTGTCCAGGTAAGTATCTGAGAGATGATTGCAACAGCCTCAGGAGAGGTAGAGGCCTCAGGGATTAGAATATACCATTTATCATTAAATAATCCTTGATCCGCTGCCATAATACCACTTCGCTCAATCCCCGTCATCGGATGCCCACTCACATAATGAATACCAGTAGGCATCATGCCAAGCAATTTTTCTGCTAAGAACCCTTTCGTACTACCTACATCCGTTAAAATTCCTCCAACTTTTACATAGGGCAAAATTTGTTCAACAATCGGTATGATTTGAAGTACAGGAGTACATAAAAAGATAATATCGGCATGTTCTACTCCCTTTTTCCAATCATTCGTACTGTAATCTACAGCACCGCGCTGTACAGCAAGTTCTAACGTTTTCGGATCATGGTCAACCCCTGTTATTCTTACCTCTTCCCCGCACTGCTTTTTCAGTGCTAAGCCAAGAGAGCCTCCAATTAGCCCTAAGCCAATGATTGCAATACGCTTTATTTTCATGTCATAACCTTCCCCATTACCTTGGCAATTATTTTCACTTCTTGCATCATTAGTTCAAAATTCTCCGGAGTTAACGATTGCTTCCCATCTGATAAGGCTTCTGCAGGATTAGGATGAACCTCAACCATAAGTCCATCAGCACCAGCAGCAATACCAGCTCTGGCCATAGGACGCACTAATTTCCAGCGACCTGTACCATGGCTAGGATCTACGATAATCGGTAGATGGCTAATGTCTTTTACTGCCGCCACTGCACTTAAGTCCAATGTATTTCGCGTATATTCTTCATAAGTTCGAATACCGCGTTCACACAATACTACATTGTAATTTCCTTCACTCATAATATATTCCGCAGCATTCAACCATTCATTAATGGTTGCCGATAAGCCACGCTTTAATAATACAGGCTTATTGGTTTTTCCTACTGTCTTGAGCAACTGGAAATTTTGCATATTGCGTGAGCCGATTTGCAGCATGTCAGCATAAGCACTGACAACAGGCACTGACTCAGCATCCACAACTTCAGTGACGATTTTCAGCCCTGTTTTTTCCCTCGCTTCCGCCAACATTTTCAAGCCGTCTTCCTCCAATCCTTGAAAAGCATAAGGAGAGGTACGAGGCTTATACGCTCCTCCGCGTAAAAATTGTGCACCTGCTTCTTTGACAATAAAGGCAGACTGCAATAGCTGATCCCGGCTTTCAACTGCACAGGGTCCAGCCATAACTGCTAAATGATTCCCCCCAATCAAAATACCGCTAACATCTACAACCGTATCTTCCTGCTTAAATTCACGACTAACTAACTTATAATCGACAGTCACAGCTACTGTTTTTTCCACACCATCCATTGCCTCTATCGGTAATTGAGCAATCAACTGTTTATTACCAATAATTCCAATGATCGTACGAGTCGCGCCTTCTGACAAATGAACCTTTAAACCTAATGCCGCTAGCTTATTCATTATTACATGTACTTGTTCTTGCGTTGCTTCTGGTTCCATTACAATAATCATAATTCTATATCCCCTCTACATTTTTTTAATTTACACCACAAATTTAATAAGTGGCGATGAGGTTGTACTTATATAATTTAGCTTAACCACTTCCTCCTTAAATAAATAAAAAACACCTCATCCCTATACAGGGACGAGATGCTATTGCTCGTTGTACCACCCTGCTTGCATTGCAAGCCGATTACTCTTCAAGTACGAGGCAATTAACCTGATACTCTAGCCTCTAATAACGGTGGCATTCCGGCACGGTCTACTTGTTACCTTTCAACCTGCTACTCCTAGGTGTATTTCAATCAGTACATTTACCAGGTCACACCACCCCCTGGCTCTCTGAAAAATGCTGCTAATTTACTTATCCTATTCATCATATTTACAAATCTTTATTTGATTTAATGATAATATAACAAAACTTTACATCTCTGTCAAGCATTCAAGGACATTTTTATTTTCGTTCCTCAAATAATTCGTTTTGCACCAAGATACCGTGTCTTCCAGTAACTTTCTCCTAAGTGACTGACCATGACGCCATGGCTGGATGCATGAATAAATTTACCCTGTTCTAAATAAATGCCACAATGAGAAGCACCTTTTTCATAGGTACTAAAAAAAACTAAATCGCCTTGCTTAAGTTCCTTTTGCGTTATTGCTTTCCCCACCTTATACTGCTCATCTGCAGCCCGAGGCAAAGTTACTTTCTTTTGACCAAATACATATTGAACAAAACCGGAACAATCAAACCCTTTGGGACTAGTACCGCCAAACTTATACGGTACGCCTACATAGTTTTTAGCTGTATCCGTTATCTGTTTTGCCTTATCTTGCACTTTTTCATTACTTACTTTTAAATTTTTCCCCATTAATATATAATAGGTTCTATTCTCAACAATACCGTCAGATTTGAGTTTTTGCCGTTTTTGAAAATTCCGAACAGCTTTCGTTGTCTCTGTTGAAAATTTTCCATCAATCTTAGTAATTTTATAACCTTTTTCTTTTAGCTTCATTTGTATGGCTGCAATTTCATTTCCTTGATCACCCTCTTTGAATTGATTGTCAGCAGCATATGCAAATAACGGCATTATAGAAAATAAAAGACCAAATAACAACCCTCTTGTCATAATTCTCACTTAGTCATTCCTCCGTTCTTTCCAACTACTCACATATTTCGGTAAATACTGCTAAAATCCTGCAATTGCATAATTATCATAGTGAAATCTAGACTCTTCTATTGGGTGAAGCAAAGAGCTGATTTAAACTTTACGTAATTTGATCCTCCCTTATTGATTTTCTTTAAAAGTTCCTTGTATACTATCAATAAGAGAAAATAACAGGAGGCTACTATGATTACATTAAAATTTCACGGTCACGCTTGCTTTCAACTTACCTATAAACAAATTTCTATTGTATTTGATCCTTTTTTTACTGGCAATCCAAAGGCAACCCTATCGCCAGACGAAATAAACTGCAGCTATATTCTAACTTCCCACGGCCACGACGATCATTTAGGTGACACTGTCACAATTGCTCAACGCACAGGCGCAACTGTCATCGCCACCGCTGAAATAGCTAAATTCTGTAATGAACAAGGCTGTACTACTCATGCTATGCATATTGGCGGCAAACATCCTTTCGATTTCGGTTATGTGCGAATCACTCCTGCTTTCCACGGTTCAGGTATACCAGGAGGTCATGCCTGTGGTTTTATTGTCAACTTTTTCGATAAGACCATTTATTTTGCCGGTGATACAAGTATCTTTGGCGACATGGCATTGCTTGGACGTTTAGAAAAAATTGATTATGCCTTACTGCCAATTGGTGACAACTACACCATGGGACCATCAGATGCTGCTGAAGCTGTTAATTTATTAAAACCTGGCAATGTTATACCTATGCACTACAACACTTGGCCTCTCATTGCCCAGGACCCATCAACCTTTAAAACTGATGTAGAAGAGCGCTTTAAGATTCCCGTACATATCATTAATCCGAATGAAGAGATTACATTACTTTAAAAATTAAATCAGCAAACTACAAAAACGTGAAGATATGTGAAGTCAGCATTTTATTTTGTAGTTCATAATGTATAAAAAGTCGCTCCTCGTGTAAGGAGCGACTTTTATTACACCATTATATAACTTTTGTAGTCCAATCTTCAACGTTCCAAATATGTGTTACCCAGTCTTCATAGAAGTCTGGTTCATGAGATACCAACAAAACAGTTCCTTTAAATTCAGCGAGAGCTTTTTTCAGCTCTGCTTTGGCATCTACATCCAAGTGATTGGTCGGTTCATCTAATACGAGCCAGTTTGCTTCCGTCAGCATTAACTTACACAATCGTACTTTTGCATTTTCACCACCACTTAATACCATCATCTGGCTGGTGATATGATCATTCGTCAATCCACAGCGAGCTAACGCCTGACGTACTTCAAAGTGGCTTAGACCAGGATATTCTTGCCAGACTTCTTCCATAGCAGTGTTGTTATTATGACGATTCGATTCTTGTTCAAAATAACTTGCATGCAGGTTATCGCCAAGTTCTACCTTGCCTGCTACTGGCTGAATTTTTCCCAAGATCGTTTTTAAAAGAGTCGTTTTTCCTAAACCATTGACACCACGAATTGCTACCTTCTGCCCCCGCTCTAATTGAAATGTAACAGGTCTCGTCAACGGTTCATCATAGCCTAATACTAAATCCTCAGCCTCAACAATCATGCGGCTTGGCGTTCTTGCTTCTTTAAAACGAAAAGTTGCTTTAGGTTTCTCCCTCGGCTTTTCCAATACTTCCATTTTATCCAATTGTTTCTGTCGGCTTTTTGCCCGTCCAGTAGTAGAGATACGAGCTTTATTACGAGAAATAAAGTCCTCTAATCGGTCAATTTCTTGCTGCTGCCGTTCATAGGCTTTTGACTCTTGCCCTTTACGTATATTGTATAATTGTTGAAATTGCTCATAATCTCCTGTATAGCGCGTCAATATTGTATTTTCCACATGATAAATAACATTTACAACTTCGTTTAAGAAGGGAATATCATGAGAGACTAAGATAAAGCTATTCTCATATTCTTTTAAATATCGCTTTAGCCATTCAATATGCTCTACATCCAAATAGTTGGTAGGCTCATCTAAGAGCAAAATAGTTGGATTCTGCAATAATAATTTTGTTAATAATACCTTTGTTCTTTGCCCGCCGCTTAAATCAGCTACATCTCGATCAAGACCGATTTCAGCCAATCCTAAACCATTTGCGACTTCAAGGATTTTAGCATCAATCATATAGAAACCATTTGTTTCTAAAATGGTCTGAATCTCGCCTACATCTTCCATCATCTTATCTAGCTCTGCAGGTGATGCATCACCCATGTTATCATAAATCCCCAGCATTTCAGCTTCCAGATCAAACATTCCTTGAAAAGCTTCCCGCAGTGCTTCTCGGATAGTTTTTCCTTTACTCAATACTGTATGCTGATCCAAATACCCCACGGTTACTCGATTCGACCATTCTACCTTACCTTCATCAGGCATTAATTGTCCTGTAATAATATTTAAGAAGGTAGATTTCCCTTCACCATTTGCTCCAATTAATCCAACATGTTCGCCTTTTAATAAACGAAAAGATGCATTTTCTAGTATTTGTCTGCCGCCAAATCCGTGGGTTACATTTTCTACTGTTAATACGCTCAATCTATTCACCTGCATTGTTTAAATTTTTCTTTTAACTTTTTTCGATATGTTTATTATTGTAGCTTGTAAAACCTACTGTGTCAAAATCAATACTCTATTCAACCACAAAAACGCAACGGCATGCAATGTTTACACACCTTTGCGTCCTTGCCATTCATAGTTTTCTCATTGGCTAACTATTGACAAATTCACGTATTAAATCCAGCTTTTTACATCGAGACATTTTTTTTATTCTTGCTTCACGTTTTTGTGCCGTACTTTGATTTTCTTGGGATTCCCAATAAACGAGAGAGACTGGTACACGGCTGCTGGTATATTTAGCACCAAGTCCCTCATTATGGGCCGCAAGTCGTTTCTCCAAATCGACTGTCCAACCAGTATATAAAGTACCATCAGCACACTGAACAATATATGTATATGGCATGGCTACTCTATTACGGCTGCTCAATGGTAATTTTTTTAATGATAACATCTTCTGCCGGTTTATCATTTGCCCCAACTTTAACCTTGCCAATTGCTTGAACAACCTCTAAACCAGCCGTAACTTTACCAAAGACTGCATGTTTTTTATCTAACCAAGAAGTAGGTGCTAGAGTAATGAAAAATTGTGATCCGCCTGTATTCGGCCCCGCATTAGCCATAGAGAGGATACCAGCACTGTCATGTTTTAAATCAGGGTGAAACTCATCTTTAATGGTATAGCCAGGCCCTCCTGTACCGTTTCCTTTAGGATCTCCTCCCTGAATCATAAATCCATCGATAACACGATGAAAAATCAATCCATCATAGAACTTCTTATTTACCAAGTCAATAAAATTCTTAGTCGTAACAGGCGCCTTGTCTTCAAATAATTCTATTTTAAAGTCACCTTTAGAAGTCTCAAATTTAGCAATACTATTCTTTTTTGCTGTTGTCGTCTGCTTAGGCGTGCTCTCTGGAGCTGCCTGACTACCAGTATTACCATTGTTGCCAGAACACCCAGCAATTAAAAATACTTGTACAAATAAAACAAGCAGGATACTTACAATCTTTTTTGACATGATATACCTCCCGTAGTTTAAATTACCTTCCTATTATATCATCACTACAGAAAATCACAACTTTAGAGAATTTTACTTGGACACAGTCCAGCTAAAGGACAGGTATTGCATTCCGGCTTCCGCGCTTTACAAACTTTTCGGCCATGCCAAATCAACCAATGATGCGCATCGCTCCATTTATTGCGAGGTATTGCTTTCATCAACCCTTGCTCTACAGTCAAAGGGGTATCTCCTTTGGCTAATCCCAGTCGATTGGATACTCGAAATACATGAGTGTCTACAGCAATTGCCGGAATATTAAACAGTTGACTTAATACGACGTTTGCTGTTTTTCTGCCAACTCCAGGAAGAGTAATTAATTCTTCAAATGTTTCTGGAACTTTTTCATCATATTTTTGACATAAAATATCACATGTTGCCATAATATTGCGAGCTTTGCTGTGATATAATCCACAATCTCGAATATATTCCTCTAGCTTTTCTAACCCCATCTCTTTAATCTTTGTGGGCGTATTATACTCAGGAAATAAACGTTTCGTTATAATATTAACCCGTACATCGGTACATTGAGCCGATAAAACTACAGCAATCAATAATTCAAAAGGCGAAGAATAATCAAGCGCTGTGGCAGTACCTTGATAACGCTCTTCTAATATCGATAGCATTTCTTGTTTGACAGCTTTGGTTATACGCATAAATTCCTCCTATGAAAGTAGAGTTGTCCAAGATCTCACTAAAAATTCTATAAGGTACAGAATGTTATTTTTGTTATAAAAATAAGCAAAAAGATAACCCTTCCTTACTAGCTGAAAGGGTTATCTTTAATGTAAAACAATATGACTAATTTGTCAAACTGCGTATCGGTGCAGGAATTCTACCGCCTCGAGCAATAAACGTATCCGATTTAAAGGTGTTAACAGGAATAATCGGGCTATATCCCAAAAGACCACCAAATTCTACACTGTCACCAACTTTTTTTCCTGGTACAGGAATAATGCGTACAGCTGTCGTCTTATTGTTAATCATGCCAATTGCTGCTTCATCGGCAATAATACCAGAAATGGTAGAGGCAGATGTATCTCCTGCCACAGCGATCATATCAAGCCCAACTGAACAAACACAAGTCATTGCCTCTAGTTTTTCTAATGTCAAACTGCCGCGTTCTACTGCTGCAATCATTCCTGCATCTTCACTCACAGGAATAAAGGCTCCGCTTAATCCACCAACATGAGATGAGGCCATTAACCCACCCTTTTTCACTGCATCATTCAAAATTGCCAATGCCGCAGTAGTACCAGGTGCACCGCAGCTTTCTAAGCCCATCTCTTCTAAAATATGTGCAACACTATCACCAACTGCTGGTGTAGGTGCCAATGACAAATCAATAATACCAAACGGCACGCCCATGCGTTTGGAAGCCTCAAGAGCAACAAGCTGTCCTACCCTAGTAATTTTAAATGCTGTTTTCTTAATGGTTTCTGCAACCGCACTAAAATCTTGTCCTCTTACCTCTTCTAAAGCGCGTTTTACCACACCTGGACCACTTACCCCTACACTGATTACCTTTTCTGCTTCTCCTACGCCATGGAAAGCGCCAGCCATAAAAGGATTGTCTTCTGGGACATTTGCAAACACTACAAGCTTTGCACATCCTAGAGCATCACGATCACTAGTAAGTTCTGCAGTTCGCTTAATAATTTGCCCCATTTCCCGTACGCAATCCATATTAATTCCTGCCTTGGTAGAAGCAAGATTAATCGAAGAGCAGACTCGTTCTGTTTGTGCCAAGGCTTCTGGAATCGATTGGATCAAAATCCGATCCCCTTTTGTATATCCTTTTTCAACTAAAGCCGAAAAACCACCAATAAAGTTCACACCAACCGTTTTGGCCGCAGCATCTAGAGCCTGGGCCACAGGAACATAGCTATCAGTATGACAACTCTCAGCAACTATGGCAATTGGCGTCACGGAAATACGTTTATTGATAATAGGTATACCGTATTCTGCTTCAATATCTTCCCCCGTACGAACCAAATGCTCTCCTGCCCGCGTAATCTTCTCATAAATATTCTGACAGAAGATCTTTATATCAGAATGACAGCAATCTCTTAAGCTAATGCCTAATGTAATGGTACGAACATCAAAATTGTTTTGCTCAATCATCCGATTCGTTTCTAATATTTCCTGAATGGTTAACATCAACGTTCCTCCTTACCTTATATCCGATGCATGATTTGAAAAATATCTTCATGCTGCACTTTAATATCCAAACCAAGTTCATCGCCTTTTCCCTTTAAAGTCTGTTGCATATCTTTAAGACTTACTTTGCTGCTTTTCATATCCACAATCATTACCATATTGAAAAATCCATCTAAAATATTCTGATTAATATTTAAGATATTCACGCTGTTGACCGCTAAAATTTCGCTAACCATTGCTACAATTCCAACTCGATCTTGTCCCACAATTGTAATTACTGCTTTCATTTTTTCACTCTCCACACACAATATTTGAATTCTGCCTAGTTTTGTCTTTTTTGAGAATACATTTGTAATCTTTTAAAGAGATATTACTCTATTATACGGCATTTACAGCAAAAGCCAATACCTTACATTAAAATTTATATTTTCCGACAACTTAAAATTAATGGCAAGTCTTAAAATTAGACTTACCATATACTCGTTATTCTTTGTGCAGCAGATAATCATAAGCCATCAAAGCAGCTTTAGCACCATCTCCTGCTGCGATTACAATTTGTTTATCAGGACCATCCGTTATATCTCCTGCTGCATACACTCCTGGAATATTGGTTCTAGAACGACAATCGACCATAAGTTCTTTTCTCTTATTCATTCTAATTATATCTTCTACATACTCAGAATTAGGTTCTAATCCAATTTCCACAAAGACTCCATCGACAGCGATATCTTGAAGTTTTCCAGTTGCAATCTCACGGATTGTAATTTTTTCCACTACTTCATCACCATAAATGCCTTCTGATTCATAACCGAGCATTTCAATAATATTGGTAGCAACTTTCATTTTTTCAAGAATAATCGGGTCTGCAATGTAATGATTATTCCGTACCACTAGGTATACGGTATGTGCAATTTTACTAAGTTCAAGAGCTGCTTGAACCGCAGAATTGCCCCCACCTATGACTGCTACCGCCTTATTGTCAAAAAAAGGGCCATCACAAGTAGCGCAATAGCTAACTCCCCGCCCAGTAAACTCTTTCTCTCCAGGTATGTCTAGACCTCTGGGCCTTTTGCCTGTAGCTAAGATCACAGTTTTGCTTTGATATTCCTTCATTTCTGTCTTAACCAAAAAAGTATCATCTGGATTCACAACAAAGCCATTTACTTCTTCATATTGAATGTCAACAGCAAAACGTTTCACCTGTTCTTCAAACTTCCCCATAAGTTCTGGACCACTTATAAATTGATACCCCATATAATTTTCTATTTCTTTTGTCCACATGAGTTGTCCGCCAAATTCTTTTGTCAGCAATAGGGTATTCATTTTTTTGCGCGCTGCATACACTGCGGCAGTCAGTCCAGCAGGTCCACCACCTATAATAATCAAATCATACATAGATTTTCACCCTTTACGTTTTTTTCACTTTACAAATGGTAAATATAATAATAAAATTTTGTAAAATGTTATTATTTTTCTCTTAAGTAAATAATAACATAAATAGGAAGTGAGGTCTTCATTATTATGATAACACCAGAAGATATTTCAAGGATTAATGAGCTAGGACGAAAGCAAAAGGCAGGAACATTAACCGAAGAAGAAAGAACCGAACAAGCCAAGTTGCGCCGTTTGTATATTGATACGATTAAGGGACATGTTAAAACCCATTTTGATGCACAACAACCAACTAACCATTCTCCCGGTTGTTCTTGTGGTTGTGAGCATAAACACTAGATTCAAGTTTACAGGAACAAAATAAAAATGCCGAAAGCTGCCAACAGCCTTCGGCATTTTTTATTTTAGTCCTTTTTCTTGAAAGTTCTGCAATCTGTATCATCTGTTTTGGCAGCATTTACGCCAAATACATCAATTTGGGATGCATTGCAGACATTGTTCCCCTGCCAGTAACTACAGTTATTCACAAAACACTCTACCTGAGGTGTTACTTGAGTACCATCCAGAAAGGCTGCAGATATAGTCCCACCAATATTGGCATTATGCAATGCTCCTATCATATCTCCCATTGTTTTACGATCATGAAAAGACTTACATTGCGTATCTTTTACTTGTTCTGATTTTCCTGTTGCTTCTTCATTATAAATGCTAATTTTAGCTGCCATGCATTGGTCACCAGGCATATAGTGGCTGCATTGATCCACAGTACACTTTACTATGGGATTCGACATAAAATCACTCCTTCTTGTACATTCTTTTGTTTTTAATATGCTTGCAGTAACATCTCAAAACCAGCAATTTACTTATTTATTTCTGTATTAGTATCCTACTTTCTTAATTTTTTTATCCATTCAATTCATTTTAAAAAATGGATTATTATATAGAATTCAACGGTATAGCAATTCTTACATCATAACCACACTCAGCGCAATATAATATATGAATGCATTGATTTTCTATATCACTTTCCATATAAGGACTGTAGGGACCTACATAATTTTGCAGTGATCCGCCATCTAATAAAATTTCTCCGCAAATGGGGCACTGATCTTCAATCACATTTAATCCATTGCAAGCAGGACAAATTCTATCCATTGTAAAACCTCACTTACTTTATGTAGTATCACCCATCGATAAGCTCCACTGGTACATTTGTAAACTTTTAGCCAAACTGCGCATATGATAAAACAAAATCACTCTACGTAAGAGGTGACAAAAATGCTGATCATAGCTCATAATATGCTAGGAATTTTCACAATTATACTTGGAGTTATTATCTCCTTTATTACTTGGCATGGTATCAGCAAAAATGTAAATCACTACAGTTATTTAAAAGGAAAAGCCATCAGTTTTTTCATATTATGCGCCAGCATTCTAGATTTATGGCAGTTGCTTTCTTATTCCGCAAATAATCCTGCTGATACCCGATGGATTATATATTGGATGATTGCTTGTATCGTGTGGGCTTGCGCTATCTTGTACACCATACGTCTCTCACTAAAAACACCCCAGCCGACTGACACGTTCTTGTTTTACACTGCCAGTTTGTTGCTAATAGGCCTACTCACAGGGCTACTTACTAATTTCAACTTTACTTTCGACAGATTTGATACGTTACCATCATTTCTCCATATCGACAACGCAAACCATCCATTAGTTATTGCCACCTTATTGATAGCTATTAGTATTCACAGTATTTCGCTTATTATTCTACGCCGCAATTTTTCCCAGTATATAACCGGTGATTGTATGCAAATTGCCTTATTATTCAGCATTCTGTCTAACTTAGCCTATCTTTCCGACATTTCCATACAAACCAATGTATTCGCTCATCTTTGCAAATGTTTTGCCTACTATTTTATTCTGAGAGCTGTATTCAAATTCGTTATTAAACATCCTTATGAACAATTGCTTCTATTTAAAGAACAATTAGAACAATTAGCTGTTAACAATGCAGAATTATATAAAAAATCAGAGCAACAGCGCAATTTACTAGAAGATACATTATCAAAAATCGGCACGATTATTTCTTCACAACTCAATGTAAAAGATACTCTGGATGCAATCGCTGATATGGTGACTGATTTAATGCATTCTCGGCAAAGTTTAATCGGTCTATTATGTACCAATCAAACTCACATTCAGGTAGTCGCAACCCACGGAATCAATACACCACCATCTGTCATTCCATTAAATCATTGCTTGCGCGGGCAAGTAATAGCACAGAATATCGCTCTTTCTATTAATGACCTATCCCAGCATCCCGATATACAAAAACCGCAACTTATATTTTCCAGCATCCAATCCATGATTTGCGCCCCTTTAATTCACGATGGTGAAGTCATTGGAATTATTGAAGCTTATTCTTCTGACCTTAATGCTTTTAATGAAAGCGATCTTCGATTTCTAACAGCTTTAGGGCGTCATGCAGGCACAGCCATTGCTAGCGCGATGCTTTTTGAAAAGACAAAACTGCATCTTGAAGAAGAAAAATTTCTATCGGAAATATCTCAGACTACTTCAACGACTATTGATACCAATACAATTATTGAGCATTGTACATCTCATGTAATGAAAGCACTCAATGCTGACGTAGCTGTCGGTATGCTTATTGATACTGATAAAAAGAATTTTACTATTATTTCCTCGATTAATTTCAATTATAAACTTGTAAAAATGAATTTAGACTCTTATCCTGCTTTGGCAGCTTTACTCGAAACCTTTAGACCCAGCATTACAAGTGCAAATACCTTTGCTCCTTTCGCTGAACTATATGATCAAAATGCATCAAGATATATGATGGTCCTGCCAATTGCTGTAGAACAAAATCTTCTTGGATTAATACTTTTAGGATGGCAGCATTTCGTTGCCCCTGACCGTTTAAATCGCATATCTTTTGCATTTTTAATGTCCCAACAAATTGCCCTTGGTTTGGAGAAAGCTCATTTATATAACCAAATAAAATTGATGGCTCTCTCTGACAGCCTTACAGGTCTAGCAAATCGACGAAATTTTGATATGTTTTTAACTATTGAGCTAAAACGTTCAGCATCCTTAAAGCGTCCACTAAGTTTAATTATGCTTGATCTTGATAAATTTAAACGATATAACGACTCTTATGGACATCTTACTGGCGACAAATTATTAAGTCAACTTGGTCAAATTCTTCAATATAATGTACGCAATATTGATTTACCCGCACGTTATGGTGGTGAAGAGTTTAGCATTATTCTGCCTGAATGCAGTAGTAATGAAGCAAAATTTCTTGGAGAAAAATTACGCGAAATCATCGAAAATGAAAGTTTTCCTGACGATATTGGAACCACCACAGCCAAAATCACTGCCAGCTTAGGAATTGCCACTTATGATCCTGCCATTTCGGCCACTCCACCTAGTACAGAAAAAATTATTGAACTCGCCGACAAAGCACTCTATCAGGCTAAAAAAGAAGGTCGTAACCGTGTAATTACAAGTATTATCATCTCTTAATGTAGAATCAAAAAAATAATGAACAAAAAGAGGCTGTCGCAAAATGCTTTTTGAAAAAAAGCATTTTGTGGCAGCCTTCCTTTCTTGAGCAGATAAAATCCAGGCGAAAAAGAATAAACAAAGAAGCTCTTCTTCCGTTTATGCCCATAGCAAACAGAGGAAGCCTCTTCCCCAATAAAAAAGTCTATTTGTATTTGTCAGGCTGCTTTGGGAATATGCAAGTAAGTTCCACAGCGACCACTTTGAATTTTGTTGTGGAGTTTGTTTAGGTTATACCCCATGCACAGCAATAGAAACTCGGTTTGCACCTTGACGCTGCCTCTCATAAGAAAACGTCGGAAGCCCATAT
>NZ_FOTS01000031.1 GCF_900114615.1 Pelosinus propionicus DSM 13327 | reverse complement strand
AAGACTGTTCCAGCTTGCGGCTTGAATAGATGCCGTTCATGTACCCATAGACAAGAATTTTAAATAGACGCTTCGGTGATCTCTCGATTCTCCCCATTCGGGAGTACGTAGTGTACAGTTTGCTATAATCCAGCCTTTCTAACACTGCGCTGAGTAACCGTACCGAGTCATCTTCTGGGATCATCTCGCCGATGTCCATCGGCAAGACTAGTTGATATATATTTGTGTCTGTTATATAATTTGCTTGTATTTTCATGTTCCAACAAACTTGATTTTACACAAAAAAATGGCTCCCGGCTACTGCCGGTTGCCATTTTTGTTTTTTAGGGCTAGTGCGACAGCCCCTTTTTTTCTTATCCTATTTTGCTGTATCACAAGAAATATATCAGCCAGGATTGCTCCTTAAAGATTAAATACTTTTCTGGCATCTCGCGGCGTAAGTCCATGGACTTTTTTAAAGGCAACAGTAAACTTACTGGGACTCTCATACCCCAAAAACGTGCTGATATTTTGAATGCTCATATCATCTTTCCACAATAATCGCAACGCATAGTTCATCTTTTCCTGCCGTACATAGTCAGCAATCGTCAGCTTGTAATGCGCCTTAAATAAGAGACGCAGCTTGGTCGTACCCATTCCCGCAATAACAGCCAAGTCTCTAATAGGCGGCGGCGATAAAATATTTTTGTCTAATTCCGCCTTAACCCGCATGATAAATTTCATATTTTGATAGGTCAGAAATTTTGCCCTTTTTGTTTTTTCAAATCTTTCATCATAACCATTAAGCCCCATGTTCAATACAATCAGCGATAAAATCTCAATAATCTTTGTTTCGAGATACATAAGCGGCGGTTCTTTCTGCCTAATGCCATATTTTAGCTGCTCGAAGGCCAATACTAATTCAGGTACATTATAGCAATGGCTTTCCCAATTTAGAGCATCGTCTATAGAAAGAGGTTCAACCCATCCCCGGTCCTTAAGATACTTTGTAATAAAATCGCTAAAAATCCAAGCAGCAGTGTACCGAATAGGCTCTTCGCTGCCAAATATTTTTTTGAACGACTTGCCGCGATTAACCAGTAAATGAACGCCTCGCTGCAACTGTCTGGTTTTCTTGCCCTTTTCTACAATTGTCATGTCACCGCAGTCGAAAGAACACAACCACAATCCCGGCTGCTCAATTTCACACATCCAGGTGACTGACTGATGCAGGGTAAAATAAGCATTGGTAATAATCAGGCCTGGCCGAGGCTTAACATCCACCAGCCAGCTGTTACCATTTTCGGATGGCAGCCGATATCTGCTAACGTTTCCATCATCTTTTTTAGTGCAGCCTAAATGCATCATCAAATCTTCATTGCCTTTAAAATATTCATTGGTTCCCATACTTTGATCCTTTCAGGCGCCAGCAGGAGTAAGGCCTTACGATATTGTTACATTACGTATCTATTTAAGCCTTATTATAGCATGTTACGATTCCTGACTGAACAGCAGAGATAGGATATTTCGTTCCAAAGGTTCATAAAACTATACCTCTAAAACGCATTAAACTTATAAAGTCAACTTATAATATGAGAAACAATCTCATTCATGTCGACTTTTGGATACTTCAATACCTTCTCCAGAGGTTACGATCAGTCCGTTGACTGCCTTAAGTTTGCCTTGTTATAATTAGTTCCAGTTAGCCAGTGCCGGCATGCCAAGGGCAAACTTATTGTTCTTATTTACCGTTCAATGATAATCACTATTATTATTAATTGATCATTAAGCGTAATATCATCCAGTCGTTACAAAAGGGAGTCAAGAAAAGTATGAAGAAAAAAGCAGCCCGATCAGTACAGAAAAGTCTGCTCTATGTTCTGATTGGCACTAACTTGTTATGGCAATACTCGGCAACAGTTCATGCTGCTGAAAGCAATTCCGATCAACATGAGTTTACACTGGATGGGATCGAGGTTACAGCACATAAAGATGCTGCATCAGACAATGGCTATGTGGCCAGACGCAGCAGTGTCGGCACCAAAACCGACACGCCGCTTGAAGAAGCAGCCCGTTCAATCAGTATCATTACCCAAGAGCAAATAGAAGCACGTGGCGTTACTGACTTGTTCGATGCTTTAAGCTATACACCTGGCTTTAGTGACGCTACCTATTCCCGGGATTCTCGGAGCTTTCGAGCTAATCTTCGCGGCTTCACTAATGACTATTCAACCTATACTGACGGCTTGAAAATGCTATGGGGCAGCTTTGCACTTTCAGATTATGATACGTACAGTTTCGAGCGAATTGAAGTGCTTCGTGGACCGGCTGGCATTCTTTACGGTGCCAATAATCCCGGCGGCGTAATCAACCAAGTAACGAAACGGCCTACCAGCGGTGACATACGAGAAATCCGTATACAAGCTGGAAATGATAACATGCGCAGTACTGCTATCGATCTGGGTGGCAAAGTCAATGAACAGGACAATGTGTTTTTCCGCCTAACTGCTCTCGCCTCTGATGAAGATCTGCCAGCTGATTATAGCAGTGCAAAGCGCAAAATGATCGCTCCCGCCCTAACCTGGAAGCCGGATGAGGCTACCAGCTTCACCGTATTAGTCCATTACCAGAAGGACGATATTCAGGGAAGTTTTGACACCAATCCCTATCGTTACCTGCCTGGTCATGCTTTATATGGTTATTCCAAAACCGGCTTTTACGGCGAACCCAATTATGACCGTTTCATCAGGGATGACAAACAAATCAGCTATATTTTCGAGCATCGTTTTAACAATATATGGTCGGTGGCACAGAGTGCCCGGCACTCCGATATTTTTACAGATTTTAAGTATATGGAAGTCGCCGACGTAACCAATGGCATCGCCAGCCGCAGAGCCAATTATCTCACAGCCGACCTTAGCGCAGATGTGATTGATACTCACTTCCAGGCAAAGTGGTCGGGTGGGGTGGTGGAGCATACTACGCTGGTCGGCTTTGATTATCAAAACAACAATTACATATATAGCTGGGGCCGCAACAACTCGGCACCATCTCTTGATCTTTCCACAATGAATTATGGTCAGACAATCACTACTCCGGCTTTTAGCATTATAACCGATACTAAAGTCAGGCAAAACGGCTGGTACCTTCAGGATCAGCTCAAGTTTGGCCAGCGGTGGACTGCAATTGCCGGGGGGCGCTACGACAGCTACAACAGTAATGTGTTAAACCGCAAAACGAATGGACATACTCGCATTGACCAGGATGCTTTTACTGGTCGCATGGGCTTGGTTTGTGATGCCGGCAATGGATTATTTCCCTATATCAGCTATGATGAATCTTTTGAAGGTCAGACTGGCACCGATCGTTACGGCAATGCTTTTAATCCGACTACCGGCCGGCAATACGAATTGGGCATACAATACAAGCCGGAAGACGGCAGCACCCGATATACCGCTGCTATTTTTGACCTGAAGCAACAGAATACGCTGACTTCCGATCCATTGAACACAGGGCAGGAAAGTTTTAAGGTTCAAACTGGTGAAGTTTCCGCCAAAGGCCTGGAATTAGAAGCTAATATCGCCGCCTTGAAAGGTCTCAATATCACTGCCTCCTATACTTTCATGCCTAAACATGAAGTAACCAAAAGCAACGATAGTACGCGCCTTGGTAAAACAACGGCCAATGTTCCTAAACACAGTGCATCGCTTTGGTTTGATACAGCAGCTCCAGAAGCAGTTGAGGGTAAATCAGGCAAGGGTTGGGGATTTGGCGCAGGTTTGCGCTATATTGGCTCACGCTATGATTATGATAATACCGTTAAATTGGGTGGCGTGGTGTTGACCGATGCACTGCTTCGCTATGATGCCAATACCTGGCGCTATTCCGTCAATATTCACAATGTATTTGACAAAAAATATGTTGTCAGTTCCTGGACAAGTGATTATTACGAAACAGTCAGTCCCGGGCGCACGTTTATTCTGACCGCTACACGCCGCTGGTAAACCTCACGTGGAATGAGATTGACCGCCCCCAAGTTCTTCTTTTTTTAAATCCTGCACCTATGTTATACACCTGGGTGCAGGATTTTTATATTTCTTCTCATTTTTTAGTGTAATGACTGCACCTGCTTACGAATATCTTATAGTTTTTTTTGACATGTTACCATTATAAATGTAAACGAAGGTTTATTTTCTACATCTTTATGCGGCTCAACAATGTTCGAAAATTCTATCAGTCCATATTTCCCAAAGTCTTGTTTTATCGAGTCAGAATCATAAAAAAACATTTTTACCCCATCCATTATCTCAAAATAGTCTTTACCCAGTTGTTTGCCCCTTCCAAACATTGGGGCCTCTTTTGAAATAGTAGTAAAAATCATGTATCCATTTGGTTTTAACTGACTATAGCAATCTTTAATAAATTTCGTTCTTTCGCTGTTATTCAATAAGTGAATAAGCGCGTAGCAAAACATACCGTCATAAAGCTTGTTATCAAAGGGCATCTCAGTTACTGACCCCTGATAGATATTATTATCAATGCCATTTTGTCTTGCCAAATTAATTGCTGTTTTTGAAATTTCAATACCTGTTACATTCATTCCGTTGTCAATAAAAATCTTTGCATTCCTGCCATATCCAATACCCGGTATTAATATGTCCTTGACTTTTCTTTCAAGAAAAAAGTCTTTTGTCAAGATTGCCGAGTCTGAAGGTTCAAATCCCCACATTGTTTGTTTTTCTATAAAACTTGACTCCCAGAATTCTGTCACAGCTCTATCTCCCTTACTACTTTATTGTGGCTCTGTCTATAGCAAAGACGTGAGATACGGTGGTTAATCCCCTTGCTTCCCCCTTGAGGCTTTTGGCTTATAGTATTATTTCCTGCATCATGGTATTATTATCCGAGAGAAATAATTAGCGGAGAATGTATTGTCGAGGTGAGCTGGGGTTGTCTTTGTTGGATACATATACAGTTTATTTTCTTACCCTTTTAGGAAATCTTGTTATGCTTTTGATGCTGGTTATTTTCGTGAAAACTACCAGCTTTGAAGGTTTAATGCAACATTATATATATGGGAAACTACTGCAAACCATTGGTGCTGCTTTAGGTCTTTTTAGGGGGGCAGTACCGATTGATTTCTCCATTATCATAGGAAATAGTGTCATTTTCATTGGTGTCGCCTTGGAAGTCTACAGTATCGTTCATGTTGATAGAGTACCTCTTAAAAGCGTAACGAGGCGCTGGACACAGGTAGTATCCGTAATCATTTTAGTATTTACGTTCATATATTTGGCAGGGGTAAACATGGGGCATAGAGTTTTTTTCTGTGCTATGATTTTAGCGCTCTATTCGTTAACAGCAGCAGCCGGACTTTTTTTTCACAGCGCTGCTACAAAATTACGAAAAACATTGGCATTATTCTTCGTATTTTTAGCTGCTCATCAGGTTATTCGAGCTTTGGATGGCTTGCTAATAGGCGAGAGTTATACATTATTCACGGCTTCATTATTACAAATGATTTCGTTTATAAGCATATATATACATACGCTGGTAAGCACAATGGCATATTTGCTAATGACTCGCGAGATTATTGACATAAAGCTGAAAGAAACGGCTACCAAAGACTATCTGACAGGTATCTATAACCGCATGTATTTTCTGCAGCTGTCAGAAAAACGATTCTCACTACTGATCCGTCAGCAAAAACCAGCCTCAATATTTATGATTGATTTTGATTATTTCAAGGTTATTAATGATACGTATGGTCATATCGTCGGCGATAAGGTATTAGCGCATTTTAGCCGAGAAACGCAAGGCATTATTGGTGCCGATAATTTGTTGGGCAGATACGGTGGTGAAGAGTTTATTATCTTTGCCCCCAACACCACGGCTAAAGATGCACTTATCCTCGGGCAAAAAATCCAAGCAAAGCTAGCGCTGCTTTTTGCCAATGATGTATCGATTCCTAAATATACTGTTAGTATTGGCACAGCCACTATGGTTCCAGCGATACTTACGGACATGGATAATTTAATTAAGCAGGCAGACAAAGCCTTGTTACAAGCGAAAAAAAATGGACGAAATCAGATTGTTCAGGCCATTTTCTAAGGGTTGTGTCTAAAGGCATTCGTTATTTCCCCCTCACCCTTAGCATGGAAAAAGCAACTCTAACAAATGGATCCCCTGTTTTCCTCCCATCGTGATTGCTTCTCTACAGAATTTACAATAACATGCAACTTTTTCTGTCTGAATTTGTGTACAGTACTTTTGAAAATATGCTATCTGTTCCTCTTGGGAACAAGGGGTAAACATATTCGCTCCTTCCTCTACATAGCGCTTGGGGGCCAGTTTGGCATTGCTTGGTGTACAGGGAGCTAATAGGTTCACACCACAGAATTTGGTCTTTTCAAAGTTTTCATCCAGTTCTACATACTTAATATTCATTTTTTTCAAAAGAGAACGTACCGTATCTTGAAGATGTCGTTTTTCAAAAGCAATCCAGCAATCCTGAATCGTTACGATCTCGCTCTGATAATCTGGAAATGGAAAATCAGCATCATCGTCGATCAACGCCCAGACAAACTCAATATTTTCAGTCTGAGAGCTTTCCTCCATTATAGCGGCACAATTATTACAGACAACAATTGCTCCATCCTGAGCTGTTAGCTTTTGATGCTCTGCGCGACAACACCCGCTTGAATCAATATCATATCTATCTTTCATGTAGATACGCAATTTTTCACTTGCTTGTGTATACGAAGCTTTTGCCTTACAGCTTGGAAAAAAGAATTTTGCCATACCAATCACCTCATAAAAGTTTTGATTTTATTACAACATTCCTAGCAGCTTAATTTGTTCTCCATATGGTCCTGTAAAAACCAGTTTCATGGGACATGGAGCAAGTTCTTTGTTAGCTTCTCTTTATAACTGCTAATTCCTGTTATATCTTTACACTATAATCAATCATTATTTTACCAGAATCTCTACTTCAAAGTTCTTACCTCTTCTATAGTAAAAATGAAAACGGCTGCTTGCCTAAAAAGAATCGGTGTTTATATCGTTGCATGCGTACCCTTATGCAAAACTGCTATTGCCGCTGCTATAAGGATCATACCCATAAAAGCGGGTGCAGCAGACCCGAGTGATACATAGATTTGACCTCCAATGATAGGTCCAATCATTCTTGCTAAAGCCTGAATCGATTGGCTGCCTCCTTGAATCCTTCCTTGTTCACGAGAATCGACAGATTTGGAGAGCATTCCATTGAATGAAGGCCCAAAGATCGAATCACCAAAACCAAATATAAACATTCCAGCGATACAAAAAGGATAGAATGAGAACAAAGCCGATGCTGCAATAAGACTGTATCCTATAATCTCCGAAACCATTCCAAGAATTGCGATCTGCTTATCACTCAAATTTTTTAAAAGCTTCGGCATTATGAAACCTTGTGAAATGATGTCTTGGAAGCCCATAATTGAAAACATAAGTCCGATTATTGCAGGCCTCCAACTGAAAGTATCGATTGTAAATTGCGAAAAAACTGCCTGTAAAGACCCGTTGGCTATCCAAAGTAAGAACGCTGAGACAAGCAGCCTTTTTAAGTGTTTCATGGAAAGTAGGTTTGCAAGCTGTGTAAATGGGTTCAATCTTACAAAGGCAATCTCTTTCAGTCTATTATTCTTGTCTAGGCTCTCAGGCATAAAGTAGAATCCATAAACAACATTCAATACCGTTAGTATTGCTCCAAAATACATGGGTACAGCATAACCAAACTTGGCAAGGAATCCGCCTAGCGTTGGACCAATGACGGTACCTACGCCTACAACCGCACTCAGCCATCCAAAATATTTGGTTCGCTGTTCTGGCGGAATAATGTCTGCAAAATATGCGAAGATCGTACTTATGCTCCCGCCTGTTACACCTTCTATTATGCGCCCAGCAAATAATACCCATAGAGCTCCCCCTATGCCAAAAACAAAGTACCCGATTGCAGAACCCAAAAGGCATATTAAGAGCAGTGGACGACGGCCATATTTGTCGCTCAAAGCTCCAAAAGCAGGAGCCGAAAAAAACACGCAGACTGCATAGACAGAGGTCAGCAGCGTAACAACGATAGCTTGTTCTCCCGGATTATTTGTATAAGGCTGCACTAAGAATGGAACGACAGGTATTATAATACTAAAGCCTATTCCGCAAAGAAACACAGAGACGAGACCGAATAATAAAGCGTGTTTATCTACAGTTTGTTCTGTGTCCTGTTCATTGTGTGATCTAAATGTGAACACTTAAATTCTCCCTTCAAAACTGCATTTTTGTTTCCTCGGAAACATATTTATCCTATCATTATTTTGTTTCCTCGTCAACAAAATAATCACAATAAAAATGCAGCCTGTTCTCAATAGAATTGGCTGCCTGTACTTTCATTTCATTATTCAAATTCCGACTTATTATCTACACTCAGTTTCTTTATTTCTGCATCCAAATGCCTACTATACGTTTCTACGAAACTCAGCATACTGTCAAATTGTTCCTCGGTTACCTGCGCAAATACGGCTTTGTCCCGCTCTTGAAATTCATTGTGCAGTTCCTCATGGATTTCGTAAATTATTTTCCCTTGCTCAGTAAGCCTAAAATAGATTTCTTTCTTGTTCTCCGGCTTCTGGTAGCTTTCGATAATGCCTTTTTTTATGAGCTTCTTAGTGAGTTTACTGATGGCACCGTTAGTCATATAAAAGGACTCCGCAAGTTTTGTCACATTGGGATCTACATTTCTTCCAATGTATTCGATGCAATGTACTTCAGAAGACTTATACCCCTTAAGGCTGTCTTCCATCTTAGACTTATTAAGCCAAACCATCTTATTGAATAAATCCCTGAAACCCATTATGACCTGCTCTTCTTTGTTCATGCCCTGTCCTCCCACCCGTTGGTGCATTGCCACTATTATATTAAATTTTTGTTTCTATTTCAACAATATAAAAGGGAAATGCAACGGGTGTTCCCTGTTTTTTTATTACTTTGCGATACTCCTTACTCTTTTAATATTCTTGTAGCATACGTAATGAATTTTCGTACCGCCGGCGAAGCTGCCTTTATAGAAGGAACGGCGATTCCCAGCGTAATACTATGCGGTGGGTCAAGCGGAAGCATGACAACGTTATTTTGCCGCCCTTTGGTGATAAGCTCATTCATCACACTCATGCCTAATCCGCATTCAATCATTGCGATGGCCGCGTAATTTTCCAGTGTTGAAAAACAAATCTGCGGAGTCAAGTTCGCTTTTTTCAAAAGCTCAACAACATCATTATCCTTTCCCAATGCAGGCATGATGAATGCTTCCTCTTGGCATGCGGAAAGCGGGTACGCCGCTAGCTGCGACATCGGGTGATCAGGCGGTAAAACAGCGAGCATAGGATCTGTCTTCAAAGGTATCCATTCGTAAGTCATCGGCTCCTGATAGCTAAAAAAGGCAAGATCTACGCGCCTTTCTGAAAGCCATCCATCTACTTCTTGCCGAATCCCTTCCATCAAGTGGATTTCAATATGCGGGTATTCCTCACGAAATACTTTAATCACTTTCGGCAACCAATGAGTTGCAATGCTGGAATAGGCGCCGATCGTGATAGTGCCGGTTTCAAGACCATTGATTTCTGCTGCCGTCTGCCTAAACTGTTCATCCCACCGTAATAGTTCCCGCAGAATCGGCAGCAGCTTCTGTCCGTTTTCTGTTGCCGTGACCCCTCTATGCCCACGAACCAAAAGCGAAAAGCCAATTTCGCTCTCCAGGGCATTCATCATATGCGCCACGCCGGAAGGCGTGTATCCTGACTGCTCTGCCGCTTTTGAAAAGCTGCCAGTGTCGATTGCGCGAACAAAAATCTCGCATTTCTTCAAATCCATGGTCCAACTCCTAGCTGTGAGAATTTCTCATATCAAATGCAAGAAATTGTCGTTTTATTTTATACTGAACCCATTGTATAGTGAAATAAGTAAAATGACAAGGTACAAGTCCGAATTACGATTTCATGAAAAAGGAGATTATATAGATGTATAAAAGCGCCAGGAGCAATGCCACCTTTATTGGGTTAATTGCTATCATACTTTGGAGCACAATGGTTGGTTTAATTCATAGCGTAAGTGAACTGCTTGGTCCGATTGGAGGTATCGCTATGATCTATACCTGTGCCTCTGCCCTTCTTATTGTTACCTTTGGAATACCCAAAATAAAAACTTTTCCTTGGAAATATATATTAATTGGAGGTTTTTTATTTGTAGCTTATGAAATATCTTTTGCTCTAGCGATTGGGTATGCAAGCAATGGGACTCAGGCAATTGAAGTCAATATTATAAACTATTTGTGGCCCTGCCTTACAATCCTATTTGCTATCATTTTTAATAAACAGAAATCTACACTCCTAATCATTCCCGGACTTACTCTTTCCCTTCTTGGTGTTTGCTGGGTATTAGGAGGCGAGAAAGGTTTAGACTTAAGTGTGATGATCAGCAATATAAAAAGCAATACGTTTAGCTATGTTTCAGCGTTTGTAGGTGCTTTCATTTGGGCTACGTACTGCACTGTCACGAATAAGCTAGCGGAAGGGAAAAATGGCATTACATTATTCTTTATCCTTACTGCTGCTGTCCTATGGGTTAAGTTCTTCATGAGTGGAGGTGCTGCACTCAATCTTAGTATGCGTGCAATACTCTATGTATTGATGACAAGTTGTGCAGTGGGTTTTGGGTATGCTTCCTGGAATTTCGGTATATTGTATGGCAATGTCTCCATACTTGCCAGTGCCTCATACTTCACGCCAATATTATCATCGTTATTAGCCTCATTGTTGTTGAATGCGCCACTTTCTGTTTCCTTTTGGCAGGGTGTATTGATGGTATGTTTAGGATCAGTATTATGTTGGCAGGCAACAAAAGACCAGCCATCAAAAAATAAAGTTTGCTCTTCCTAGTTATTTTTTATTCGGTCCTATAATTTTATGCTTAGATACGATATCTCTTTAGGAATATGCAAATAGATTCCATACTGGCGACTGAACAGTAAGATTCGCATAATGGCTCCCACTGCTAGAAATACTACTTTCAGAGCAGCATCCTTCTGGTGACATTAGGTCTTTTTTAAGCCTTTGTCTTTTCCAGGAAATTGCATAGTTTACTGCTGGGGAAGGAGTATATCGCTATGGAAATTGCATCTGATTTATTCAAAGTGGCAGTACGGATCTTCACTATTTTGCCACTGATGCTATTCGTAACCTTATTTATGGGAAGACGATCTGTCGGAGAATTGCCTGTTTTCGACTATTTGATCATCATCACGCTAGGTTCTGTGGTGGGTGCAGACATTGCCGAGCCTAAAATCAACCACATTTACATTGCGTTTGCCGTTATCGTCATTGGAATCCTGCAAAAACTTTTTGCTGAACTAACAATCCGGAATCAAAAATTTAAAGAGTTAACAACTTTTGATCCGGTAGTTGTAATAAAAGACGGAATATTAATTGTCAAAAACATCAAGAAAATTAAGTACTCCCTTGAAAATATTTTAGAATTATTAAGAGAATACGGAATTTTTAATATAGCAGAGGTTAGCATCGCACTGATTGAAGCAAACGGACGATTATCAGTTTACAAAAAGCCAGAACTGTCAACGGTAAACCTGCAGGATTTAGGCATCCAAAAACCAAACAGCGGAATTGCCTATCCGGTAATTAAAGAAGGAAAAATACTACAACAAGCATTAACTGACCTCCACTTAACGGAGAATTGGCTTTATGACCAGCTAAAACTACAAGGAATTGCTACTGCTAAAGCCGTCTTTTTCGCTACCGTGGACGACAATCAACAAGTATATATATCACCTCTCCATGTCAAAAGTGAATCAAATTAAGGACTGGAGTTTAATCTTAGATGGAATACGGAAACAGTATCCTATCTTTCGATAATGATACTCATGCTAATATATCTAAGGCTAGTTTCTTCTCTCTTTTTTTTACAGAGCTTGCTGCTTTTACTGTATTACTTTTGCTGTTATCAGCTGTCACATTTGCATCCATTTCATCTTTTTTTCTTTTTCGTTCCACTTCAGCAGCCTCAATTCCCAATTCTTTTGCCTCTTTAATATTTTCTTCTGGTGAAATATTTGTCTTGGCTAAAAGCAAATGTCTCATACTGGCGTTAAAAAGATAGGTTTCATGTTCTTTTCTGACTTTCGCGCGTTTGCTAGGGCTTTTAGCAGGAGATGATTCATTTTTATACCAATCTTCTCTAAGCTTTCGTACGGTTTTTTCGTATTGAATCTGCTGTATTTGTTTTGTAACTCCTTGTAAGGCCACAAACGTCTCTTTTCTGTCTTTGGGAAAAAATATTGGCATCGCCGCTTTTCTTATTAGCATGTTTAGATTGTAATGTTTTTAGTATGTCATCTCTGTATTTTTCTAATGATTTTAATGAATCATTAGAATTGACATTTAACAAATTATTAAATTCCCCCCATTCATTGGAAAACATCCCCATTACATTACGTATCGAAAAAGTCATCGTAACTATTAAGCAGTAATGTCATGAAATGCAAAAAAATTCTAACATAGGAGGTATTTCTATCTATCGTCATATCAACTTAAAGAGAATCTGTCCATAAATTTACTAACAAATTTATAGACAGATTCTCTTTATTAACATGAAATTACTACATCTTTTAGCAGCAATTCATTAGCTATTATTCTTTGCATTGAGTAAATCTTTTCCAAAATCAGAGAAATCTGTCTTGACAGTAGATTCTAATTATTATAAGATTTACTTAATAAATTCACTGAATGCGTTCAGTGAAAAAAGAGAGGAGAGTATTCAGTGCAAAAATACAAAAAATTATTTGAACCAATAAAAATAGGTTCTATCGAAATTAAAAACCGCTTTGCCATGGCACCGATGGGACCGTTAGGCCTAGCGGATTCGGAAGGCGGTTTTAACCAACGCGGCGTCGAATATTATACAGCACGTGCTCGTGGCGGAGTAGGTCTTGTTATTACAGGTGTTACTTTTGTTGATAATGTCATCGAAGAGCATGATGTATGTCACGTTCCTTGCTCTACCCATAATCCAGTCCATTTTATCCGTACTGCCAGAGAAATGACAGAACGTATCCATGCTTATGATGCGAGGATCTTTCTTCAACTAAGCGGGGGCTTCGGCAGAGTAACCATTCCTACTAATTTAGGCAATCATCCTCCAGTTGCACCATCTCCTATTACTCATCGGTGGCTTGATAAAACGTGCAGAGAACTTTCGGTTGCGGAAATTAAACAGATTGTAGAGAATTTCGGCAAGGGTGCATACAATGCAAAGAGGGCTGGCTTTGACGGTGTTCAGATTCATGCTGTGCATGAAGGATATTTAATCGATCAGTTTGCCATTTCCCTTTTCAATCAGCGTACCGATGACTATGGCGGCTCTTTAGAAAATCGATTGCGCTTTGCTAAAGAAATCGTCGAAGAGATCAAGAAGACATGTGGAGCAGATTTTCCGGTAACCCTCCGGTACAGCCCAAAGAGCTTTATCAAGGGTTTGCGTGATGGCGCACTTCCAGGTGAGGAATTTGAAGAAAAAGGCAGAGATATTCCTGAAGGAATTGAAGCTGCAAAACTTCTTGTGTCCTATGGTTATGACGCTCTTGATATCGATGTGGGATCGTATGATTCCTGGTGGTGGAGCCACCCACCCATGTACCAGGAGAAAGGCTTATATATACCTTACGCCAAGATTATAAAAGACGTGGTTGAAGTGCCTATCATCTGCGCAGGGCGTATGGATAATCCAGCTTTAGCATTAAACGCACTAGAAGATGGCGCTTGCGATATGGTAAGTCTCGGTCGCCCGCTGCTCGCTGACGAAAGCTATGTAAATAAGCTTCGCAGTGGAAAAGTAGTTAATATACGTCCATGTTTATCCTGCCAAGAAGGCTGTATGGGACGCATCCAAGAATATTCTTCCTTAAACTGTGCTGTTAATCCAAGAGCCTGCCGTGAAAGGGAAACGGAGCTTACGCCAGCACTTACAAGTAGAAAAATACTGATTGCAGGCGGTGGCGTCGCTGGCTGTGAGGCAGCCAGAGTCTTAGCACTCCGTGGACACAAGCCTATCATTTATGAAAGCACAGGGCGTTTAGGAGGTAATTTGATACCAGGCGGTGCACCTGATTTTAAAGAAGATGACCATGCTTTAATCGCTTGGTATGAAAATACATTAAAAGAACTTAATGTAGAAGTTCATCTTAATACTGTAGTTACTCCTGAATTGATCAGTAACCATCAAATTGATGGCCTCATCATTGCCACAGGCTCCAAACCTAAAATGTTTAGCCTTGGAGATAATAGTAAAGTTTACTCTGCTGCACAAGTGCTGCTGAAAGAAGTCGACCCTGGCAGTAAAACTGTTATTGTTGGCGGTGGGCTTGTCGGCTGTGAGCTGGCTCTTTGGTTGGCAGATCAGGAGAAAAAAGTTACACTAGTAGAAGTGCAAAGCAAGCTCTTGGCACTAAACGGCCCCCTTTGCCACGCTAATTCAGAAATGCTGGAAAAATTAGTTCCCTTTAAAGGCATAGAAGTACTAACATCCGCTAAAATTTTAAAAACTACAGACAAAGGAATTTTACTTGAAGCCAATAACAAAACCGAAGAAATTCCTTGTGACAGCGTAATCCTAGCTGTCGGGTATACCTCCGAAAACTCCCTTTATAATGAACTTAAATATGACTTTTCCGATATTCATGTAATTGGTGATGCCCGTAAAGTTTCAAATATAATGTATGCCATATGGGATGCATTTGAAGTAGCCTCAAAATTATAAGTTTTATATTGATGAAACCTCTGGCAGCTCTTTGGCATGCCAGAGGTTTTTTATTTGCTGCTATTGATTGAAAACCTTTTTTGAATTATATATAATTAGGCTAATTGTGAATCAAATAGCCGTTTATATAGAGGAGAAAGCATATGACAAAATTAACAAGCCGAGCAAAACAAGCTTTGGAGACAAAAAATAGAATTTATGAATGCGGTGTTAATCTGATTGGGAAACATGGTTTTGATCAGATTACAGTAGAGCAAATTGCCTCTGAGGCAGGAGTCTCTGTAGGCACCTATTATTATTATTTTGAATCAAAGTTTGAACTCTTTAAAGAAATGTTTAAACGTGCTGATGAATACTTTTTAAACAAAATTGCCGACAATTTGGAAAGTAGCACTGCACCAGAGAAAATTGTTGAATTCTTCGAAAAATATGCTGATTTTACTTATGAAACTGAAATTGAAATCGTAAAAAAGATTTATATTTCCGATAATAAAATGTTTATTACTGAAAACCGCCCCATGCAAGCAATCTTACAGTCAATTATTGAAAAAGGACAAGCGAGTGGAGAATTTTCAAAATCAATGTCTTCCATCGAACTAACTAATATGCTCTTTCTAGTTGGACGAGGTGTTATCTTTGATTGGTGCTTGCGGGATGGTACTATCAATCTTAAGGAAACTATGAAAAAAGTAATCGGTATTGTGACAAAGGGTTTGAACTAAGTCATATCCTTTCTTTCCATATGGGTACCCCTTCTGTGCTCTATCTCACCGAGACAGGTTCTTTATCCTGCTCTATTCAGTATAAATCATCTTTTTGGTCATACCGCCATCAATTACAATATTTTGGCCAGTTATAAAATCATTCTTGTCATCCGCTAAAAATATACAGGTTCTAGCAATATCCTCCGGTTTCCCTACTCGTTTGGAAGGATGCTGCTCATGATCTTTCATACTTAGTTCTTCATAGTGATGATTTTCAATCCAGCCTGGACTGATGGCATTAACCGTAAAATTCTTAGCACTAAGTGAAAGGGCCAATGCATGAGTAAGTGCTACGATACCACCTTTGGAAGCTGCATACGCTTCCGAATTCGGTTCAGACATTACATAACGAGTAGATGCAATATTAATAATCCGACCATAACTATTACTCTTATGGTATTTTGCAAACTCTTGCGCAGTAACAAATGCAGCTCTAAGATTGAGATGGATAACCTCGTCCCATTCCTCAATTTTTAGTTCACAAATCGGTTTAAAGATTCCTTTTCCTGCATTATTAATAAGGACATCGAGCTTCTTATAGCTGCAAACAATGAATTGATACATCGTTCTAATTGCTGAAACGTCTGTTAAGTCTATTTTATAAAAAACGGCCTTATAGTTATTTTGTCGCCATTCACGAACTAATACTTCACCATTTTTCTCATCAATGTCGGCAATAATGACGGTAGCCCCTGCAGCTAAAAATTCGTAGCTGACAGACTTTCCAATACCATTAACACCGCCTGTTACTAAAACAATTTTCTCGGCATAACCCATCTGTTTCACCTGCCAGTATTCATTTTTTCTAAGTACAGACATACACTTTTTTCCTTTTTTAGAGCATTCATTCTATCGATTTTAACTGGATAGGTTCCTTGTCTCAGTTCAATTTGATATATTGAGAATTAAGTTTGCTATATATTTTCGATGGAAATAGCTCGTACAGGTGAACCATCAGCATTTTTATGCTTCATTGGCATAATACTTAAAATAAACTCTTCTTTGCTAATGGAATCTAAATTTGTTAGGTTCTCAATAATTATGATTTTCTTCAGCATTAATATTTTATGAACTGCAAACGTAGCTGATTCTATATCATCTACTGAAATTGCGTCAATGCCAATTCCTTTTAATTTAAATTCTGACAGCCATGTGGCTGCTTCTTCACTTAAAGAAGGAAAATCTTTATAATATTTCTTATCGCCCCAGTATTTACTCCACCCCGTTTTTATGATAATGAATTCAACACTTTTTATTTTCTCCTCATAAATTTTTAAACCATCAATATCTATTAACTTCATCTTTTTGTCCGAAAAATCAAGAACAGTTGCTTTTCCAATAAAATGTTCTATATCTAAATTATCTAAATAAGCTCCATTACTCAACATATGTGCAGGTGCATCTATATGTGTACCTGTATGTGAGTACATCGTTATTTTAGCCTCTTGAAAACCATCATTTTCCAAGGTATTCGCTTTTCGAAAAATGGGTTGCTCTGTTCCTGGAAAAACGGGCATATCCGCATGAATACAATGTGTTAAATCGATAACTTTCATCGTACACCTCCCATAATAACTAAATCTTCTCAATAACCTAAGGCGTTTATATCTTCACCTCAAAAATTTTGCTTCATAGCAGACGAGTTGGCCAAAACGTATCTCTTAGGTCTGCTTATTTATTATGGTAGCTTCTCTTTCAAAATGCTAAATCCTTCTAGATTCTTAGTTGTTAAAAAAGAAGCTGCTCATAAAAACTCTAATCATTTATTATAGCAGCTTCTCTTTATTAAATTTAAAGCCTGCCGTCTTCATATTACAAGTATTTTACCAGGCAAGTATCTGTTTTTGGTTTTTGCCAATACAGTTCTTAATGGAATGTTTTCTACATCGTCAGAACAACGTGATGAACCTCACCGTCATCTCGCATTATAACGTAAGGACCATCCTTTATGTCTTGCTCCGTAAGTACAACTTCCTGTTCATCAAATTGTAAAGCAAGCGATCCAGCAGATTTATGCGACGGGTTTTTAACGGTAATATGATACGAACTGTCACCAAAACGGTAGCTGACAGAGAACTCTGGCCATTCGCAAGGAATACAAGGGCAAATGTACAATCGATCACCACGGCGACGAAGGCCGAGAATCGACTCAATACCCGCCTGATACATCCATCCAGCAGCCCCAGTATACCACGTCCAGCCAGCGCGTCCTTGGTGCGGTTGGGCGGTATAAACATCCGCGGCAATGACGTAAGGTTCGCCTCCATACTGCCGTACTTCATTAGGAGTGCGCGTATGATTGAGAGGATTTAACAGTTGAAACAATTCCAAAGCCTTATCTCCGTTGCCAAGCCCGCACCAGGCGATAATGCTCCAGATAACGCCATGGGTATATTGAGCTCCATTCTCCCTTATACCGGGTGGGTAGCCTTGAATATAGCCGGGGCTCGGATTGGTGCGGTCAAAAGCTGGTGTTAAAAGACGCGCAACAGAAAGATCCCGATCCACCAATTCACGGTCGAATGACTGCATTGCCTGCAGAGCCTTTTCTTCTGGTGCGGCCCCTGAAATGACTGACCAAGATTGAGCAATGGCGTCGATACTACACTCCTCGTTATAGATAGAACCTAACCATTGTCCATCGTCAGTGAAAGCCCGCCGATACCATTGTCCATCCCAAGCATGCTTATCAAGAGAGGCTGCCAATTTTCCTCCTATATCCAAGTAATGTTCGGCTCGCTCTATAGCACCGCGGTGCCGGCAGAAATCTGCAAATCGCTTCAACACGTCACAGAGAAACCAACCAAGCCAAACGCTCTCACCGCGTCCTTCAGCACCGATATTGCTCATACCGTCATTCCAATCGCCGATTCCGATCAGCGGCAGCCCGTGCTCACCAAGGCGCTGCACAGCTCTGTCAATGGCCCGTAAACAATGTTCAAAAATGCTGCCGTTCTGGTCAGAGATTTGAGTAATCTCATATCGTTCATGTTCCCCCTCTGATAAAGGTTCACTAGTAAGAAATGGTATCACTTCTTCCAGTATACTGCCGTCCCCCGTATGCTCAACATACCGTCCAACGGCATAGGGCAACCATAATAGATCATCGGAGAAACGAGTACGTATTCCGCGCTGCGTTTCTTCATGCCACCAATGCTGCACGTCACCTTCCTCATATTGATGTGCGGCATGCAGCAAAATCTGCGTCCGTGTTAAATCGGGGCGGGAGTGCAGAAGTGCCAGCGAATCCTGTAATTGGTCACGAAAACCATACGCACCTCCCGCTTGGTAAAAGGCGGAGCGTGCCCACATTCTGCAACCGAGAGCCTGGTACAAGAGCCAGCCATTTAGTAGCACATTCATCTCCCTGCAAGGCGTAGAAACCGAAATTTGCTCTAAAACACCATCCCAGAATTCACATACATGCTCTAAGGCTTGATCGCAAACTTGATATTGATGATACTTTTCAGCTAGTTTCACGGCAGCGCCTCGAGACTGTTCTGCACCCAGCAGAATATAGACCATCTGTTCGGACCCAGCCTCCAGAATGAGTTTGCCCTGTACCACGCCGCACGTATTGTAAAGCGGTCCTGTCTGACCTGAAAGGCGTTCCCGGGTCATAGCTGCCGGATTTTGCCATGTACCATTGCGTCCGAGAAATTCATTGCGGTCTGCAGTCCACGACAGGTCGTCAAAACCAAAGTTCTGCTTTGCTTCACTTTCCGCCAATGCCGATGGGCTAACAGAAACTTTGTTTTTAGAATATACGCCTAAAAAGGCGCAGACCCCGTGAAACGACTCCTGATACACATTATGTGCCAGCAGCAGCCGGGCAGAATCATCCCACTCCGTGACGATGAAAGAAGCATTTGAGGGACGCTGTACACCTAGTACCCATTCCGCATAATAGGTGATGGAAAGTTGCCGCTGCTCGGCACTGTTATTTTGCAACCGTAACTGAATAACCTTGACAGGGTCATCGGGGGGAACAGAAACAGTCATTTCTGACCTGATACCGTGCTCCTCGTGACGAAAGCAAGTAAACCCCTTACCATGAGTAACGGTATATCCCGAGACGGAAGACGCAGCAGTCTGCCCGGCATCCCCTCGCTTTGGTACAGCTGACCAAAGTTCTCCGCTCACTTCATCCCGCAAATAACACATTTCACCTGGCGGATCAAGCACTGGATCATTAGACCATGGGGTCAGCTTACACTCACGGCTGTTCTTCCACCAAGTGTAGCCAGTGCCAAGTTCTGAAACAAGGCAGCCGAAACGGGGATTGGCAAGTACATTGATCCACGGTGCCGGCAGATAATTGCCACTTTTAAGCACAATTCGATACTTTCGGCCATCGGATGTAAATCCTCCCCAGCTATTGAAGAATAGTAATTCTTCTCCATTGTCTAACATAGGTTCAGCATGCCTGCCAACTGACGCTGTCGGCTTGAGTAGCGCTGGTAAAGCCATTGCCTTTCGGAGCAGGCTGGATTGCGCCTGGAAGCTGGGACCGTCTGCCCGAAACACAACACGGGCAGTGGCTAAAAGTAGCGTCCTGTCCTCTCCTGACAGTTGGCTGGAACCTATGACCGAAATCCCTCCGGGACCCGGGCTGTGCCAACCAACGACTTGTTCAACTGCTCGTCTCAATATCTCCTGCAAATCCTGCTGATAGCCTCCCGCCGATTCATTTAGAATAACTAAATCGAAAAGCAATCCCAGGCGGCGTAAATACTCGTGTCCGGTAAGCAGATGGATCACAAACTGCATATTGATTCGGTCCTTGATCCGTACCATGATCAATGGCACGTCACCGGAAACTCCGTGCGGCCAGAGGCCAGACTGACCTTTTACATTTGACAAAATACTTTGTGCGCGTTCCTGCCGCAGCATCGGAGTATACACAATCCGTCCAGCGAATATTTGAAAAGCCATCGCCTGGGCCGCATTCAAATGCAAGTGCTGAAATTCGATTTGACTGCGATTCCAAGCCAATTGAAATACTCGTTCTACTACCAGATCCCCAGAGAAATGTCTGATAATTTCTACTGCCTCTTCTTTCGTACCTGCCACAGCAGTAACAGCAAACAGTTGTACCTGTTCACCGGGCTTGATGTTCATTCGTCTCCGCATAATAAATGCAGGATCGGCAACAGAACCTACTGTTTTGCGCAAACGGGAACGAACACCCAACGGCAAGGCAAGCGTATGCCCTCGGCCTATGAAGCTGGACCGGTCTGTCTCATATTCCGCAGCGCCGAGAGTTTGGCCTGGAGTCAGCAGGGAATGCGCCGCCCACAACGATTGTTCGTCTTGCTTACGCGGCCTGCGTCGAGCCAGCAAACACTGGGCATCCTCAACATATGACGTTTTGATGAACAATTTACTAAATGCTGGATGCGCATCATCAGCCATGGGAGATGCCAAAGCCAGTTCAAGAAAAGTTGTCACTTCCATAATCCGCTCTTCATTGCCAGTATTCGTAAGTGTAAGCCGCCTAACTTCACCATTCCATTCAGGTGATACACAAATTTCCAGACTTGTCTGCATATCTCCATCCATGCGCATGAAGGTAGCTCGATCAAGAGTAAACTGCACACGCTGTGCATCTGAATGGACACGGCAAGGCTGAAATGCCGGCGACCATACCACATCTCGGGTAACGTCACGAATATAAAGATAGCTTCCCCAGTTATCCAATACCGGATCCTCCCGCCAGCGGGAAACGGCCAGACCTTCGTAACGGATGAACCCGCTGCCGCTGTTAGTCACCAGAGTTGTAAACGTACCATTTGACAATACGCACACTTCGGGTGCAGGCGTGCTTGTACTGTGGTACTCGCGCAGTGTGACGACCTCTGTCGGTTTCTTATCGGTCACGTATTCCCGTTCCATGGCGGGATGTTTAATAATGTTAGGCCGTGCTGGAATACGCTCCTGCAAAAGCAACTCTGCTGCTCGTACCCGCTTGTCATGGTGAAAACGCTCTATTATTGTCCTCGGCGCCAGCAAGTTAGCAAGCGCAAGCAGGCTCATTCCTTGGTGATGGGCCATAAAACTGCGTATAACTCTACTAGACTGCTTCTTGGGCAGTCGCTCAGATGTAAAATCAATTGATTCATAATAGCCGTATTTCCCCCGAGCTCCAAGCTCATCTAGCTTTTGCAATGCCTGCATTCCTTGCCGCTTTGCAAAGGGTAAGGCAAGAATCGTAGCGTATGGTGCCACGACCAAATCCTGTTCGAGACCGCGCTTGAATCCCAGACCGGGAACACCAAATGCTCTGTATTGATAATTCATCTGATGATCAAAGGCATAATAACCGGATTCAGAAATCCCAAACGGAATACCTCGCTGACTGGCATACTCCATTTGCCGCTGAACTACCCCGCGATAGGTACTGTCCCAGACGGTTTTCGAATAGGTACGCGTAAACAGCCACGGCATTAAATATTCAAACATTGTCCCGGACCAAGAAAGCAGCGTAACTCGCCTACCTACCCGTGTCATTGTTCGTCCAAGGGCATGCCAGTGTGACACGGATATCTGGCCAAGAGCGATGGCAATAAAGCTTGATAGTCTAGCCTCTGATGCCAGCAAGTCATATAGAATGGAATCGGGTTTACCCATCCCTGCGTTATAGCCCAGATAGAATAATTTAGCTTTATGATCATAAAGCGGTCGAAAGTCTGTTCCATGAATCAGCACTTCCAGACGGGCAAGTAGTTTTTGCCCGCGAAAAAGCCATTCCTCCCGGAGGCTCTGGGATGATGTTCCATATTCACCTGCATCTTCACTTTTTCTTACGGACGTTAACTCCTCAGCAAAAGCAACATGTAATGTTTCTACCGTCTTACCGTCAACTTTATTAATACCTGGCCATCCATCTTCTTTTAGATCTGATTTGATCCATTCCGCTACCCCTTCTTTGACGGCTACCAAACCTACAACGAGGTTACCTGAATCTACCGTTGACACGTACAGCGGCGGGAGCGGCTTCAATGTGACAGTATCGTACCAATTATAAAGATGACCTTTCCATTTATCTAGCTGTTCTACAGTACCAATCGTACGCTCCAATCGTTCAATCAAACCGGGTGTATCGATAAACCCAAAATCCCGCGCAGCCAATGTGCATGTAAGGTAAAGTCCAATGTTGGTCGGCGAAGTCCGGTGAGCAATTCCGTTAGGGGGCTCCAATTGAACATTATCAGGAGGCAGCCAATTTTCTTTTTTCGTAACGTAATCCTCAAAGAACATCCAAATCTGTCCTGACAGTTTTTGCAATTCTTCCTTCTCATCCGCCGTAATCAGACTCTCAGACTGCTCTACAGGCCGATTTAACCAGCGTACCGCTAAGGGAGCAATAGACCATAAGGTGCAAAATACCAAGCCTGTCCATCGCGAAACTGGAACTGTACTGGTCATTGCTATCAGTACCAAAAGAAACACTACTGCATACCCTCCGTACCTTCCCATCAAGACGGGATAGTGCCCGCCCCGCTGCCTGCGCTCGACCTCCGCCGCACTCACCCATTCCAGTAAATGACGTTTTGTCACAAATAAACGGTACAGAGTTCTGGCAATTGCGTCCAGCAAAAGCACACTCTGAAACGGCATTGTCATAACGGTTACTAAAATTTGAGCGGCTGTAGCAAAAAAACTCCGTCCATGACCAAGCATCCATCTCACCGCCACCATCTGGCGAAGCAGCGGCAGCAGCAAGGTAGCAACGATAAAGACAATCCAGCGGCCGGAAGAACCTGGCAGTACACTCATTCCAAGCAACAGCACTGTGAGCTGCGCAGGAAGCAGCATGCTGCGCCGTAAATTGTCAACAATCTGCCAAAGGGTGAGAGGGGATAAATCAACCGGCAGAATGATTCCACGGCGGTCGGGAACACTCTTTAACAACCATGAAATGAGCTGCCAGTCCCCGCGCACCCAACGGTGCATTCTCTTTTGATAGGCACTGAACACAGCTGGGTGCTCATCGATTAATTCGATATCGGACAGTAGGCCGGCGCGTAAGAATCCACCTTCTAACAAATCGTGGCTAAGCACCCGGTTTTCCGGGATGCGATCGCATAAAACCTGCGCAAATGCATCCACATCGAATATGCCCTTTCCTGTAAATATGCCCTGACCTAGCCCGTCCTGGTACGGATCAGAGGCAGCAAAGACATATGGATCGATTCCCGGATTCACTGACCAAAGATAAGCAAATCGCGAGCACAAGGCCGCGTCATGGCTAATCCCAATACGTGGCTGCAGTACGCCATATCCTTCGACAACTCTTGTCCGAGTAAGGTTTAGGCGTGGCCGATTATAGGGCAGATGCATGGTGCCAATTACCCTCTGTGCGCTTTCCAATGGCAGTTCTGTATCCGCATCAAGGGTGATGACGTAGCGGATACGCGGTAATATATCTTTGTCTCCAACTACAAAATCATAGGTGGTATCCGTCTTCCCTTTAAGCAGCTCGACAAATTCCACCAATTTACCCCGCTTGCGTTCCCATCCCATCCAAACTTCCTCGGATGGATTCCACATCCTGCGCCGCTGAAAGAGGTGAAAGATGCTCTCTTCAGAGTCGGAGTATGTGCGGTTTAATGTCTCAATGCCTGTCCGGGCAGCAGCCAGGATGACGGCATCTTCCGACAGCTTCTCCTCGCCTGCATCGGAAAAATCACCCAGGAGGGCAAAATGAACATTTGAATAACGATTTGACAGGTAGTGCAGTTCAAGCCTTTCAGCCAATTTCTCTACCTCTTTAACCGTCGACCAAATAACGGGAATCACCACCATTGTAGCTGCTTCCGGTGGAACACCGCGAGAGAAATCATAGCGAAGCAGCGGCCGTGGCTCCCTGACACATTCAATAATCCAGTGTGCAGTCGTAACGGCCCATTCGCTCACAGGTAAGAACAGCGCCAGTATAACGCCCACCCACTGACTAACAGTAAAGTTTGTGCCCCCGGATACCCACCAGGCAAATCCAAAAAGAAAAGCCATGAATAATCCTGTCAAGGCAGTAAAATATGTACCGATGGAACGACGTAACATTTCCAATTCCGGTAGATGCGAGGGAGTACCACAGATCATTAGCGCATGCCGCAGTTCCTTGATCCCATCCGCTTCGAGCAGATAATATGCGGCAAAAACTTGGCGCGGCAGTTCTTCCAGCATAACCCGATGCACTGCCTTACCTCCTTTTTCACGCTCTATGCATGCATTCTCATATTTCCTCGCAGCAAGCTCAACGGCTTGCTGCGCCACTAGATTTTCCGGTAAATGCAGTCGGCAGGCCAAATTCTCAACCCGCTTGCGCAGCACATCGCGGCTTTGGAAATCAAGAAGCAGATATGTATTTGTGCTTTCAGCGCGCAGGGTATGTTCAACCAGACTAATCTGCTCAAACTGCTCTTGCCAGTCCAAGCGAACTAATTTACGTAAGCTTCCCATAAGGTTACCTGTGGATACTTGATGACCTGCCTGAAGCTGATACTCATAAGAGACAATTCGGTCGAGACTGTCGGGACCATTTTCTAATTTGCACATAAGCCATTCACGCACGGTTGTTGAATCATCCGTCCACTCACGCAGCCGTCTGACCAAGTATGCAATTTGGCATCCAGAGAGCAGCATATCCTGACCACCCTCTTCGAGAGCATCCTTTAGTACCTCAGGACTTAACTTAGCCGACTGTAGGCGCATCAATAGCTGTTCAGTTGCGTTACACACCTCTCGCCGCTCACGAACCAATTCCATGACTGCGGCCAGGCGCCGGAATAAGGCAATACGCATGATAAGTGGAACCGCCCACGCCTCTGCTATCGTCAAAACTGATACTTCCTGGTAATAATTAATATAGGAGATGAGCGAGTTCTCCTCTAGATTCCCATCCACATGTTCAAGATAATCGGAACAAATAGACAGTATCCTTGTTTTGCTGGTCTTGCGTAAATCGGGCAAATTTCGCAAAAAGGTACCCGAAAGCTGATTACGGATAACCAGCACCTGCTCGTCGATGAATTCCGCATGATCCAAAAGCCATTCTTCTGCGGGCTGTGAACAACTTGCATCTCCTTCCTTCAGAGAGAGAATAAAAGCGCGTAATTGCTCGATGTCGGCATAAAACTCCCGCCACAGGCCCTTTGACGGCCAGCGTCTCACATAAGGATCATGGGTCAATGCAAGTTCATGAGCTTTTTGTCGGAGTTGTTCTGTATTTAAAAGCATAGGCCTCCTAAAGACAATCAAAGATTAAAAAGTAATTATTTATCCTTTTTCTATACAATACTGCACGTGAAATTGGAATCATTAAAAATATACCCCTTTGGAGCCTTAATTATGAATTGTAAAATTCGGTAACTTCTACCTAAAAGCACATTTCAGAAAGAGCAGTCTTTGTTCATAGGCATAATAAAAATCAACGCCCTGTCGGAGACGTATACTATGAACAAATACTATAAAAACAAAACTGGCATCGTTTTAAAAACGATGCCAGTCTGCGTAATTTTAAGCTATTTCAGGGAGACGATTCGAAACTTCTCCTTCTTCTTATTTGCGAATATCCTCAATTATAGTTTGATATTGCAAGTCACCAAGCCCATACTCAGGAAACCGACGTAATAAATCATTTACTAGATGTTCTTTTTCAAAATTGTCTCTGATATACTTCATAATCGGACTTTCTTCTGTCCGATAATTTAAATACATTTTTATGGCTTGATATGTAACAGGCAGCATTTTTAGCGCAGGCATTTCATGGTTATATATAACCGCCTTATATATATCTAAATAGCCCTCAACCTCTATTTTAAATGCATCAGATACGATCTCTTCACTTCTTTCAAGCACCATGCAAAAAAGAACATCCCCCTTATATCCGCTTTGTTCCAGATATGCCAGAATTGTAATCAAATTTATCTGACAAAACATATCATCACCAAACCATAAGACAATACTATCAAATTTTTCTTTTAAAAGTGGTTTTAACGATTCAATCACAATTCTTCGGTATTCCGCTTCTGTCGTTTTTAATGATTTTACTCTTTTCTCTATAAAACAATCAGAGAATATTTTAGTATCTGCTTCTCCCCAACACATTGCTTCATTAAATGGCACATAGGTTTGATTTTCTTTCATAAGATTATTTGTTTTAAATCTTTGCAGCATATGAAAACCATTGAGCACATGCAGAATATGATCCTTATATCTTGCTTCCATTTTCTCTTGAAGATTTTTTATGGCTTCTTCCATAAATTCACTCCCATTATCATAAAATAGAGAAATCTGTCTCCAACATGATGATTATTTGGTGTATGGGGTATGGGGCATGGGCCAGGCCCCTTGTCCCATTCCAAACCAATAATTTCTTAATTGTCTTGCTATCGCTATGTCAAGAAAAAGAGAAGTTTCCCATACATTTACCAACTAATTGATTATGGTAGCTTCTCTTTATAAATGCTAAATCCTGCTTGTCAATCTGCAGTTGCTTTTATCCCAATAAGAATTGTAGCTCAGGGACCTTCTTCCATCTCTCGCGACAAGTAAACTGTCCCTGTGTCCCATTATAAAAAATGACCAGTGTTCCCGTTTTTTTATTTTAGTTTATTGTTGGAAAAACTTCTTATTGTAGCGCAGGGAGTTCCTTGTCTAACTTCCTGCCTAGCTTTTTGAGGCCATTCTCAACTGCGGATTTTTCTGAAACAGTAAGCAATACTCCTATGGATCCCCCTAAAATATTCGCCTTGTCTCCTCTTGCCTGGATAACGCCGTCAAAAACGGTTTTACCGTCAGCCACATTCCAGATGGTGATCTTGACCGGGATTTCTGCTGCGCACCATTTTTTGATAGTAATTCCTTTGAAGCCCCGCCGAATTTTAATTGTTTGCAAATCAGTCCTGACCACATAATCAGCTCCTGCCACAGCGGCAGCCTTGAGCACTTCGTCTTCAGTCGCCTTCTCACCATAGGCGGACACCTGATGCGTATAATCTTCAAGTGGAATAACGGTAAAATTTTCTGCTGGATATTTCTTAGCGTACTGAACATTGATGGCTTCAGTTATGTAGCCTGTGTTCTTCATCCCGGTGTTATCGGCGATAGGAAGAAAGAGAATGCCCGGAATCTTACCTGTAGTTTCTGCCCCCTCTGGGGCGGCAATCGCAGTTCCCGATATAAGCAGCATTACGATAAAAACAATCATTTTTATTCTCAACATAAGCACTCCTAACAAAAAAGATTCCTAAGTACTAAAAGCTAACGGAAAGCAGCTTTTCACTGCAGTCTTCGTATCCAGGCCTTATCTTTGATTTCATTTCCCCTTTCCTTTCTATATTTTTCCATTATTGAGATCCGGCTTATTATAACAAATCAATGTGGCATAGATGTGTCAAGCTTCCAAAACGAGTTTACTGGGGACTGCAGAAACGATATCCTGTGGTTTTGTTCATAAAAAAGGCTGTAAGCTGACTAAACAGCTTGCAGCCTTTCTTCAGGTGAGGTTCTACTTTTGCCAAGGTATGCGGATTTTAAAAATGGTTCCTTTTCCTATGTCGCTTTCGACCGATATCGTTCCGGCCATAGCCTCCATTAAACTGCGGCTTATGGACAAACCCAGACCACTCCCTCCCAGAGAGCGGGTACGGGATTTGTCAGCACGATAAAAGCGATCCCAGATCAGCGGCAAATCTTCACTGGCAATCCCTTCTCCCTGATCGGATACGGAAACCTGAAGCCATTGATTTTCTTCAATCAGGATCAAACCAATCTGGGATTCTGGTGGAGCGTACCGTATCGCATTGCTCAGCAGGTTATCCAGAACCTGTGCAAACCGGTCGGCATCACCTAAGGCGTAACGCTTATCCGTTTCGATCCGCAGCAGGAGAGAAATATCTTTTTTCCTTAACAGAGATTCTATCTTATCGGCTTGCTGTAACAGCAGTGTTGCTATATCAAGCCGTTCCTGTTTGATAAACATCTGGTCGGATTCCAACTGCTCCATATCCATAATGTCATGGACCAACCGGGACATGCGATCGGTTTCCGCTAATATCCTTTCTAAGTAGTGGGTTCTTTCTTGCTCATTTACCGCGATTCCGTCAATGAGTGCCTCTGTTATGGCTTTGACACAGCTTAGCGGTGTTTTTAACTCGTGGGAAATATCGGAGAAGAAAGTACGCCTGGTCTGCTGTGTATGAAGAATCGCATCGGCCATAGCATTAAATGTGTTGCCAAGTGTTCCGATTTCATCTTTCGCAGTGGCACGGGTACGGCTTGTATAATCTCCTGCCGAGAACCGCTTGGCCGCAGCCGCAATATCGGCAATTGATCGGGTTAATCCCCGTGATAGTAGCATTGCTAATAAAAATGCGGCCGTAAGCCCAGCAATAAAGGGAAAAAAATAAGAGCGGATGATCATCTTTATGTGGAGAGGGCTAAAATGATAAAAAGCAAATAAGCGTCCGGGCTCGTCTTTTATTAGCACAGGCACTGAAATAATAACAGCATTTTGCGCTTCTGATGAAAAAAGGAACTGCTTGGAATAGTCTGCTGAATTATGGAGTGTATAGGGTTCTACGTTCGAATAAACAGGTGGGATTCCCTGAATAATCCGGCCATCATTATCTTCCAGCCACAATTTTGCTCCAGTGGTCCGACTAGCTAACTCCCATTCCCGATCCGGTATGTGACCTGTTTTCAAATCCTCAGAAAAGAAGGTAGCAATATTTCTTAACTTGATAGTTAATTCCCCATTATTGTTTTGATGTGCGTAGTACACAACGGAGACTGATAAGGTTAATGCCATAAAGAGAATAATGGCCACATGGCTGAATAGCTGGCGAAAAAGCAAGGAACGGGTGATCACGATTGATCCACCCCAAACTTGTAACCGCTTCCTCGTACCGTTTTGATAAAATCTCCGGCTATGCCAATTTTCCTGCGGACTCTTTTGATCGTAGTGTCAACAGTGCGTTCATCTCCTTCAAAATCATAACCCCATAAATTAACCAGCAGGTTTTCTCTGGTAAAAATAGTATGAGGATGACGAACCAGGAAGTATAATAGTTCAAATTCCTTGGCAGATAGTTCAACCGTTTGCTCATTAACCATAACTCGCTGCGTTCCCGGCTCTAATGATAAGGGCGGCACCTGTAGAACATCGCCCGGCAAAGCCAATTTTCCGGTCCGCCGCAAAACTGCATGTACTCTGGCAACTAATTCACGCGGACTAAACGGTTTGACAATATAATCATCTGCTCCCAGTTTGAAACCATTAATTTTATCGTTTTCTGCGTTTAAAGCGGTTAAAAAAATAATGGGGACATTCCGCTGCACTGCCTTGGCAATTTCCCATCCGGATAGGCCGGGCATCATGACATCCAGTATTAGTAAATCAGGTAAGTGAGCGGTCTCTATATCCACGGCCGCATGTCCGTCAGCTGCCGTGAAAACTTCAAACCCTTCGCGGCTAAGATACCAAGTAACAATATCACGGATATCCTGTTCATCATCGGCAATTAGAATTTTTACCATACTGTCACATCCCTATTCTATATTTTTAAAAATGGATCTTGCTTTATTTAAGAATAACACAGGATTATGGCACAAATAAGGCTGCCTTAGCTTGGCAGAAGTTTGGGTAGCGTTTTCGATTGGTATGTCAACCTAAAGAGAAGCTATTCTTAATCTACAATCTGTAGTTTAAGAATAGCTTCTCTTTATAAATACTACAACTTTCTTTTCTTACAACGGTGATGAATACACCATTGAGCCATTTTAGGATTGACAGCAAGAAAGGCTCGCACCGTTGTATTAGATATCATAATTGGTAGCTAGTACCACTTGCCGAGTAGCAATGCGCTCTATCAAGGGGGTACTATGAGTTACAACAATAAGTCCGATCTTTCTTTCTGCCAGTTCAGCTAATAAGAAATTCCATATTTGACTTTGCGTAATTAGATCAAGCATCGTGCTGATTTCGTCAGCAATGAGAAACTTTGTCCGTTTACCCAACGCTCTGGCAATACAAAAACGCTGCATCTCGCCGCCGGATAATTCTCCTGGAAAACGGTTAAGCCAATCACGTTCTATCCCCAATCCATCCATAATCCGCTCTTCGATTTCATCGCCTTCCGCAATTGTGCCTTTCATGCGCAATCTTGGATTAACGACTTTTTCCGGATGCTGCCATATCATCTGTACTGGACAATAGCCTTGAATTTTGTGAATATCTTTTCCATCTAGAAGTACCTGGCCGCTTATAGGCTTTATATAGCCTGCTAAAATTTGACACAGCGTAGTTTTTCCAAACCCACTGGGCGCTATGATACCGACTCGTTCATGACTTTCTACCGTGATTTGAACCTGATCGAATAGGTTTACGTCTTTTTTATAACCAAAAGATATCCCTTTTGCCTCTAAAATCATTTCATTTACTCCTCACTTTGCATGGATACAGCGAACCCTTCCGAAACGTATCGTCTGTTCCTGGATATTTCCTTCACATTCGGACGTAAGCTGAGGACACCGCGGACCAAAAGGGCAACCATTCGGCATATCTTTTGCATATGGCTGATTTCCCGGAAAAGGATGAAACCCATGTTGAGGCAAAGCTCGCCACAAAGCTTTCGTGTAAGGGTGGCGAAGGGTATCCACTGATTGAAAGTCTGCTACTGGTGCCTCTTCCACGGTGGTTCCTGCATAAAAAACAGCAATTCGATCAGCTACTTCTAACGCTAATTCAATATCATGAGTGATGAGAAGAACACCATTCCCTTTATCAGCAAATTCACGAAAATGACTCATGGCTTTTTTAGCTGCTTCTAAATGAAGACCGGGCGTAGGTTCATCGGCTATGATTAAGCGCGGACTTTCCATCATCGCGGTAGTGAGAAGAACCCTTCGTGCCATGCCGCCTGATAGTTCAAAAGGGTACAGATCAGCGGTTTTTTGTGGCAGTTTATAAAAATCGAACAACTCTTCTTGTTTTCTGCGAAGACTTTTTTCGTTTTGTTCTTTCCGCACCTGCTTGCCAACCTTTTCTAAAGGATCAAGATAGTTCACGCTCTGCGGAACTAAAACGATTTTTTTGCCGCGCAGCTCCTTAATACGTTCTGGTGATAATAATTCTTCCTGAAACCAAATATTACCCTCAGCATCACAGTTTTGCGGCAATATTCCTAAGATCGCATGAGCGAGCAGACTCTTCCCCGATCCACTGGACCCTACCACAGCAACAAGCTCTCCCTCACCTACGGAAACATTTAAATTTCGGATAACTCTTAAATCAGTTTTACGCAATCCTTGCTCATATTGCGTAAAAGTAACAGACAGGTTCTTTATCTGCAATATGTGTTTATGATTCATGCAGGTCAACGCTTCCTACCTCCTTACTCCTGGGCACTATGGGGATCAATCATTTTGCGCAAACTTCCTCCGACTACATCAAAAAGCAAAACGGTAGTCATCAAGACCATTCCAGGGAAAAGTGCCAGCCACCACATCCCCAGTGATAAATACTTCATACTTTCTGATAAAATGATGCCAATACCGGGTTGTTCTGGCGGCAGGCCAAAACCGAGAAAGGTAAGAGCAGCCTCATGCAATATGGCATGAGGAAAAAGCAGCACTAATCCGACTAGAAATTGCGGAAATACATGAGGAATCATATGTTTCACTACGATTTTCATTTTGCTTTGCCCTAGCTTTTCAGCAATTTTTATATAATTTGCTTCTTTTAGCTGAAGAATTTCTCCCCGGATGATTCTAGTCAAAACGGGCCAGTGGCTTATGGCAACAGCGACAACAACGCCAAATGTACCTCTCCCTAAAGCATAGGAAATTAAAATTAGCAGTAAAAGATGAGGAATACCCATCACTAAGTCGATGAACCAGGTTATGACGGCATCTACCTTTTTTCCTAACGTTGCGGCTGCCGCTCCTAAAACGGCTGCTATAACAGCACTGATAACCGAAGCAAAAAGTCCAATATAAATGCTGATGGACATCCCTTTTAAGGTACGTGCGAGCATATCCCTGCCTAGCCAGTCGGTACCGAAGGGATGAGCCATGTGCGGCAAGAAGTTTTTTTGGGTAAAGTTCGTTGTTATCGCTATATCTCCCACTAAAGTACCAATTACCGTAATTGCCAATAAAAAGATACTTCCAGAAGCGATATACATCAGGGTCTGACTTCGTTGATTCAATTGTTTTCTTTTATATTTCTGCAAAACAGTTATAGAACCTGTATTATTCATATGCGCTTCCCCGCCTTATTCTAGGGTCAACAATCCCATATAAAAGATTGGCAACTAAATTACCAAAAAACACTAGTGCTGCGCTGATCACTGCAATACCAAGTAAAAGAGGTGCATCTCCGCTTAAACCAGCAGAAACAGCCGCCTTCCCTAAACCTGGATAGGAAAAAACTTGTTCCACCAGTACAGAACCGCCGAAAATTTCACTGATGGATGCAAACTGCAAGGTTATAGCTGGCAGCAGAATATTACGCAGGGCATGATGCCGGATAATCGATAAATTACTTTTCCCCCGCGCTTTGGCAAAAAGAATGTAATCTTCTCCCATAATATCTATCATTTTTTCTCTGGTGTGCAGAGTAATGTTGGCAATTCCAATTACACTCAACGTTAAAGCAGGCAAAATTAAATGCTTTATGCTGTCCAAAATTGAGACTTCTGCAGCATTTACCCCAATTGGCACGCTCAATCCAATAGGCAAAATCTGCAGCCATACGGAAAAAATCATTACTAACACCAATGCTAGCCAAAAGGTAGGCATACTGGCAATTAGTAACGAATAGCCCTTAATTGCTTTATCAATCCATCGACCGCGATATAATCCAGCTATAATCCCAAATAGGAATCCTAATAAACCCGAAAAAATCCATGCCGTGGTCATGAGAACCATTGAATTCATAAATTTCACATGAATAACACTGGCAACAGGCTGACGGTAAAGCAGCGATGATCCCATATCTCCTTGAACAAAACCCGTAAACCAATTCCAGTACCTTTCGATTGGCGGTGTATTTATGCCAAAATACGCTTCGAGCTTAGCCAGGTTTTCCACACTCATATTGGCCATCCCCACTTCGCCGATGTAGGCACGAACTGGATCTACAGGCGATGCTGAAACCAGGACAAAAGAAAGAATACTTACGGCAATTAACAATGAAATTATTTTGATTATACTTTTTACGACATATTTTAAAATGCCGGAATATCGCCCTATATCCACAAGAAATACCTCATTTTAAAAAGAATAAGCCTATGGTATAGAATTTTTTTCTATACCATAGAACAGAAATAACTTGTTAATCTATTGACTACTTCCAAGACCATTGGTGGACATTATTCACAATTGTCCAGCCATAACCATGAGGATGAATTTTCTTATCAATTACATTCAGATTTTCTTTGGCAAAATAGATATGTTTTATTTCTACCAGCCACACCCAAGGTGAGTCAGCTTGAGGAGTAACACCGACAGCACCATCCCATTGCGCTTTTTTCCATAGTGGATATGATGCTTCTACAGAAGTAGCTGCTAATGCTTCATCAATGTATCTATCTACAGTTTTATTGGAATAAAAAGCATAGTTTTTACCAGTATAGTAATGGCTCCTAACTCCAGTAGGAGAATGAGATCCAGCACCAAAGACATGAGGTGTCTCATAACATAACGTTGCAATTTTATCCCAGCTTGATCCTATAGGATTTACTTTTATTCCTACTTGTTGCAGCATCTCCTTCACAGCCATAGCAATTCCTGTTCGAACAGAGTTTGAGGAAATATAGAGAAGATCAAACTCGGCTGTTAAGCCCTGTTTTTCATAAATACCATCTGCGCTTAATCTCCAGCCATCTGCTTCTAAAATTGATTTTGCTTTTGCAGGATCAAACGCGACTTTCATAGCCTCATTTTCCCAAGGCTCATTAACGCTGTCACTATAAGCCACTGAACCATAGCCGTTTAGAACATTCTTGACGATAGCCTCCCGGTCAATCGCCAAAGCAATTGCCTGGCGAATCGCTAGCTGTGAAGTAACATTGTTGCCAGCGGGGTAACTTTCTCCATTTTTCTTGGCAGGTGTCTTATTCCCAGCAGGAACAGTGGGGAGATTCAGGCCGCGAATATCTTCAGTGTTAAACGAAAGGATCTTATATCCTTTAACTGGGTTAACCGTATAAGATGGCGCTGTATAGGCTACATCGACTTGTCCGCCTTGAGCCGCCGCGTAGGAAGCATCCTCCGACATAAATACAATTGAAACTTTCTTGATTGCTGGTTTTTCACCATAATAATTCGGATTGGCTTCTAAAATTACCTGCTGCCCTTTATCCCATTGTTTGAGAATATACCGACCGGAACCAATCGGATTTTTACCATAAGTCGCTGCATTATATGCATGTTCAGGAACAATACCTACAACAGCTGCCGTGTAAGCAAATGCTGAATAAGGTGTGTTAAAATGAAAAACCGCGGTCGTATCATCAATGGCTTCCACCGATTTTAGCATAGACAAATCTGTGTCGGTCGCCTGCTTCATAGCATTATTATAGGTAAAAGCCACGTCTTTTGCCGTAAGTGGCACACCATCTGTAAATTTCACATCCGAACGAATTTTAAAAGTCCATGTGAGACCATCCGGCGAAATCGTGTACTCTTTTGCCAGGTCATAACCAATAGTAATATCATCTTTTGTAATTAATAAGGTACTTTGGATTAATGGATCATGTGTGTGCTCACCGGCAGCCCAGCCCATAATCGGATCGAATCCAGCAGCAGGCTCTGATTCAGCATCCATGGCGATTACCACACTGTCTTTTGTCGCCGTCCCAGCATCATTTTTACCTGTCTTACCACAGCCAACTAAAGCAAATAAGAAAATTACTATTAAACATATCGCTAAAATTCTTTTATTTCTCATGCTTTCCTCCAACATTATATTTTTTACGTTATCCATTATTTAATACATGCAAGGTGAGAACTTCCGGTTGTTTACTCCATATTTTCTGTTTTCTGCAAAAAAAAAGCAGCAGAAAACCAGGGAAAACTTTTCCCCAATGGTTTCATACCACAGTTTTAATCTATATATTTATGTATTACTTTACTAAAAATTAGAATATGACTTCTGCCATATTTATAAAATTTCCACAATTTTATTTTTATACTAGATTATAACAGCTAATAGTACTTCTGTAAAGATGGCTTGTCCAAACCCACGAAGTCCCTTTACCAGGAAAACGGAACCGCTATATCGAACTTTCCGTCCTATCGTAGCCATTCGTTTCTATCGTCCTCGCTTTCCCGTCATATGTTCAATTTCTATTTTGTAAACGGCAGCAGTATGCATACTTTTGGTTATATAAGCCATACCTTTTTCAAAATACTCATTTGAGTACTTTTTGATTAAAGACACCAGCGCCTGGCGTTTTTCTATTTCATCGGTAATTTCAACCGCTGTTCCAAATATAACAGCACTGTCATATTCAGTATCAAAATTCTTAGGTACTAAATTAATATAACTCACAGCAGAAAAACTGACTTTAGCGTTATTTTTGATATTATCAATTTTGTGTCCAGTATGGGCAGAATGAAAATAAATCGCACCGTTTTCATAAACAAAATTTAGCGGTACTACATACGGAAATCCATTTGCACAAATACAAGCTAATGACCCAAACTCTGTTTCCATCAGCACCTTAATCGTATCCTCTTCTGACATACTTTTTTTCTTTTGTCGCATTTCAATAAACATAATATCTTCTCCTTCGTGTTGTATCGCCCAGAAACCAGCTATTACACATCATATCGCACCATACCCATTCGCCGACAGATTGTATGTGTAAAAGGAATAGCGGGACAAGTTCCTTGCCCAATAAAAACAATAGATCTAAATTACCTTTATTTTATCGGTATGTCAACTAAAAGAGAAGCTTTCCATAAATTTATTATGGCAGCTTCTCTTTATCATTAATCCTGCTATATTATGAGCATTATTTTACTAGCAATACAATACTTGCTATCAGCAGGCGAGTTTGTAAAGCACTAAGACCGCGGAGCTAATTAATAATTATAGCTTGCTTTTACCCAAATGGTACGGCCAGGTTCATTTACTCTAAAGGAAGAAGCGATACCCAGTGCAGGAATTGCAGCTCCGGATCGGCTGATAAATTCTGCATAATTCTTGTCAAAGATATTATCCACACCAGCTGCTACCGTAATCGCTTTACTAGCTTTATAGGCCACATTGGCAGAAAGGATACCAAATCCGCTGCTTGCACCAAGGTCATAACCGATTTCACTTCCGCTGTTTAAATCATAGCGGGTTTGTGCCTGAACTCCGCGCCACAGCAAGCCGGCCTCTATCTTCTCATGACTGTATTTGATTCCCAATGTTCCTTCCAGCGGTGGAATTTGAGCCAAGGGTTTATCATCCGAATCATTATTCCCCCGTACATAGGCCAGAGAGGCAGTTGCTGTCCAGTTCTTATTCAGCGGGTAAGCCAAATCGACTTCGCCGCCATAGAGTGATGCATCAACATTGTGAGCTGTCTTTGTTGTCGAGCTATTTGCATTTTTAAATAAGATAAAGTCCTTAATATCAGCATAAAACAATGACAGGCTCGTGCTAAGTTTACCCGAACGATAAATAAGTCCGGTATCAAGTTGAGTGCTCTTTTCCGGCTTCAGATAAAAGTTAATGCTCCGCTCCCAATAATCAGCTGGCCTTTGCGCATGACCAATACCAATATAGGAGGTAATCGGTGCGTTCGCATGATCATGCTCATAACGCAGAAAGGCACCGTACGTCCGGTCATGATCTTCCTCTGCTGTTTTTTCATTTTTTACGTCCAGGCTGTCGGTCCTGAGTCCAGCAAGAAGCCGGCTGCTGTTTTTCAATTGACGTTTCAACTCACCAAACAAACCATAGTTAGTAAAGGTCAGATCTCGGACCATACCTGTATTATAAACAGGAGTCCCCATCATTGCCATTGCCATTCGTCCAGCATGTTCATTTTTTTGATAATCAATTCCAACTGTTCCCGTGGTCGATTTTCCTAAAGTTAAATCTGCTGCTAAACGTCCGCCGTTTGTTGTCCGGTCGACTTCCATAGCCATGGGCATCGTACCTGCAGGCCGCAGAGAATAGTTGTCCATTACATGATCCACATAATTATGAAATACTTTAAATTCAAAATTACTAATTACCGGGGATATATGTTTCTTGCTGAATTTAAAGTTATAATCATTACGGTCAAATTTCGGACCATCCATGGATCTTCCACCGTATGCCGCTTCGGCATCACTGGTATCTACTGTAAATTCGTACAGAGTATCAACATCAGGTGTCCAGCCGAAAATACCGGTCAGGCTCTGCCGAGTATAGAATGAATGTACCTTAGTGCCATTTCCGTCTTCATAATCATTAGAATTTGACCTGGTTTTGATGACCCGCACATAGCCTTTGGTATCACCGGCAGTGACGTCCAGCAATTCATCATCACGGCCGGCACTGCCGATAAGCACACTGCTGTTGACCCGGACTCCCGGCTTGTCAAATCTTTCTGTTTCCCGTTCAAACAATACTGTTCCGGCTACGTTTCCTCCACCATATTTAACCGTCTCCGGCCCTTTCAAAATCGAAATTTTACTATATGTTTCGGGAAAAACATACGAAGTAGTCGGGTCCATCCGTCCAGGGCATGCGCCAAACTGATACGTTCCATCCAACAAAACATTCAGCCGTGTTCCTCCCAGTCCGCGGAAAACTGGATCTCCGCCTGTCCCACCCTGCCGAGCAACAGAAAATCCAGGTATACTTTTCAGGTATCCGCCGCCATCAGCGGCTGGAACTGGCTGCCGTGGTGACTTAGGGTCGGTTTCTACAATCAGGGGATTACTGACCGCTGGCGCGGTAACAACGATCTCATCCAGTGTAAATATGGTCTTTTCTTCTTCTTCTGCCGCTGATGCTGACTGTGTATTGGCAGCAAGTAACAACAAAGAAGAAACGACAAGTGTCCGTACTTTTTTCATCAGATCATCACCATTCTTGTCTAATTTTGGTATAAGGTAATTCCATCATCCTGTTTGCGGGCGGTAAATCATGCTTAGGTTTAACTGATAGTGCCCGTTTTTTTTACCTGCACTTCCAGCTGATTTATGATCTTATCCGCTTACTGTCGCTAACAGGCAATTAATTGATTACGATTATCAATTATAACCCTTTACAATTAGACAAAGTACTATCCCAAAGTACTATCTTAATTCTCTATAAGTACTATAAATATCATTTACCGCTCTGCTCTGGCCAATTGACTTCTTACACATAACCCGCTAACTCTTTCACCACTCATTTTTATTGGTAACTAGATAAAGACCAGGTGTCTCTAAGAACAATCCTGGCCTTCAGTTATATTAATCAGCCTGTATTCGCTTATCCGTATATCTTAATAACACCCTGATTTTTCGGGATTAATTCTAAACGACTTATTATCAATCGCTCTTTGTACTGCTAATATCCCATCTAAATGATCGTATTCATGCTGAATTAGTTCAGACAAATCATCTTCAAATTCTAAAAAGCAATCATTCCATTGCAGATCCTTATAAGATACTCTGCATTTTTTATATCGATTTAACTTTACTTCTAATCCAGGAAAGCTCATACAGTCATCCCAAACTTGGAACTGTTCTTCTCCAAATTCCAATTTAGGATTCATTAGGGCATATGATTTATTATCAAAATTCATATAGATTATTCTTAGAAATTCTCCAATCTGAGGAGCAGCAATCGCCCTACCAAAGCCATATTTCTCCCTGAAATTTATAATTGTGTCATGTAAATCGTTAACTACCTGAAATCTTTTATCCATATCTTCGGTAACTTCTCGTGAAACATTATACAGAGATTCATTCCCTAAAAGTAATATTTTACGTACAGTCATTTTCCAACAACCTCCTTAGATTCTGTCTATACCTATTTGCTCGTCAGATATCTTTCTCTTACAACCTGATAGTTATCAACCCAATATTTTTCCGATATAAAATAATGCGCATTAATATTAGTATCTAACCATAGTTTCATCACCTCATCAATTTTCCTTTGCTCATATTCTTTTATCATATAGGTCCTCCTATTATTAATTTCAGATGAGAGACAGGGATTTTATCTGCTCACTAAAAAAATACCGATCAAGCAAAAAACAATACCTACAATCTGCTTTACATTAATAATCTCTTTGTAAAGAAAACCGCCAATCAAGATTAAAAATAAAGAAACGCATACATTTGCCAATAGAGATCCTGTATTTATCTTCCAGCCAAATCGATACATCAATACGTATCCAAATTCAACTCCAATTAAAGAAATCCCTAACACAAAACTTGTCCAGTTAATATTATGAATATCCTTTGCCAAATTATTTCCAGCAATGATATACGTGCAAAGAACCCCTACCAAACTTACTGCATACGTAACAGCTAGGGATAAGCACACATTTGCATCCTCTGGAATTTTTTTAGTTGCATTATGATAAAATAGATTAGAAATAATAATCAAGATTAACGGAAAATAATATCTCAATTCCAATCACCTTTGTTTAAATTTTTTTCCATGCAGATATGGGGACAATTTTCGTCCATATAGATGTCACCCGTGACCACATATCCTGATCTTTTATAAAACGATTGCACTCGGACTTGTGCCGATAAAGATATTTTCTTCCCGCCTTCGGATACGATATTATTCTCTAAAACTTCCAAAATACGCTGTCCAAAACGATTTCCCCTATAAGCTTTTAAAACCGCAATTCTACCAACAATATAAATATCTTTTTCTCTATCCTTATAGTATCGGCAAACAGCTACGGACATATTGTTTTCATAAAAAACTAAATGTGTCGCATAGTTATCAATTTCATCAAATTCATTCTGAAAACCTTGTTCAAATACAAATACCTCTTCTCGAATTTTCTTAGCATCTGGCGATAGATAATTGAATTTTTTATACATAGAATCTCCTCCTCAAAAAAATAAGGCATTCAAAACCAAACCTTATAATGCAATAAATTGCACCGTACCTACGGTTTGATTCTGAATGCCTTAACGTATTTCTATCCGGTGATAAAAATACAAGCGTTATATTAAAATGTAAACATATGCTATCAAAAATTATTATACCTGTCAAGACTAATACACTACTAGAAGGACATGTGGCCAGGTGTTTATCCTATTTACGGAGACTACGCATCTCAAAGCAAAAACAACCTGATGTTTCATGGTAAACCTCAGGTCATATTATTTAGGCGAGTCCATTATAAGAATGCTGTGGTTAATTTATTGACTTCACAAGAATATACTTCTATCAATATTGTGCTATAATCTTAAGAATAAAGGAAATCGATAATTGCAAATCAATAGAAAATAGGTATCTACTATTACTGAACAAGGAGAACCCAACATGCAAAAACAGAGTCCCACCAGCACTTATATTATTCTATTATTCGTGCCTTTATTTTGGGGTGGCGCATTTGGCACGACGAAACATATCTTATCAGAATTACCTCCGTTGACAACCTCATCCATCAGATTTATTATTGCCGGATTGCTTATGTGCCTATGGAGCTGCTGGCGTCGAGAGCTTGTCTGGCAGCCTATAAAAAAGAACTTTTTCAGCCTGCTGGCTTTAGGCGCTACAGGTGTTTTTTCTTATAACTATTTTTTTGCCATAGGTCTACAATACACATCTGCGATAACGGCGGCTTTGATTATTGTCATTAATCCTGTATTTACAACTTGTATTGCCAGTTTTTTTATGGGGGAGGCATGGAATTGGCGTACGCTGGCTGGGGTGGCCATATCCTTACTAGGAGTTTCTTTAGTGATCAGCAAAGGAGATTTTAGTGTGCTGGCTCAGATGTCGATTGGTATTGGTGAAATCTATCTATTTGGTGCAGTCGCAAGCTGGGTTATTTATACGCTTATTGTAAAAAAAGTCACAGGCACTATAGGAACAAGTGTAATGACGGCTATATCAACCATGATCGGCGCGCTGATGCTGCTGGTCATTTCCATTATCAAAGAAGATCAATGGAGTAAAGTCATACATGTCTCTTATCAAACACAGGCAGAGCTATTATACCTGGCAGTCTTCAGCACAGTGATAGCATATCTACTATTTAATTGGGGTGTGCAGCGCATTGGAGCAACAAAAGCATCGGCTTATATTAATCTCATGCCTGTGAACGCCTTGTGGATTTCTGTAATTTTATATGGAGAAGAAATTTCAGCGTATCATTTAATCGGTATGTCTCTTACTATTGCAGGCGTGCTGCTTACAACGCAAAATAAAGTGAAACCAGCAGCGCTCAACATACAGAATTTAAATAACTCCATATCTGGGACGACATTGGGAAAATAGATACAGTTATCCACAGAAATCCACATACTATTCACAGGTTTATCCACAGAATCAACTTACCTTCATCCTATTTTATTGTTAAGAACTTCCAGCTTTAATTTGGAAAACTGTAACATAGCTGTAACATTCTACTGTTATGATTAGGCTAACAAATTAAGGGAGTGGTTCTATATGAAAAACATGGTTAAAAAAATAGCAATTTATTCAATGATAGGTGTGATGCAAATAGGTTTTAGCGCTTCTGTAATTGAGGCTTCACCATTACATAATGGCCAAGGGTTCGTACAACTAAATGGTAGAGATCATAATAATGATGAAAAGCAGCGTGAACATGATAGACGCGAGCGGGAAGAAAACGAACGGCATAATCGAGAAATGCAGCGACGTGACCACGAGAGTGAGCGCGATTGGCATGAACGACAAGAAAGAGAAAAGAAACGCCATAACAATGCGCTAAGAGAAATTGCTGCCCTTTTAATCGGAATTGCAATTGGCTCATCTAACAATTAAATATTTATTGCTTTTAGAGCGATGCTACTTAATTGTTAGTTTACACGTCTCACCTTTGGGTGAGGCGTTTTTAATTTTAAAATGATTTCTTTGCTTATTTTAGCTTTAGTATTCGAATACTATTGTTATAAAACGGTGTCGCTAACAGTATTGCAATCATAACCTATAGTTATCATATCATGATTATTCAATATTTCAATTATTTGTAGAACAGGAATATAATAAAGATAACGATTACAGTATTCGGTATACTGTATTTTAAATACACTCGAAGGAAGCAATCTCTAGAAAAAATTCTTTTAAAAGAATTTCTTAACAGCCTTGTTGCATCTGAGTAATACAGTATCTTATATGTTATTTATATTTTAGGAGGATTAATATGTCATTAGTTAAGGTAGAATTCTTAGAAAAAGTAGGCATTATTACGCTAAACAATACTCAGAAACTAAACGCATTAAGTGCTCAACTCGTCGATGATATTATTGAAGCACTTGATAATTTTCAAAAACAGAAGATACATATCATTATTTTGCGCGCTCCAGAAGGATCTAAGGTATGGTCAGCAGGTCATGATGTTAAAGAATTACCGTCAAAAATGAGAGATCCGTTAAGTTATTACGATTCACTTGAGGTACTTTTACGGGCTGTGGAAGAATACCCTGGTCCGGTGATTGCTATGGTACACGGCAGTGTCTATGGTGGCGCTTGCGACTTAATTATGACTTGCGACATGGTAATCGCCGATAAGACGGCTAAGTTTGCCATGACCCCTGCTAAGCTTGGGGTTCCATACAATTCTACAGGTATTTTACATTTTATGAATCGTTTACCGATTAATATTGCTAAAGAGATGTTTTTTACTGCTGAATTAGTACCTGCAGATCGGGCTTTAAATGTAGGCATCATCAATCATTTAGTTGCAGAAGAAGAGCTTCTCTCTTTTACATTAAATTTGGCTGCGACAATCAGCACTCGGTCAATGTTATCAATTGAGGTGATTAAAGAGCAGTTCCGTGTTTTATCAAAAGCATATTCTATTACTCCTTCTGCCTTTGAGCGAGTGCAAGGAATGCGGCGAAAGGTCTATGACAGCCACGATTATGAAGAAGCAATTACTGCATTTTTAGAAAAACGCCCGGCACATTTTAAAGGTGAATAAGCTTTCTTCAGATAGCCGTGATATTCTACCAAGAAATATATTTCTACGACTTACGTTCTAAGCAACAAGACACAGTGATAAATTCATTGTTTTTATCTTGTCCATATATGTTAACTAGAAAGAAGCTGCCCATAAATTTATAGGGCAGCTTCTCTTTGTAAATACTTAAAACGTTTTTAGCAAAACTATATATCTATCCTACGCACTTACGGATCTTTTATTGTTAAAACCAAAAGACTCCTCTGCTCTATTAACCTGGAATCCGTTCAGCAATTTGCTTCCATTCATGCCTATCAAGAAAACTCCCTGGTACATTATCCTCCATCTCCTTAAACATGGCATACGGCATACTAAAGGACAGCAGATCGGCATCGATACGAGGACGTACCGAAATATCCGTCATCCCAATAACGGCCCGCGGTCGTTCTTCGTCTGCCTCACTCCCTGGAAATAAACAGGCAGTCTGGCAGCCTGCCCCAAAGGGTGCAATAACATTGTCATGCCCAGGTCGGCCATAATTGGCCAATACAACGAGTGCAGTTAATTGATCCGGATTGGCATAAAAAACAACCACTTTCGGCTCTTCTTGGTCCTCAACTTCTGCAAGCGGCTTAAATACAATGTATTGTTCTGCTACATCAATGCTAGGAACTGACTCCATCCAAGCTTTTGCTAGCTCAGGTGTTTTTTTGAAACCTTCCGGCTCACGTATTCCCTCTACCGGAGTTAATCCCGCTTTTCCTGTAGATAGAAAGTATTCCATGCCTTCTGAATACTCATTTAATAATCCTAATCCGATGCCACCTCCCTCACACCCAAACGTATTACGACTGAAAACAGCCCGGCGTCCTTTGGCAGCTGCGGTTAACATAGCTGCAACACAACCCCATTTTCCTTCCTTAAACTCCAGAGACCCCTGCGGTTTCTCGTTGGTAAAGAGTATAGCAATCGGAGAATACCTGAGTTTTAACCTCTGTGCAATTTCACTCTGCATAATGATTTCCTCCTTTTCGTAATCGGCATTTGCATTAACTCAACAGCTTGTGTAGATGTACACTCCCCCTATATTTATCAATTGACCCAAGTCAATAATAAAATAAAAAAAAGTTAAGTTAGGAGATTCATTGCAATTTTGCCTAAGTGGTAACCCTGCTTTTCAGAAACTTTAAATAACAATAGCCAATGACCCAGGTCAATATTATTGTAAAAAATTAATAACTCTATTGTCAAGCAAAAATTATTTTCTTGACAATACAAATACTATTTATATAAAATTATAATTGACCGAGGTCATTTATAAAACTATTACTTGAGTATTTCTGTATCAGTTTGATAATAGTCCTGGAAATACCAGTTAGGAGGTACTTGTTATTACAAGAATCATAAAAGAAGCTGAAGTCCGTAGAACTGAACTAATGGATGCGGCACTAGAACTATTTCGCTCCAGTGGTTATCAAAAGACAATGATTATTGATATTACCAAAAAAGCTGGCGCAGCCAAAGGCACTTTCTACCACTATTATCCTTCCAAAGAAGCCATAGTACAAGCAATTTGCAGCCGCTGGGGCACGCAAATTGCCGCTTCTTTCAAGCTGGAAGGCAGCCACCTTGACGCCTTACCCAAACTGGAATTATTTATTGAACGCCTATTTCTCCCTAAAGAGCCTAATACTCTATTCAAAAGGTTGTGGGATGAAGAACATCTTAACTTATACTACAAGTCCTGGAAAACCTTAGTTGAAGATATTTTTAACCCGCTGCTTATTGAGATAATCCAGCAAGGAAACGAGGAAGGAACTATGCATGTGGTCTGCCAGCAACAAGCGATTTCCTTTTTCTGGAATATCTTATCTTGCGTATGGGAAGCTATTTTATTTCAAGATACACCTGACGTCTTTGCAAGCAAAGCTAAAATGGCCATATCCTTATTAGAACGTATTCTGGGAATCGAGGAAGGCAAATTTGAAATATCATTGACCAGCTATGGGATTGCGTAGGAACTACGCATTTTTTTTACTCATTCATTGACCTGAGTCAATGATAAAAATGAAAATTATTAATCCGCTATTTTTTCATTCCTTTAGTCCATTTTACTCTATCCAAGGAGGAATACTTTGTGTCACAACACACCGATAACCGTCAGCAAGTCTTTAACGTATCCCTGATTCTTTTCAATACTATTGGCAATGCCTTAACGATGGACCAGTTGGCCATACGCCTGTCCGTCCCTCTTAGCAACCTGTATGCCTCTTTCAAGAGTAAACCCGAGTTAATCAAGCAACTTGTTAGTTTCATACTGAGCAAAGTGAGACAAGCGCCCCTCCAATTGTCTCACTTCTCACTGGCCGATGAACTTTGTACTTTATTTAGCACATATCAGGTATCATGCACTATTTTCAGCCATACCGCATTATCTGATTTAAAACTGTATTACCCTGAACAATGGGTCAGAATCATGGAACTCCGTGAGAGCCAGTGGCAAAGAATTTCCGCCGCTATTGAAGCGAATATCGACACTGGCCGACTCCGCCCAATTGATATCAACTTATTGCATGCGATGATTGACGGGATGCTTCTGGAACCATTTTCCCAAGAATCACCTATACCCCTGCCTGAACTGGTAGAAATTCTTCTGTATGGTATTGTTCGACAGGCACCGTAGTTCTCTTCATCAGAAAACATTTTGATAATAAGGAGTATACAGATGTTTAACATTGGACTGAATTCCAACCGAAGAAAACATTACTATGCGCTGACTGCCTTAACGGTCGGCTGCCTACTAGCAGGTGCTATGGCAAAAACATATTTTTCAGAAACAACAATAAAACCCGAGATCCTTCCTGTGGTCCGCACACAGGTCATCCAGGCAGTCAATACCGGACGAGGTTATGGCTATGCTGGAGAAGTTCGCGGCCGCTACGAAAGCCAGCTGGCCTTTCAGGTCACCGGCAAGATCAGCAAACGCAATGTGCAATTAGGCAGCGTCGTCACTGTCGGCGATGTGCTGATGCAGATTGATGCCAAAGATATTCAGCAAACGGTAAGCAGCAGTTCTGCCCAGGTATTTTCTGCGCAGTCACAGCTTAGACTAGCGGAAAGCAACCTGAATCGCTACCGGCAGTTACTGGACAGCGGCGCCGTCAGCCGCGCTCAGTATGACCAATATGTCAATGCTTATGATACAGCAGCGGCGGCTGTACAGCAGGCGACGGCACAGTATGCGCAGGGCGCTAACCAACTGGATTACACCTTATTGGTAGCCGATCAGACCGGAGTTGTCTCGGCGATCACCGCCGAAGCTGGTCAGATTGTCAGCGCCGGCCAGCTTGTGGTCACCGTTGTCCTCGACGGTGAAAGGGAAATTGAAATCAATGTCCCTGAAAATCGACTGGAGGAATTAAAAACCACTGAACAGCTCAAAGTTACGTTCTGGGCCTTGCCTAATGTGATACTGGACGGCAAGGTGAGAGAAATGTCTCCCATGGCCGACCCAAGCACCCGTACCTTCAAAGTGCGTATTAGCCTCATCAATCCGCCGCCAACCGTCAAGCTAGGCATGACAGCCACTGCTTCCTTAGACGGAGGTTCTATCAGGCCTATGTTTTCCATTCCGCTGGCTGCATTATACCAGACAGGAGATACACCTGCCGTATGGGTTGTGAACGACAATATCCTGGCACTGCGCCCAATAAAGACTGGTTCTTTTGGCAGCGGCACCATACAGGTGCTAGCCGGCCTGCAGCCTGGCGATCGGATTGTCAGCGGCGGTGTTCATAAATTAAAAGAAGGACAGCGGGTAAAAATAACCGGTGATTCTCTGTGATAAATTTTAACCTTACCGCCTGGTCACTAAACCATAAACAATTCATTTATTTCCTAGTTTTTGTCTTTTTTCTGTCTGGTATTTTCGCCTACCGAAATTTGGGACGCATGGAAGATCCTAATTTCACCATTAAACAAATGGTTATCAGCGTTGCATGGCCGGGAGCTACTGCACGCCAGATGGAAGAACAGGTCACAGATAAAATTGAAAAAAAACTACAGGATCTTCCAGGGATTGACTATCTCAAGAGTTACTCTACACCGGGGCAAACGGTGATTTATGTCAATCTCAATGAGCAAGTGTCTCCTAAAGAAATCCGGGCCAGATGGTTGGAAGCCCGTAATATGGTGAATGATATCAGGAGCGCCCTCCCTGCAGGCGTTTTGGATCCTAACTTTAATGACCGCTTCGATGAAGTATACGGCGTCGTCTACACATTGACCGGAGATGGTTACACTTATGAAGAAATGCGGGAGAAATCCGAAAAAATTCGCCGCATTCTGCTGGGCATTCCCAGTGTACGCAAAGTCCAGCTCTTGGGGGTACAAACAGAACAAATCTACATTGAAATAGAAAATAGCAAGCTAGCTCGCTTAGGTATTGATCCTTCTATAATTACAGCTGCCCTGCAGGAGCAGAATGCCATGGTCGCTGCCGGCATGTTGGAAACGGCATCTGACAATGTGCATTTGCGAATTAGCGGCATGTTTGAAAATCTGGAAGATGTTCAAACGACGCCCATTCAGGTTGGTGGCCGCACCTTTCAACTGGGGGATATTGCCGTGGTAACACGCGCCTATGCCGAGCCGGCTGATCCGAAAATGTTCTATAATGGTCAGCCAGCCATCGGCATTTCGCTGGCTATGGAGCCTGGAGGAAACATTTTGACACTGGGTAAAAATCTCGATACTGCTCTCTCCCAAATCAAACAAGAGCTGCCCGCAGGCCTTGAAATCAATCAAACTGTCAATCAACCAAAAGTCGTGGAATCCTCCATCGACGAATTTGTTAAATCTCTGGCCGAAGCCATCGTCATCGTCTTAATCGTAAGCTTTGCCAGCCTTGGCTTTCGGTCCGGTGTAGTCGTGGCGCTAACTGTACCACTAGTTATCGCCATTACTTTTACTCTGATGTATCTGACAGGCATCGACCTACAGCGTATCTCACTGGGCGCTCTAATTATCGCACTTGGTCTGTTGGTCGATGATGCTATTATCGCTATTGAAATGATGATCGTCAAGCTGGAGCAAGGCTGGAGCCGCTTTGATGCTGCCTGCTATGCTTATAAGGCCACCGCGTTTCCCATGCTGACTGGTACGCTGGTTACCTGCGCCGGATTTATACCCATCGCTTTTTCTAAGGGTTCTGCCTCCGAGTTTTGCATCACTCTCTTCTGGGTTGTATTCTTTGCTCTTGTTGTTTCCTGGATGGCTGCCGTAACAGTAACGCCACTGCTCGGCTACTTGCTTCTTAAAATAAAACCAACACAGCAAACAGTCAAAACCCATGCGCACCCCAACCTCTATGATACCTCGTTCTATCGCCACTTTAAACGCATCTTACTATGGTGCATGTATCACCGCAAAACGGTACTGGCCGTTACTGCCGCTGCATTTATCGGTTCCATAGCTCTGTTGGGATTGGTAAAACAGGAGTTCTTCCCTGCCTCCAGCCGGCCAGAAGTCATCGTCCAGCTGAAATTACAGGAAGGAGCATCCGTCATCAACACGGAGAAAGTGGCCCTCCAGTTTGCCGATAAATTGGACGGTGACCCGAATATTTCTTACTACACCTATCACGTGGGTGAAGGAGCTCCCCGCTTTGTGCTAAGTTTTGAGCCAACATTCCATAAATCGAATTTCGCCGAATTTATTATAGTGGCCAAGGATGTCCAGGCCCGAAACGAACTGGCGCAAAAGACTGAACAACTACTAAATACTGAATTCACCGACGTTCAAGGACATGTCAAGATATTATTCAACGGACCGGCAGCTGATTATCCGGTAATGCTGAGGGTAAAAGGCCCAGACCATGAAAGAATCCGTCAAATCGCCGAACAAGTCCGCACCATCATGGCTGCCCACCCTGCTACCCAAAATGTAAACCTCAACTGGAATGAGAAAAGCAAAGTAATGCACCTGGAGGTTGACCAGGCAAAAGCAAGGGCTTTGGGTCTCAGCTCCCAGGATTTGGCTGCATCGCTGCAAGTACAGCTGTCTGGAGCGTCCATTGCTGAATTCCGTGAACGCGATAAAACCGTAGGTATGGTTTTCCGGTTTTCGGAAGAGGACCGAAATAGTCCTGAACACATAAAAGACCTCAACATTCACATTGGCAACGGTAAATATGTTCCACTTGACCAAATCGCCACCATCCGTTATGATGCCGAGGAAGGCTTAATCTATCGGCGTAATCTCCTCCCCATGATCATTGTTCAGGCAGAACTAAATCCTTCATCCATCCTTACTGGTACGGACGTAACCACACAAGTTTACGATGAACTCCAGGAATTACGAAGCAGCCTGCCTGCAGGCTACAGTATAGAATTTGACGGTACGACGGAGGAAAGCATGAAAAGTGGCAAATTTCTGGCGGAGCCTATTCCGGCCATGATGCTCATTATTACGATTTTGCTTATGATGCAACTGCAAAGTATACCGAAAATGCTGCTTACCCTCTTAACTGCCCCGCTTGGAATTATCGGAGTAGCTGTCAGTCTCTTGCTTACTGGAAGCCCCATGGGTTTTGTGGTCCAATTGGGAATTCTGGCATTGTCCGGTATCATTATGCGCAACTCGATCATTCTGACTGACCAGATTGAACAGCATTTGGCGACTGGTGAGTCACTGTGGGATGCCATTATAGATTCCACCATCCTCCGCTTCCGTCCTATAATGCTGACGGCCTCAGCTGCTATCCTAGCTATGATTCCACTGGTATTCAGTGCTTTTTGGGGTCCCATGGCGGTTGCCATTGGCGGCGGCTTGCTGGGAGCAACCCTATTGACACTACTAGTGCTGCCTGTTATGTATGCTACCTGGTACAAAGCACAGCCAGATGCAACTACAAAAAATAATTCACTGAACGATGCCAAGAAATCAATTCCACAATAACCCGGGATAGAATACAGATAAGATTTCTTATCCCATTAAATTATAGATTTTATTGAACAAGGCCTTATGGAACGAAACCACGTTTACCAATCATCCACAGCTTCTAGTGGATTGATTGATGTCTATTATAAAAAGTAGTCTTCATTAAATGATACATCAATTTCACCCAATATGGACACCCTATTAAAATAATAGCCAAAATTGATCGATTAGATTTTCTATCAAGAAAATGTCAATAATCTGTCCCTTCATCACTCGTCTTATTTACACAAATTACATTTCATAACACGATTTGAACTTTAATTATTGACATATTCATGGTTCTTGGTATACTTTTTTTAGAAGAAGTCCTGTTAATTTTTATGAGACTATACGAGGTGGAATGAATATGCAATATTATTATATTAACAACAACTCTCATCCGCAAGCGATTAATGCTGGCCTAATCTGGCTGACACGGCAATGTATTTATCATATCCCGCATCATGGCATCTTAGCTGGTGTACAAAAAAATACGCTGGAAGCCGCCCTACAAGATACGGAACTGCAGCAATTTCAGATTCGAGAATCCATCCTTGCCGCTGAATTTAAAATCGGTACGGTCACACTTAAAATTATGACCAGCAAGAATAATTTTCCTATTGACCACACCGGCAGCGTACTGGCTATTCATCCCAACCCGGTTCTTCTCAATCAAATTGATCAAATGCCTAATATCAACAATGTCTTAATCATTCCTGCCACACCTGGTGAATGTCAAAGCTGGATCACCGCACATCAGGCTCAGGAGGTTCCCGTATAAAGACTTGTCAGTCTTTTGGGAACTCCAAGTACACTGCTTCAATTAGAATCGAAAAAAAGAGAGAAGCTTTCGCCACTGCATACCGTGGACGAAGGTTTCTCTCTTTTCTATAAACGAAGAGCGGTCTTTGCTCAAAGTTCGATTATCTTTGTTGCAATATTTTTACAAAACTCACTATCATGTTCTACAAAGAGAATCGTTGGGCGATATTCAAGCAATAATTCTTCTATTTGCATGCGTGATATAACATCGATAAAGTTAAGTGGTTCATCCCAAACATGCAAATGGGCTTTTTCACAAAGGCTTCTCGCGAGTAAAACTTTTTTCTTCTGTCCATCACTAAAATCAGATATATCTTTTTCCAATTGAACGCGCGAAAAATCCAATTTTCGTAAGATAGCCTTAAAAATACTTTCATCAATCTTATGATCTCTGGAATAGTCGCTTAAATTTCCGTTAAGGTGAGAGGCATTTTGTGCAACATAGGATATGATAAGCTGACTTGCTTTTCTTATCGTGCCTGTATAAAAAATATCCTCTCCGCAAATCAACTTAATCAGGCTCGACTTACCCGATCCATTTTTTCCATATAACGCCACTCGATCTCCTCGCTCAATCGTGAATTGTACGCCCTCGCAAACTTTTTTCTGTCCATAGAACATTGAAATATCTTGCAGTTCCACAAATCGGTTTGTGTAAAAATCCGTCTGCGAGATTTTCAGTCTATCCGAAGTTTCAATATTTTTAAGCAGCATGGATTTTTCTTCAATAGCTGACCGCTGTCTTGCTTCGATTGATTTAGAGCGTTTCATCATCTTAGCAGATTTGTGCCCTATATACCCCCTATCCGGCCTTAAACCTGAATCTTTCGTTCCAAACTTAGTTTTTTCTACTTGATCTGACCAATCCGATGTGCGCTTGGCAGCAGCTTGTAAACGTATAATATCTTTGCGAAGTTTCTCGTTTTCTGCAAGTTCAAAGTTATCTTGCATTTTTTTGTTTTCCCACCAAGTTGAAAAGTTACCTTTTTGGATATCAATCTGTGTCTTATTTATTGACAGAATATGGTCAATACAATGATCCAGAAACGCTCTATCGTGAGATACCAAAATAAAGCCCCGCTTGGTATTTAGATATTCACTGACAATTTGTCTTGCATGCATATCCAGATGATTTGTCGGTTCGTCAATCAGTAAAAATCTATTTTCTTTTAGAAACAAGGTGGCAAGCAATACTTTTGTCTGTTCACCATTTGAAAGTGTCTCAAAAGGACGATATAAAACATCGTCTGAAACCTGCAACAGCGATAATTCACGCATGACCTGCCAAAGAAGATAGTCTGGATAGATATTTTCAATTATATCGATCGTATTATCTTTCGGTTCTGTCACCTTGAAAGGAAAATATTCAAAGTTCGTTTTTGCTGAAATAGAGCCACTATATTCGTATTTTCCCAACAATAAGTTAAGAAATGTAGTTTTCCCTCTGCCATTTCTTCCTGCGAAACCCAACTTCCAATCGGTATCAATTTGAAAATTCACTTTTTCAAATATATTATCATAACTGTCATCATAACCAAAGGTCAGATTTGTAACGTGTATTAAAGACATAAATGACCCTCCTGTATGAAAATCATTAAGCTGCAAGAAAGTACATTCTTGCAGCTCATACATACAGCAAAGCCAGGCCCAGATTAGACATGACAAAGATCTATATTTTGAGTGAAAAGAATTTGTATCTTTCTTGCATAGGCACAATAAAACAAGAGGGGGTTACCTCTCCACTCTATTATGCTTCTAAAATTAGCAAGAAAGAATAATCATCTTTTCAACTCCAATCGTTTTACTTGTGTATATTATATCATTCCTCTTTTTAAAGCTCAATAGGAAAAAATTGGGAAAAAGTTAAGAGACTTGCTGGAACAGAACTTGCGATCGGCTGCAAAGTATTATTTCAGCAGCATTGATAGCTCCTTTTTTTATACAGTGGTATAATTATACTATTTAGATTCACTTAAAAAATACTCAATGATTACATAAAAAATAATAACAGAGGTAAAGTACCATTATGGAACAATCAAAGCTTATTGAAATGATAAAGGATAATCCCAATGCTATCGCATATATAGATCATCCTACAGACGAGATGAAATTATTAGCTATTAAAAAAAATGGACTTGCATTACAATATATCGATTCTCCAACGAGAGAGATGCAAAAAATAGCTATTAATAATAATGGCCGAGCGATTCAATTTATAAATAACCCTACAGAAGACATGAAGATAAAAGCTATACATGATGGATGGATTAACTTAGAGTATATAAAAGATCCAAATGATGCGTTAATCAAACTAGCTATAAATCAGACTGGCTGGGCTATAAAATATGTAACTCATCCAAGTGAGGAATTGCAGTTATTAGCGGTCAGAAAAAATTACGATTCAATAAAGTTTATAAAAGAACCTTGCGAAAGTGTGCAAGAAGAGGCAGTAACAATAAGTTACGATGCATTACGCTATATAAAATTACCTACACATAATGCAAAGCTTATCGCTGTCAAGAACGACGAAAGGGCTATTCGCCTTATATCTGATTTAGATAAAAATAAAATCTTAGAATTTCTGAAAGTAAATATTTTAGTGATAAAATATGTCATGCAAGATATAGAAATTTCGATTGATGAATTAGAACAAGTAGTCAAGGAAGCACTGTCAAATGAAGATGTTGAAGAAAAATATGTTAGAGACTATTTAAATTGTAGTATTATAGATAAAAATAGTGATATTATGCCAATGGATAAAATCATGTTTATTTATAACTATGGAAGTAAAAAAGCAAAAAAAATAACGGTAGATGAAAAGCTGAAGATAAAATAGGTGGGAGATATAATGAATTTTATAGATACATTAAAAAGTGTTGATTTAGTGCTAGCTACTGGAGAGGTTCCTTTAATTGTTGGGGAAACCGGAATCGGGAAAACAGCCTTAGTCAAAGAAATTGCAAATATGAATCATTGGAGTTTAATTGTTATTGATGGGAATCTCCTTAAAGAAGGTGAAATAGGTGGTCTTCCAACTATAGATTCATATACAAAAGTGAATCATAATTGCGATAAAGAAGAAAAGAGAACTACAGTATATAATACAGTTCATAATAAGCTAAGGGAAATTGATGAAGAAATATCGAACGGAAAAACAGTTCTTCTATTTATCGATGAAATCAATCGTTGTGAACATACAGTACAGCAGGAACTTATGAATCTAATATTAAATAGAGAAATTAATGGATATAAGCTGCATGCAGATGTGAGAATAGTAGCGGCCATGAATCCTTCCAGCAAATATGGCTCGGATTTCGACTATCAAGTTGTAGATATGGATGTAGCACAAGAAAACAGATTTGTATGGTTATACATGGAACCTGATTATATGCAGTGGTTAGATTGGGCAATCGATACCGGAATTGAGCAAAAAGTTACAGAATTTATCTCAACCTTTCCAGAATACTTGCACAAAACAAACGAAGATGATGTTAGGGCAACTCCAAGAAGCTATGAAAGAATATCTAGCATTTATAAGATTTATAGAAAGAAAAAGGATTCGATACCAAGATCCGTATTCTTAAATGTGATAAGAGGAAATGTAGGGAAACTCATTGCAGAAGAGTTTGTTAGTTTTGTTGAATCAGACTATCATTCACTACTATCTTTTGAAGATGTTTTTTCTGGAAATTCTCTTCACGTATCTGTTGTAGAAAAAGTGAAAAACGAAAGTCATACAAGACTCTATTTATCCGCAAAGAATATTCTTAAAAACTTAGAAGCAACTATAAAAAACGATGATTCTAACCCAAATTATTATATTGATAGATTGATTGATTTTTTAAAAATATATCCTGTAGATTTAATGATAGGAATTATAAAGGATATAAAGAATAGCTATACTGAGGTGTACAAATATGCCATAGAAAATGAAGCGTTTGTAGAATCCTATTTTAAAGCTTATAGTTCAATAAGGTGATGATGTATGGAAACTTATTTTGACACCCTTGCAAAAGGGATTTATGAAGAAGCATATAAAATAATTACTGTATTTTTAAAAGAAAACAAAGATAATAATTCTAAGATACATATACCAAATGATTTTAAAGAAGAGTTTTTTAGTCTTGTAGATAAAGTTACTTTAAGTCTTATGGAGGATAAAGATAATTTCTATGGATATTTTTTGTTTCAAATGTCTAGAGAAATACGATTTGATATAAGTAGTCCAACTGCCGTCAATTTTAAAGGTTCAAAATATGTTATCTATTTTAACCCCATCATTTTTTTAACTCTTACGATAAAACAAATGGAAAGCACAATTAAACACGAGATACTCCATATCATATCTATGCACCTAATAAGAGCAAAAGAATATAAGACTAAATATGGAACATTAGCTGTTAATATGGCAATGGATGTAGTTGTAAATACATATTTAGACCATTTGCCGCCCTATGCAACAACTTTAGAATGGGTAAATTTAAATCTTTCTTTAAAACTCTTGCCATTTGAGTCCTTTGAATATTATGCAGAAGAAATTCAAACTGCCATTGATTTACTAGAAGAAGATGAAGATGCAGTAGAAGATGATAGTAATAACGATGAAATCATAGAACTTGACTACGATCCTGAAAAAACCCATGACATTTGGGAAGACATTAGTGATTTAGATGAAAAAACACTTAAAGAATTTACGGAGAAGTCTATTAATCATTCTCAAAAAGGTACTGTTCCAGCTTATTTAGAAAGTATGATCACATCACTTAAAAATAGTAAGTCTGAATTGCCTTGGAATTTGTATCTTAAGAGGCTAATGGGAACTGTTGAAAGCAGTAAAAAGAAGACGATAACAAGAAGAAATAGAAGGCAGCCTGATCGATTGGATTTAAGAGGACAGCTTAATAGTCATAAAGCAAAAATTGCTGTTGCCCTTGACATAAGCGGAAGCATTAGTGATGAAGAATTTAATCAAGCTATTAAAGAAGTGCTCAGTATAGTGAAAAATGTTAATCATGAAATTACGATTATAGAATGCGATAGTGATATTAGACGTGTTTATACTATCAAATCCGTCAAGGATATAAAGGATCGAATGAATGTAAGAGGCAGTACTAAGTTTAACCCGGTTTTTGAATATGCTAATAATAAAAAGATCAATTTATTAGTGTATTTTACTGATGGCAAAGGTGAAGATAAGCTTCTTTCAATACCTCAGGGGTATAAGACATTATGGATTCTTTCAGGGAGAGGAGATACTCTTTCATTAAAAGAAGCTTATGGAACTGTTAAAAAACTCAATACAATTGAAATAAAAGATAATACATTTGACATGCGTGATGTTCCAAGAGAAGGATATTCAATGAATAATCAGCAACGAATGCATGTATAAGCATTTCAAAAGGTTAGTAGAATTGAATACTGAAAAAGCCCGCAACGTATCAGCTGAACTGAGCCCCTTGTATTGGACATTTTAGAAAAAGTCCAATACAAGGGGTATTTTTGAGTTTATAATCAATAGTATTAAATCTTTCGGAGGATAATAATGAGCAAGATCTTGTACAACAATTTAGAGCAAAGCCTATTACTGAAAAATTCGAATGTGATTAAAGTATCTGACCGTTCCATATCCTATCATACTGATTTTAAAGTTAAAGCTGTTCGAGAGTATTTAACCGGAAAAACACCTAATCAAATTTTTATCGAAAATGGATTTAATCTTGAACTTATAGGA
>NZ_FOTS01000026.1 GCF_900114615.1 Pelosinus propionicus DSM 13327 | reverse complement strand
AATCCTTCATTCAGATCAGGGCTTTCACTATACACATCCAGACTTTCAACTTTCCTTAAAAGACTTACATATCAAGCAGTCTATGTCCCGAAAGGGAAACTGTTTAGACAATGCATCCATGGAATCTTTCTTTGGTCATATGAAGGATGAAGTCGATATTAAAAGCTGTCAAACTTTTAACGACCTTAAAGAAACCATTTATAATTATATTGAATACTATAACTGTCATCGCTATCAATGGGGATTAAAAAAAATGACCCCGATTCAATATCGGGATCATCTCATTGTGGCTTAATTTAGGCTTTTTTCTATAATGTCCTATTTCTAGGTACCAGTTCAAGCAGTACGTTGCGAGCTTTTCTTTTTTTACTTCTATAGCCATTCTTATTCAAGTTTATTCTGTATCCCTGTCTGCCTCGCCGCCTTCTAGATGCGTTTGGGTATATTTAACGGGGTTTTCAACTTGTCCGGAACGTTTCAATTCTTGGTACAATTTTTGCTGTTTATCATCCGATAGTTCTGAGCCTATTTGTTTAGCTTCTGGTTTAGATTCACTTTGCCTAATCATTTAGCACCTCCTTTTTTAGCACTTACATTTAGTATGTCCAAAAGAAGTATGAAATCTTCAAAAACATACCTGTCTGATTTTAGTATTTGTCTTGTTATTATGATACGTTCCGATCAAACTGCAAAACCATTTATCTTGCTATAAAAAAATCGAACGTATATGAAGGTACTCCTCATAAACATTCGATAACTTCCGTCCCTTTAAATCACACTCTCTCTTCTCTAATAAAAATCTAAGTGAAGCACATACTAACACAAGCAAGTACGATAAAAAAGTTACGTTTTTATAGGAGGATTGAATCTTGAGCAACCAAACGATTCTAGCAGCGATATTTATCCTGTCGTGGCTCAGTCTTTTTTTCATGAAAAAAGAGGATATCAAGCGTTTTATGCCTGTTGGTCTATTTGCTACGATTACAAGTGCAATGATTCTTGAAGCAGGTATCACGTTTGGGTGGTGGATATATCCCGTAAAGCTTTATCCTCTCCAGAGTGTTCCATATCTGTATGGTCCCATACCTGTAGCAACAATGTGGATGTTAAAATTTACGTATGGACGATTTTGGCTGTACGTAGGTGTCGATTTTTTATTAAATTTGCTCTATACCCTAGTATTTGAAGATTATTTCCTAGGTAATAGAGGTGTAATTCAATTTCAAAATGTCAGCCCTATGCTAGATGTTTTTATGACTTCCGCGTTAGGAGTTATAATATACGCATATCAGATATGGCAGGACGACATCTTCGTTCGGTCTAAGGAACCGTCTCCTTCCAGGGCATTAAATTTACAACCCGCTTTGAAACCTTTTACTCATAACGATGATGATAGGGAGAAATAAGAGTTATTCTTGCAGCAGCGGCAATGCAATATAAAAAATACTGCCTTGTCCAACTTCACTCTCTACCCAGATACGTCCCCCGTGTATATCGACAATTTCCTTAGCTATGGCTAATCCCAGTCCAGTACTGCTGCCAACACTATGAACAATTGCACCTCTCCCTGCATAAAAACGATCAAATATTTTTTCCAGTTCTTCGACAGAAATGCCAACTCCTGTATCTCGAACTGAAAAGACTACTTCATCTCCGGTTATACCAACTCCTGCGGCAACAGTAATACTTCCTCCGGCAGGAGTATATTTTACTGCGTTATAAATCAAATTGGCGAATACCTGCTCTAAACGAAATCGATCGATTTTGATAATTTTATCCCGCACCTCAGGAGGTACCAGAAAGAGTAATTTTACATTCAGATTAGCCGCATCGGCTTGATAAGAGTCCAATATTGACTTTAGAAAATTTCCTACTAAAGCCTTTTGCCACTCTACTGTCAGCATCCGAGATTCCAATTTGCATAACGTAAAAAAGTCCTCAATCAAATTATTCAGAAGCAATGTTTTGCTATGTATAACCTGCAGCGCTTTTTCCTTCTGCACCGGCTCCTGGGCGACACCATCCAAAATGGCTTCCACATAACCGCGGATCATCATGACCGGTGTCCGAAGATCGTGTGCGATATTACTAACCAAATGCTGACGGGCTTTTTCCATACAAGCGAGTTTTTCATTCTGCTGTTGCAAAAGAAGTGTTGTTGCCTGAAGTTCTCCGGTCCGTTGTGTTATTTGCCTTTCCAGATTGTCGTTACTATTATTAATTTGAGCATTAAGCAGGTTCAATTCATCATTATTACGCAAAATCTGCAATGCAGCCTCTTCTTTTTGCTGGTACAGACGCCGAACTCTTTGGAGAAGAATGAAAGCCTGACAGCTCAAATCTACCAGCTGACCAGACACTCCGATCGCCACGGGCAAAGCCAAGATTCCCAGAGATCTCAGCGCATCTGCGCCCAAAGCGACTGCCCATGCACCAATTCCTGCCGCGTATATACGGGCTTCTTCATTGGTGCGCAACTGTCCCCAAAATACATGAAACAGCAAGATAATATTTAAAACTAACATGCACAATGCCATTCGTACTAAAAATATGCTTTTTCCTGTATCAAAGCATAAGAGCAGCATTCCGCTAGCAGCCACTAGAAAAAGTAGATAACGAATTCTGCGAACCGTTTTTACATGCCTCTCTTGGACAATTGATTCTAAAAACCATATTAAGAACCCCTGCCCAAATAAAGCACCTGTCATAGTCCCAAACATTAAAATCTGAGAGGATTTAATCAGTGTTTGGATATTAAATATACCGCTCATACCAACCAAGCTGTTGCAGACAGCCCCACCTGCAAAAGCATAATAGCTTTTCAGACCTTTATTGCGCAAGGCCATGAAAAAAGCAATGCTACTACCAAATAAACCAAGGAAAACCGACCCTGTTCTAAAAAAATCGAGTCTAGTCCGAATCGCAACGATTTCCGTATGATCACCGATACGCGGCATAGCCCCTAAACCAATGATTGGCCCATTGGAATGAATCCGCAAATAAATATTCTTTCCAGCTGCATCATTAGGCAGTTCAATCAAGTGCATGGGAAACCAAGGATTATATGCGGTTCCTTCGGGAACAGGGATTTCACCGCTTTGATAAATCCTCCTTCCATCTACCCAGCACTCAATATGATGATTCACTGTTGCTAAAAATAAAATGGGCTTAGCATAGACCGTAGTAGGCAGTATACCATGCAGCCATAATACGCTCTTGCCATCCCAGCCTGGAGGTTGTCCGGGAAATCTTGTGTTATGCCATTCTTCCGGTTCATTAAACTTTTTTACCCATTCTGGCTGCCCATCAGCTGCTTTCGGTGAATCACCCCAACGATAATGCCAGCCTTCACGAATATACAATTCTGACGTATTACCATTTATCCAAACGACTCCAATAATGGTAACAATAATGATAATAAGCACAATAGAAATAAAAAGACTGTAAGAACCCTTCAAATTATCTTGCTGCAAGTTGCTCTCGCTTTCCTGCCGAAGGCCTTCCCAGTCCACGCCGAGCCCAAACACTGTTAAATTGATAACCCGTTCCCCAAGCTGTCAGAATATAAACAGGCTGAGTCGAGCTGCTTTCAATTTTCTTTCGCAAATTGCTGACGTGCACAATAACCGTTCGAACATCTTCGTTTACGTTTGCAGACCACACTTTGCGAAAGATCTCTTCTGGACTAAAAACAATCCCAGGGTTTTGCGCCAGCAATAGAAGAATATCAAATTCAGTCCCGGACAATTTGATCCGTTCCCGATTAAGCCAGACGCAACGGCTTGTAATATCAATACATAAGCTGCCAAATTGAAGTACTTCATTGGTCAATTCCATTTTTTCTCTCCGTCGTAAATGCGCTTTAACGCGAGCGACCAGCTCACGCAGACCAAACGGTTTGACAATATAGTCGTCACCGCCGATCCCCAAAGCAATGACTTTGTCACTTTCTTCCCCTTTACAGCTCATAAAAAGAATCGGAATATCCATAAGCCTGCGTAGCTGCGTACAAACCTCCACACCGCTTAGATCCGGCAGTAGATTATCCAGCAATACCAAGTCTGGCTGATAGTGTACTGCAGCCTGTATGGCGCTGACGCCATCATGCACATAATGTGTGCGATATCCTTCCTTTTCCAGGTACATACTAACCAGTTCACAGATTTCAAGTTCATCATCCACAATCAAAATAACGGTCTCGGACATACTGCCACTTCCTCAAAATTCAAATAAAAATCAAATATTTTTTTGCAAGTATTTCGACAAATATGCTATTAAATCCTGCTTATATGCCAGGTTGGAGACCAGAATAGCTCCGTTCTTTCCTTGCATGTAACTGGAGAATGAGACTCGATTTCTACCCTTTGACAAGATGCAGCTTTCCATACACAGCTGCATCTTGTCAAAGGGTATTTATAAAATTTTATAAAGATTAATAAATTGCATCTTTATAGTTTCTTATTAAACTTTACTTGTTACAAATAATTAGTCGTATTACGATAATGTTACACTAAAATGGGAAGTAATTTGCAAAATCAACAAATGAACAACATAAGTCGTCCTCATTTTTAACTAACAACTGGCGAAAGGAAGAACACACCATGAATCACCAGCAAGTGGAAACCGAACCATCGGCATCCGATCAGCCAGCACCAACCCAAAACCCTTCCACAATATTTAGCCCTGGGGAGCTAACCTGTAAAACTAATATCGAGGGATTAGCCTTCGATTTCAACTACGGAGCCAGGGTCAAAATACCAGCTGGCAACTGGCGCCTTAGAATTATCGATAATGATGCCTTTCTCACGCTTTACGATGCCCAAGTCTCTGATACTCTGGTTTTCAGCAGCAAAAAATACTACGTCAACTTTCGCCTCGAAATCTATCATGACGAAAAACTCGTTTTTCGCCATGACTATAGCCCCTCTCGCAAAAAAATCCTAATGAAGTTTTCCTTTGGTACACTCGAGGATATCAGTACCTGGTTTCCTTATGTTCATGAGTTTAAATACAAGTATAACTGCGAAGTTTATTGCGCTATGGCTCCTGAATTGGCCGAGTTGTTTAAGCCGACTTATCCTGACCTGCATTTCATTGATTCAGAAGAGCGTCCTGACGATATCTATGCCTCCTATTATTTAGGTATCTCTTTTCCCTCTGACGGTGGTCTACATCGACCTCTAGACTGGCGTATTGTTAGTTTGCAGCGATTCATCCCCTATCTGCTGGGGCTAAAAACTGATGAACTTCGTCCTCAGACGATTCCAAAGCCGATAGATCGACTTATTGCAGAGCCATATGTATGTATTGCCGCCCAAACTTCGGTCCAGGCGAAATGCTGGAATAATCCAATCGGATGGCTCTGTACCATCAAGCATCTCAAAGAGAAAGGCTACCGGGTACTGTGTATTGATAAAGAGACCTACCAAGGCAGCGGCAGTTGCTTCGGCACCATCCCATATGGTGCCGAAGACTTTACCGACTGGCTTCCATTGCCCCAGCGAGCCAGTCTCTTATACCACACTGACTTTTTGGTCAGCATGTCGAATGGGCTGTCCTGGCTTGCCTGGTGCCTAGGTAAGCCAGTCGTCCTCATCAGCGGCTTCCGCCTGCCAAACATGGAGTTTTCCACTCCGTATCGCGTCATTAATTACCATGCCTGTAGCTGCTGTTTCAGAGATAGTCGTTTCGTGTTGGTTCACCAAGATTTCTCTTGGTGTCCGCGCCATAAAAATACCGAAAGACAGTTTGAATGTACGCGCCTAATTACTTCTGGTCAGGTCAATGCGGCTATTGATCGCTTGATGACCAATTATCAGTTACAGCCACAATCAAGGAAAAGCTACAGCTCCTTGTGATCTCATGGTGCCTTCTCCTGACAACGTGTAATTTTGAATAAAGAAACGTTTAAGGCTAACATCAAAGTGAAAAAACTCCGCACAAACTTGCTTATTCTTACTGGAGAAAAAGTACAATTATCCTCGAATCTTCCACGGATAAAACGAAGCAAGTCACCGAAAGCTATGTAATAAGATTCAAGCATGAACGATCGCAAGACTTAATTGCTGCCTATAAATAAAACGCTCTCAAGTACAATAGGCTTATTGAGACCGAAACGATCGACGTACGCTCTAAAGCTCATAATAAACTTATATCGGAGGAGATGACATGACTAAGCCCGAAACGTACCCTGTAGATCAGCCAAATGCCTCTGTCCATACACAAAATAATGACCACAATACATCTGAACCACTTTCAGGATCTAAGAAAGTCAAAAATCAAAACCATACTGGTCAGCGACACGGAGAAGGCTCCTAGAACAAATCAAATGAGTTCTTGGCCTGTTATCCCAGAGGATACAACAAACTCCTGTAAAGCATCTTCGCCTTGCAGGAGTTCTCCGATTAAGAATCTGTCAAAGTTAATGTTATTGAATAGGATTTACCTAAACAATGTTATACTATATTTATAATATCAATATTGAATGTATAATGAGTTGGAATATGAGAGGGTAAATGATGATTAATGAAAAGAATATTAAAACATTAGGAACACATAATGGGAAATTTCATGCAGACGATGTTATGGCAACCGCTATACTTAGACTACTGCTAGGCGACATAAAAGTAACAAGAACAAGAGATGAAACTATCCTTAGCCAACTAGATCTTGTATATGACATATCCTTAGGAGAATTCGATCACCATCAACTAAATAAAGAAATAAGAGAAAATCATATTCCATATGCTGCTTGCGGTTTAGTCTGGAGAGAGTTTGGTTCAAGAGTAATACAAAAGTTTAATTCTCAACTTGAAGAGGATGATATTACTTTGATTTTTGATTATGTTGATAACCATTTATTACAGGGAATTGACGCTACCGATAATGGCGTAGATATAAAATCAGAAATCAAGGTAACTTCAATAAGTGATATTATTCAAAACTTTAATCCTACATGGGATTCAAATGATTCCAAAGATGAGGCCTTTGAAGAGGCTACGCAATATGCAACTGAAGTCATAAAAAGGATAATAAGTAGACAAATTTCTGTTATAAAGGCAAGAAGCATCGTAGATGATGCTTTTCAAAATAGAACGATTAAGGAAATAATGGTTTTAAAAAGCGGCTGTCCCTGGCTCCACCATCTGCTTAAAATCGACTTAAATAATGAGGTATTGTTCGTTATTTCTCCAGATGATACTAATGCAGAATATAAGGTTCAGACTGTTAAGAAAACCGTCGATACTTTCGAAGCAAGAAAAGATATATTAGAATCCATTAGAGGAAAATCAAGTGAAGAAATAAATTCTATACTTCAAATAAATGATGCTATATTTTGTCACAAAACTGGATTTATAGCGTCAGCTAAAAGCATGGAAAGCGCTTTAAAGATAGCCCATTTATCAATTTAGAATTTTATGAGACTCGAGGATAGATGCTAGTCCTAAGAGAAGCTGCCTCTATAGTTACTAACTAAGTAACTATAGAGGCAGCTTCTCTTTATATATGTTACTAAATGTGCATGCTTTATATCCAGCAAACATTATTTCAATCCATCATTCAGCATTATCCATGAATATAATAATTAAAGGCTACCTTCTATGTTCAAAGGTAGCCTTTAATTATATTCTGTTTTCAAGTATCCTTGGCCTCCTCCATTGATAAAGCTCTGATTTCTGCTGTCTTCACTCTCCAATATGATTATGAATCAGAACTTATCTTTGACTCATCAAATTCTTTAAACACTGGACTCACCTCCACTCGCTATTCAGTCAGCTTATTGACAACAATCCTCAAATTCTTTATCGACAGTTTCATGTTGCCACCTCCTAAGAAATAATCTCTCATTCAATTGATATTGATTATCATTTGTTAATTCTACTATACATCTATTGTTAGCAGAAATCAATACTTTTTTGTTGTCATTTGTCAAATTTTTGTCCCTGCTAGGAACAACCATAGTATCCTGTTTCTAGATGAAATGAAATTAAATAAAGATATATTTACAATAACCGACCGTATTTAACGATCTTATAAATTCAATAGTGTAATAATTGAGTTACTCGCAGTATATAACACTAGTATTCCAGCAAGAATCACAAAAGGATTACCACGCCATTCATTTTCTTTGTCCTCATTCATTCAAAGCACCCCCTCACGTTTACTGCCACTATGCAGGAATTAAAGTCACGATTCATTAGTAAGTACGTCCCAATATATAACATTTATTTTATTATATATGTTTAATAATTATTTGTAAATAATTATTATCGTTATAATGTTATCATTTATTCCAATTACAACAAAAAGCCTCTGTATTGAACTGTAAGAATGTTCAATACAGAAGCTTTATTAAGAAAGCAATGATACGGCTCTTAATAAGGATCTAGTTTTTATTTATGAGCAAACATAGAACCATTCGAATATCTTCCAAGCACTACTAATTGGTCGATTGGCACGTATCACAGAAAGCTCCACATGCCGGATCCTCCTTCATATGACCTGCACCCCATTCGGCCAACTTCAGCAAAGGCGGTATAATGCTTTTGCCCTTGTCAGTCAGAGTGTATTCAACCCTGGGTGGAACTTCGTTATACTGTTCACGATGGACGATACCCGATGCTTCCAATTCTTTTAGTGACTGCGATAACATCATGTTTGTCACATCCTTTAGCTTACGTTTGATACTGCTGTACCTTGTCGGCATCCCGCTGGCAAGCATACAGATGATTGGCAGCTTCCACTTACCGCCTACAACATCTATCGTGTAGCGAATAGGGCAGAGCAAGCTCTCTTCAGCATATGTTTCATCTATACTCTTTTTGCTCATATACAATCTCCTTCTATAGTATGCTTTTTGATACTTAATCATTAAAACCTGCGTACTTGTCATAAACTGATTTTATAATATAATTATACCATGAAGCTCATCCAAAATAACAATGATTATAAAGGAGTGTTTTACTAAATGAAAGAAGTTCTAGATTTTTTAACAGCAAACAAAGTATTTTATTTGGCAACAACTGGCGGAGATCAGCCACATGTCCGGCCATTAGGGTTTGTAATGAACTATGATGGAAAATTGATTTTTTGCACCTCTAATCAAAAAGATATGTATAAGCAGCTTGCAGCTAACCCAAGTGTAGAAATCTGTTGTGTTGATGCCAAGTACAATACCCTTCGCATCTGCGGCAAGGCAACGTTCTGTACTACGAAGGAAGTGCAACAAAAAGCTTTGGAGGTAATGCCTGCTCTTGGCAACTTGTACGCCGCTGGCGATGGAAAGTTTGAGTTATTCTATTTGGACAACGCTCAGGCAATATGCCAAACAATGTCCGGTGAAAAGCAGGTATTGACGATTTAAGTAATCTTAAGTCAAGCAATGTAAACATGATGAAAGATTATTCTATTCTCTTGAAACAGCCAAAAAGATTTAGCAAGGAGGATTCTGAATGATTGATTCTAAAGTAATTGAAGCTTTCCATCTTATGTGGGGAAACTTCCCTGAGCCAGTGCAGCTTACACATAAGAATCGAGAAATAATTGCCCTAAATGCAGCGTGTCAAAAGTTTGGCCGTACGGAGGGAATGAAATGTTCAACCCACGGTGCACCTGAAGCACATAAAGGCTGCTTGGCCAATCAAGCGTTAGACACTCAACAGCCGACATTTAAAAAAATAAAATTTGGAGAAAGAGAAATAATAACGTACTGGCTGCCGATAGAGGGATATCCAGAACTGTTTATTCATTTTAGTGTTGGAGTAACAACGGATTACAATACCACACCAGAAAATGTACTCACTATGAAATAGTTCTCATGAAAGAGCCTTCCACATTTTGCGGAAGGCTCTTTCATCGTTCTTGGCTATATAAATAACGATTCTGTATTTTAATCATTGTTATTGTCTCTCTTGACCAATATTGGTTTTATATTTTATTTTTCCAAATCGATACGTTTTCTATCCAGTAAGAATACCAAAAACATTGATTACTAACCCTTGGCATCTAGTTTAGCACTATCATAATAGGAACTTGTATCATATTTGTCTGCAGCTTGGATTCTTTGCTGTAAATTTTTATTAGAAAGTTTCGCCGCAGCTAACATTTGATGCCCCATCAACGTTTGGTCATTACTCAGTGCATGTATACCCTGATTACCTGCAGCTTCGGTTTTGGACGTATCTTGCTCTTCGTCCTTATTCTTAGGAACTCTCCCTATCAAAATCTTGAAGTTCTCTCCTATAACTACATACGTACATTCATAGGCGCCTTCTTGTTCCGTGACGTATTGCCTTTTGCCTTGATTGTTCTTTACTTCACTCTTATCATTCTGTCCAACACGAGAATTACTTTGTGGCGAAAATGAAATCCCCGATATACCTAAATTCATAGAAAACCATTCCCTTCATCTTATTTATTTGATAGCAACTTTTATTGCCTAAAGATTTTAGAAATCCTATCACTTAAAACGGCTGACACCTTCTATTATCATATCGTATAAAATAGCTAATCTATTTACTTCTTTACAAATTCTTGTATTAACCGTAATAAACAAATGGCAGCCTACAATCATTAACGTTTGTAGGCTACCATTTGTCTGCTATTCTTTTTAACATTCAACAATGAAAATACCAATCTGCTGAAACAATTTTATTTCAATCCAATTGTTCCTATGCCATCTTTTATCATAATTTTCGTGCCAAACTCTTTTGATAAATTAGCAATATCGCGTAAAATTCGTTCTCCGTTTTCTTTATCGGACAATTGTGGACGACCGCGGCGTGCTCTACCATATTCAAATCCCAGTGAAAGCGGATTTAAAGTAATTTCATCAATTTGACCATCCACAACAGCAAAAGAAACCATAGCGGATTCAAATACTTTGGGATCGACAACCAGACCTCTTGTTTCATTTGCACTGCGAGCATCCAGTCCATCAGATACCGTATTTTCTACGCCTAAATCATAAAGGTCATAAAATTCTGTTGGCTGCCGTTCTACCGAATCATTTTGGAAAATAAAATCGCCAAGACTATAAAAAATCGGACGTTTTTTATAGATTTCAATACCTCGCCAAATATGCGGGCCGTGACCAATATAAGCATGCGCACCGCTGTCAATGCACAACTTTGCAAAATCACGAGCAAAATCGGCTGGACGGTCTTTCTCCAAGCCTTTACGCTCATGTGTATGATGACTTACCAAAACAACATCCGCCTGCCGTGCAGCTTCACGAATTGATCGCACAATACGTTCGGCATCTTTGGAATTCATCCTGGTTACCGTCCCTGGCTCATCACCTTGTTCAAATCTGATATTGCCGACATAATAACCGCCTTCAACCGGCTTTGTAAATCCTTCTTTTTCATTTAGTATTCTATTGGAATTTACCTCTGTCTGCTCAACGATTTCCTTTAACTTATTAAAATCTTCAGGACGTACTTTGTGAACCGACTGATACCGAAGAACATTCGCCCCGGGACGGCCAAGTACATCTGGTCTTTGTGCACTTGCCATGCCCCATTCCGATATCGTAGAAGTAATGCCAATCAGCGCAACTCGTCCTTGAGGGGTATCAAGATATTTGGGCTGCGAGGCTTCTGCTAGGTTTCTGCCAACACCGGCATGAATACATTTATTGTTATCGAGATGATTCATTGTCGTTAAAACACCGTCAATATTCCAATCAATTGTATGATTATTTGCCCAAGCCATCATATTAAAACCAAGCTGCTTAATATCCTGTAATACGTCTGGACGAGCAACTGCCCATGTGCCTCCGCTTGTTGGGGCTGGATACACTTCAAAATCATGTAATAGAATCTCAAAGTTCGTAAATCGAACATCATGTGCTTCTATATAGTTCTTTAATTTTGTGAAATGAATATCTTGCGGTAAACACTGCGTAATAAAAGAATCCCCTGTTGCTACGATCGTAATTTTCGACATAACAATTCAACACCTTTGTTAAAAATTACTGCTCTAATGAAAAGTTACAAAATTTTACGCTAACAAGAATAACATACCAACAATCATAGCCCCCACCATTGGTAAGCAGTTGCGTTTTGCGATTTCCATTGGATTGACACCGGCAATACCAGCTATAATAATTGTAGCACCGGCAATCGGTGACATCGTACGCCCTAGTGTACCGCCGAGTGTTGCCATGCTGCCCATTTGCACCACTGACATACCAAAATCTGCAGCATGTGGTGTAATCGCTTGATTAAACGCAAATGTTGCCGCATCTCCCGAACCAACCACTAATCCTAAAATAAATGGACCGACAGCTGCACAAATCTTAACAATTGCCGGATTGCTCAGCATTGAATCAGTAAAAGCTTTTACAAGTCCAATTGCTGTCAAACCAGAAACAAATACACCTGCAGCAATGATAATACCAAGAATCTCACCATAGGCTTTCCCCATACCATCGAAGAATGCATTGCTCAGGTTAACAGGATTTTTTCTTGTCACCAAAAGAGCAGCTAAAGAACCGATAATCATGGCTTGTGGAACATCCATCTTAAATGCCGGTATAATTGCCGTTGCACCTAAAATTAAAATTACAATAGGGAAAATTGGCATCAACGCATATAGAAGATTTACTTTAAAAGATGCTTCTGCCTCAAAACCTTCCGTCTTATAGCCTTTATGTTCTTTTTTGTAATAAGCAATCAACGTAATCAAAATGGTTGCTGTTAGCAAGGAAGCAATATTGGCTTTAAAATGAAATGCAATAACATCCAGAACATCCACACCAGCAATCTTGGCTACGAATGGATTATGTGCCAAACCCGGATTCAGCATACTGCCGTATGTACCACATTTCACCGCTGCTCCCGCCATGGCCGGATGAACACCTGCCGACATCATCAACGGTACAAAAATCGCCCCTGCAGCCGCTGCGGTTCCTGCAGCACTTGGTAGTGCTACGTTCACAGCGTAAGTAGCCAAAACAACGCCCGGAATCAAAAGCGGACGAACTTTCGAAAGACCGTTTGCCATTAAATTGATTAAATGTTTATCACATTCTGTATACTTCATTACCATTGCAAAACCCATAACGGAACAAACTGCCTGAATCAGCCCGCTATTAGTCATTTCTTTTGCAAAAGCATTTAAAGAAACCATCGGCGTACCCGCCACACAAGCCATAATAATACCAGAAGCTAATAAAATCAGTCGCGCATCATATCGTTTGATCAAAAAGTAAACTGTAATAATTACCATAATAACGCCAATAGCAGTCATCATAAAAAAATTCTCCCCCTCTAAAAATGTCCTAAAGACATCATGTAACATCTTATTACCTACCTGATAAACCTTTTCCCCTCCTTACATGTAGAGTCAAACCAAAAAGACGCTGATTTTCTTTAATAGAAAACAGCGCCCTTGCTATTGTATACAATTATATCATATGATAAGACAAAAATCTACAACATCTGCAAACATTAACATTCGCCGACTTAGCCATATGTGTTTATGGTAGATACTATGCAAAGCAAAGTATTGTCTGTGAAACCATTAAGAATATAAAGATACGCTTATTTTGATTTCTTAAATTGATAGTACTTACTATACTGGCTAAATTCCAAATTGATCCGTTTCAATCCATTCCATACTTAAAAGCGACCAAAAATCAGATGCAATTTTATTCAAAACATAATCATATGGCAGCCAGCCATAGCCTTGATCACCCCAGTTGACTCCCCAAGAATTACGGATCAGTAATGCTCCTGTCGTTTCTTGATTATATGTAGTATTTTTAATTTTTATCGTATCGTCATAACCGATTGCGACAATGGCATGCCCCCATTGTGCTTGTTCATCTGAACCTGGATAAGGAATTCCTCCAGGAACGTTTGACTGCGTAAATGAATTAAAACCATAAAAACCAAACATTGATGGAATACCAGATGCAATATACTTCTTTACGCTATTTAATACTTCAGCAGGAGATTTATTCATACCTAATGCATCATGACAAAAGTATTGCAACGCTTCATAGTTGTCTGCTACTGCATATACAAAGGAAGACGGCTCTTTATCAAAGTCTGGAGCTTTATCTGTATACTTCCAGTAACTTTCTGACGGTACACCGCAGAGTACTAACGCTCCCATGGTATCCCGCAAATAGGAACCTTTATCTCCAGTCACGCCTCTCAAATTTCGAGAATTTTTGTAAATAAAAAGCCGAGAGGCTTTAATGTGATTCGTAAAAGATCGATTCTCAAAGTATTCAATGATACCTGCAGCGGCGTGTGCAGTACACGCTCCCAGCGTACCTTGATCTTGAATTTCAGAGCACCATTGACGCAAATCTACCTTAGAAGGCAGCGGTACTCTTTCTGATAAACCCAACTTTTGCATGACTTTTTCCAACTTCGGATGCATCTCCGTATAATCACGCAAATCAGGTAATGGCGGCAACCATCCTGTACCTACTATTTTATTGTCGGAAAGTACTGCTTGATGATTCATAGTGATACCTCCTAAATTTTATATGATTTTTATCATAGGATTCGATAACGGTTTCACAGTGAATATACAATAACATGCAAATAATCATAAATAATCTTCAAACCAGAGCTTAGCGAGTATCCGTGTACTGAAACTCTTATCTTATTACTTATCTTCGCTTTATAATTTCCTTTTCCTCCCAATTTTAGGATTTTATTTTATTTTAACTCATAACTAATACGGCTCAGCCGGCAGCATACTCACTGCTGGCTGAGCCTTATTTCTCACATTTTTTACGATATACAATTTAGCAGCACCCATAATCTAACACTATCATTTCTATGATTGGAATGATAAAAGGAGTGCCGCCCACACTAGCTAATTAAGGTAAATACGTAATCACTTCAGGCGTTATGCTTAAATATTCGGGTCCTTCCTCTGTCATCACGAAGCTGTTTTCTGTGCCGATTGCACCTTCTGGGAACACAAACTTTGGTTCAAGAGCAAAAGTCATTCCTGGTTGAATCGGTGTCTTAACTCCATTGGCAAAAATAGGCCATTCATCTAATTCTAATCCGATACCATGACCAAGAAATTTTACCTGATTCTCCTTGTATCCCATAAAATGATCCTTGTAACCCATTTCTTCCGCCAATTGTAACGCTAATAAATAAGAATCTTCAGCGAGAGATCCCGGCCGTAATGTTTTTAGAACTTCAGCTTGAATTAATACTGCGTCCGAAAATGCCTTTTCCATGCGAGGCGTGAGTTCGCCGATGCAAAAAATTCGGGTTTGATCACCGGTATAGCCTTCAATGATACAGGTATAATCGACATAAACTGCCTCATTGCGAGCTATCTTTTTCCACCCAGCTCCTTGAGGATTGGATGCAGCAACTCCCGTACCGCCTACTGGTCCATCAAAATAGCTGGGATAAAACCCACTGCCGCCACTGCATACATTTCCATAGAAAAACTCCTGATTAAAACTTCTCATTTTACAGCAGCCAGAATAGCCCCTCTTGCGTAACTCTGCTTCAAATAATGCAGCAACTTCAATCTCAGGCATGCCTTCCCGTAAAAAAGTAGGTATTGTTAAAAAAGCTTGATCAGCAACCCGCAAGGAGTTACGGATACGTTCTATCTCAAAAGGCGATTTAATTGCTCGGATTTCTTTAATCGCAGGCGAAATATCACGCAACTCGGCCTGAAGAAATATCTTTTTATAGGCCTGATAGAGGTTAAAAGATAATACATCTAGCTCCATTCCTATATTGGCAAATGCTGCATAGCCAAAGGAAGCAAGTATTCCAGGAATTTCCCTTGGATGTTTAATCGGTACAATATTTTTTAGTGGTGATTCCTCTCTCCCGCGCTGCAAACTCTTTTTTACCATCAATACCGGGTCTCCACTTACCGGAATAAATAAAAATGAGTTTTGCACTGTGCCAGTAAAGTAAAACAGATCACTATTTAATAAAATAATAGCTCCATCTAATTCTTGTTTTGCTAACTTATCTTGAAAATGCTGCGTTCTTATTTCCAGTTCAGTTGTTAAGATATGATTCATGTGCTGTCACCCTTTCTCTATTTTACTATCTATGTCGATATTCTACCTCAATAGCTATGTTACGTAAATTATTTATTTACCTATAGTACTATTCTAGCACCATAGCCACCTTACAAACAAAATCCTGCAAGTGATTCATTAGTATCTGTATCCCATACTGTTGCATTTACATTCGCTACATGGAACAAGGAAACTGCTGCCACATCCCATTGCATGAATTTTCCAGGATAATAAGCGCATACCACGGCAGGAAATCATCGATTATTAACGAAGCAATGTATATTATTTAATATCAATTTTCTATATTATTTGGAGGAAATAATGCTCGAAACTTTAACTCAACTTCTCACGGCAATAGGAAACCCTATTCAAAATGGCGGATTTAAAACACATTTGATCGTTTTTCTCATTAGTTTAGCATTAGGCATTGTCATACTTCGGGTGGTATTTTCTAAGCTACTTAAAATAATTGCAAGAAAAACAAAAATCTCTCATTCCCTGCTGCAGCAAACATTTAAGGGAATACCAACGTTGCTGGGTATTCTCATTGGCCTTTACGCTGTCATGGAAATCCTGACGATTCCGCCGCATCCGCTGCTATTTCTCCAAAGATTATTTCACGCCATTGTTATTCTTTCTCTGACCCTTATGGTCGCCCATCTGGGCTCGGGATATCTTAAGCATAAATTGGGGAAAACATCTGAGAATTTAGCATCTACTTCGATTTTAGCCACGGCAATCGACCTGACTGTTTACGCCATTGGCATATTAATTTTACTTGAATCTTTCGGAGTTTCAATCTCTCCGTTAATCACCGCATTGGGTGTCGGCGGCTTGGCTACGGCTTTGGCTTTGCAGGACACTTTGGCAAATTTATTTTCCGGCATCAACATTCTTGTGTCTAAACAAATTAAAATGGGCGATTTCGTTAAACTGTCGACTGGTGAAGAAGGTCATGTAGTGGACATGAATTGGCGCAATACCACAATCAGAACTCCCACTGAGAATATGGCTGTTGTTCCCAACAAACAAATTGCTTCATCGATTATCACTAATTATGCCCAGCCCTATGCTGAGTGCTCTATTTCCATTCCCATAGGCGTCAGTTATGGAAGTGATTTGAATCTTGTGGAAAAAGTTACTGTCGAGATTGCTAAAAGAGTTCTTCAGGAAATTGACGGAGGAGTCAAAACTTTTGAGCCCTTAGTCCGCTACGGCAGTTTTGCAGGGTCGAGTATTAACTTCAATGTTATCTTACGGGTAAAGACTGTAACGGATCAGCAGCTCATTTGCCATGAATTTATCAAGAGAATTTATGAACGTTACCAGCAGGAAGGGATCATAATACCGATCCAGAAATAAACGGTCTATTGCTTTTCTACTGGAAATTAAAACGCAGCACCCCATCATCTACCTGGCACTAGATGATGGGGTGCTGCTCCTCTACGTCAACAGAATCATAACCAAATTACCGGATCCTATTGTCCTATTAAACTACGATTTCTAGACTTTTTACTATATGTTATTTTGCTGCTAGAATGTTTTAGATGAATTCGCTCCCAATTCCCGTTATTTTTTTTAATGTTTCAGCTAAAATATCAAAATACTGTGAGGGCAAAATGCGTCGTTGAAAGATCAAAACCGTAGCTATTGTTTTTGTGGGCTGCTCAATTGGTACTGCATGCAGCAATCCCGATTCAACGTGTTTTTTAACTGCGGAAAGGGGCAGCAGAGAAATGCCGACTCCCTCTGTAATACCATTTAATAAACTTTCAGGTGTACCATATTCTAGTATTTTAGGTGGTGTAATTGCTGCATCGGTCAAAAAAGTTTCTAAAACTTTTCGAAAAGCACATGGAGATTCGTGTAATAGTACGGTATGGTTTGCTAATTCAGAGATACCTTTTATTTTTTCTTTCTCATGAGAAACCAGTACCAGCTCCTCTTTAGCAACTCTTAATTCCATTAAATCAGAATGATGTATTGGACCGGTCACAAGAGCAAAGTCCAGTATATTATTTTCTACTGCGGCAATTAAATCATCACTATGCTTTACCATTACAGAAACATTAATAGAAGGATAAGCCTCTAAAATATATTTGACAATCGACGAATGATAAGCTAAGGAAATAGTCTGCGCAATCCCCAAAGTGAGCTTACCTTCTGGCAATTGAGGATTCTTTATTGACTGCTTAGCCTCTGCAACCAGAGTAATAATTTTCTCACTATATTCAAATAAAATTTTCCCTGCAACTGTCGGGGTAACTCCCCTAGGATGCCGATACAGTAGTTTAATACTCATTTCATTTTCTAGCTGTTGTATTCTGGAAGTAATGTTGGATTGTACATAACCAAGCTCATTTGCCGCTTTCGTTATAGAACCTTGGGACACTACCTCACGGAAAATCGTTAAATCAGATAATTCCATGATCTATATCCTCCCTAATTTTCTTATCTACATAGTACCATTTTTTCATTTAAAATCATCATCATTTTTTTTGATGCCGCCATCTTGTTTATTCATTTTTCAATTTACAACATCAAAGTTATAATTAGCGCAAGAAGCAAATGATTATTAGGAGATGATTTGGATGGAAAACAAGGAATTAACGGATATACTACGAAAGAGTAGTAATGCAGCATGGACTCTAGGACTTTTTGCAATTATCTATGTGATTATCTCTTTATGGGTCATCAATTTAATCCATACATTATTGTTTAGGTAGTATTGGTAAGAGTATTTTCTTACTATTCATTTTCGTATCGTTAAAGCAAACAAAGAAAATCTAAAATCGAAATACTATATAGGAGGAATTAAAATGAAGGCAATGGTAATTCGTAATTATGGCGGACCGGAAGTTTTCGAAGAAGCTGATGTCAAGCGCCCAGAGGTAAAAGCGGGATATGTTCTGGTGAAAGTAATCGCCAGCAGTATCAACCCGATAGAGACAAAAATCCGTTCAGGATTGGTACCAGCGATCACCCCAGCTTTTCCTGCTATATTAAATTCTGACTTTTCTGGCGAAATAGTATCCCTAGGTGAAAATGTTCTCCAATGGAATGTTGGCGATGAAGTCTTTGGCTGTGCTGGGGGTGTTGGCCAGCTTCAAGGTGCATTAGCTGACTACATGTTAGTAGATGCTAACTTAATTGCAAAAAAACCCTCAAATATCGACCATGCTACAGCTGCCTTATTCCCCCTTGTAAGTATAACGGCTTGGGAAGCACTCAGGGAAAAAGTGCAGATTCATCCAGGGGATAAAGTATTAATACAGGGTGCTGCAGGAGGTGTAGGCCATATTGCACTGCAATTAGCCAAACAACTAGGAGCTGTCGTCTATGGAACCGTACGAAATCAAAACAGGCAGCGATTATAAGAGATTTAGGCGCTGACGCTGCTATCTTTACCGAAACAGAGTCCGTAGAGGAATATGTAAATCAATATACCGCTGGTAAAGGCTTTGATGTTATCCTCGATCCAGTAGGTGGCACTAATCTGATCAATAGTTTTAAGGCAGTCAAATACAATGGTTCTGTCTGTACCACAAATGCACGAGTGACTCTCGACCTTGGTCTTATTCATGCCAAAGCAATAAGTCTTCATGCTGTTTTCATGCTAATACCAATGGTTTATAACATTGAAAGAGATCGTCATAGTACAATCTTAAGCACTATAAGTCAGATGATTGAAAAGAATCAGTTGCGTATTAATCGTGATGAAAGGCAATTCTCCTTTGAACAAATCGGTGAGGCTCATCAATATATCGAATCCGGAAAAGCGCTAGGCAAGGTTTCGCTTGTTTACTCATTTTCCCAAAATAATATTTAATATAATTCATAATTGAATATTATTCTGATTCCCCCTATTGACCATCATGTCAAATTTAAGAGAAACTCCCCATAACCTACTTCCTAGCAGATTATAGGGAGTTTTGAAGAAACACTTAAACTCTAAATTGAGCGATAATAGAGCGAAGTTCTTCAGACATTTTGGCTAACGCTTCACTAGATGCCGCAATCTCTTCCATTGATGCTGATTGTTCTTGAGCCGATGCAGAAACAGTCTGAGTGTATTCTGCTGTCTTACCGCTTATTTTATCGATTTCTTTAATAGAGGTAACAATTTGCTCACTGCCACCTGCTACCTGCTGAATTGCAGCAGAAATATCCCGGATTTGATCGGAAACCTGTTCAATTAAATTCAATATTTCCCCGAAAGCCTTACCTGCTGTATGAACTACTTCTGAACCTCGCTTGACTTCATTCGTCCCTTCGGCCATTACGTTAACTGCTTTTTCAGTATCACCTTGAATTTCGCCAATTAGCACTGCAATGTGTTTTGCTGCATCTTGAGATTGTTCTGCAAGTTTACGAACTTCTTCCGCTACCACTGCAAATCCTCTGCCTTGTTCACCAGCACGTGCCGCCTCAATTGCAGCATTCAATGCCAAAAGATTTGTTTGACCAGCAATTCCAGAAATAGTATCGACAATTTGACCGATTTCTTTGGAACGATTGCCAAGTTTTTCAACTACCTGCGCTGAGTTGGTCACAGTCATCTCAATATTTTCCATCTGTTTTGTCGTATCTTCGATTGCCTTGCCACCATTTTGAGCAGCAAGTGCAGTTTTTTCAGCAGTAGCTGCGACATTTCCAGAGTGAGCAGCTACCTGCTGAATACTAGCAGACATCTTTTCAACAGCATCGGCTGCAGCATCTACTGCTTGCAGCTGAAATGTACTGCCTGAAGATACTTCCGTTATTGTTTCAGCTATTTGATTGGCAGCTACAGAGGATTGCTCTGCGCTTGCCGTGAGTTCTTCCGAAGATGCTGCCACCAGCTCTGCTGAAGTAGCAATTTGTTGAACCAAGCTGCGTATTTTTTTTGCCATAGTGTCAAAATGAATCCCCATAGCATCTAATTCGTCTTTGCCTTCTGCACTCTGCTCTGCTGTCATACCTAGAACAGCCACTTGTGAAGTTAAGTCACCAGCTGCAATTTTCTCAATTGCTTTATTCAATCTTACAATCGGCTTCGTTACATTCCTTGAAACTAGAATACCAAAACCGCAAGCCACAAGAAGAATCAAACCAATTGTAATGAGTGAGGCTCGTATAAAGGGAGCTAATTTTACAAGAATTTCTTGTTCCGGTACATTAATCCCTAAGCTCCAATGAGTCCCTGGAATGGGAGCATAAGCGATGTACTTCGTAATGCTGCCGTCTACGTAATTACCAGTACCACTCTCTCCATTTATCATTTTATTCATTACACTTTTAAGTTGATCATTTGCATTAGGATCTTTTAGTATGTTCGTTTTCATGATTTGCTCTTTATCGGGATGAATGATGGTTAAGCCATCACCCTGAATGACATAGGCAAAACCGCTTTGTGCAATCTTAATTTCATTCACGCGCGAAATGAGGGCATCAATAGGCACTGTGCCCCCAAGAGCACCGATAATCTGATTATTTTTTTTGATTGGCGCAACCACAGATACTACCAATTTACCGTCAGCCTTAGAAATAATAGGATCGGTCGTTGTCGCTTTGCCAGTTGACATGACCTGTTTAAAATATTCACGATCAGCGATATTTGTCCGATCTCCTGATGTGTGAATGGATTGCCCCCTCGCATCAACAAGCCAAAACCGTGAATAAATCGGATTTCTTTTGGTCTCTTCTTTTAGATAAGCAAGAGCACCCTGTGTGTCTCCATTAACAACACTTTGATTTGTTGCCAGTATCGAAACCTCAATTTCACGAGTATCTTTCCACGCCCCAATATCTTCAGCATAGGCATTTGCGCGATGAACAAGATCTTCCTCAGCATCTGAAACTAGTATACTTTTTGCATTATAGAAATTACATACCCCTAAAATGCTTAATGTTATTAATAGTCCAATTACTAAAACAGCGGTAACCTTTACCTGAATACTTTTCTTCATCCATGTAAACAAATTCATAAAAAATTCCTCCATCCATTTTCACTTCTCGCCAAAATTACCAACTTACTATATTGAGCCTTACCTTATCCAGCTAAAAAAATAGCACCTGCCCAAGGCAAGTGCTAATTAACTCATCACGATTCACTTAATTTATGATTCACTAGCAACCTGGCAATCATAGACAACTCGTCTTTAGACCCATAGCTTTGCGTCCCAACTTTTCAATTGGTTTGCCAAAATATTCTTTTTAATACTTGTTTATTCTACACCCAATAACCTGTTTGGTCAATGCGCATAGAAATGCAACTTTGAATCACAAGGCAGCATAAGAAAGAATCATCTACCTAATGCAGATGATTCTCTTTGCCCATAACCCTCTTTTTAAATAGCTTGTGGGCAGCTTTTATTGGAGAATGGAATCAGAAATATGTCTATTTTGATTCATTCAGTTCTTGATAACTGATTAATTGAATTTGCCTTTCTCGTATGATTTTGCATAATTCATCGCTTTTTAGAGCTTCCATTTCTTTTTGCCATTGATAGCCCCAAGGAAAAACCTGACTCAAGGCTTTTGTACTTTTACCCGGATGTACCATAATTTCTGAAACCCCCTTGGGAAGGTTTACAATCAAATACTGCATTACAGCCTGTGACATTGCTCCTCCGGCAAGCATGCCATAAAAGTGCTGAGGATAATAAAACCCCTGCTTTTGATACTGATATTCAGCAAGACGAGAGCATCCGCTAAGAAATGTTCGCGCGCACAATCGTTTCATGCCAGGTTTTTCTGGTCCCCAAAAGCAGAAAGGTTCTGCTGGTATTCTAACCTTGCTAATTTTAAATTCTTTCGCAATCCGGCAGATGATTTCAGGTATACCTGGCAGTGTGTGGAGATGCTGATGGCTATCTATATGGGTAATCTTAATGCCGCTTCCCGCAACCTTTTGCATTTGGCACCATATCTCATACTCTATGTGCTCTTTTGAGATACGCCCCAGAATATATCTTTGAATGAATTCTCTATAAGAAGAAAAAAACATCCCATTTGAAGTAAGCAGGGTATGAATATTCCCTCTTGCAACCGGGCTGCCTCCAACTAGGGTAAGATGGACGCCAATACCAAGCTTTGGATATTTCTTGGCCAATCCAACAGCATGCTGAAAAGCACTACCGCCTGGCATAATTGTTGTACTGCTAACGCAACCAGCTGCATGGCTCTCTTCGATCCCTTCATTGATTAATTCATGTAATCCAAAATCATCTGCATTAACAATTAATTGTCGCATAAAAATCCTCCATATCTATTTTCATGATAGCTGAATAATGATTTTGTAAAATAAGTATAACAAGCCATTCTGAAATTAATGTGAAAAAGAAATAAAAACGAAGGGCTCCTTCATCTAGAATGAAAGAGCCTTGTTTATAACCCAATTTTATGTGACTGTACACTTGCCAGAGCAGCGCGAATGCTGATACTCTTATATCCAATACGAATCTGCTCATGAATTGATTTTTGCTTCTTATATAGACCGCCGTAAACTGCTAGATTGTCCGAATCGTTCCCCCATCAATGATATGCTCGCTGCCTGTAATATACGAAGCCCGATCAGATACTAAGAAGGCAACCAGTTCGGCTACTTCTTCAGGACGTCCTGGCCGGCCAAGGGGGATACCTCCCAGGGAATTCATTAATTCCTGACACGCACTTAGATAGTCAGTACCTGAACTTTTAGCCATTCGGTGGATGAGTCTCTCAGCGGCTTTAGTTTCGGTAAATCCCGGTGCAACTGTATTAACGCGCACTCCATCAGCTGCCACTTGAGATGCCAGTCCTTTACTGTAGTTTGTTAAGGCTGCTTTCGCTGCCGAGTACGGCATAGTCATACTTCCAGGAAGGCGGCGCTGGATTGACGTGATATGAATGATTACACCAGAGCCTTGTTCCTGCATATAAGGCAACAGTCCACGGTCCAGACGCACAGCAGCGAACAAATTTGCATTGAATGTCTCCTGCCAGTCATTATCATTCAAAGAAAGAGCTCCTCCTGCCGGAGTTGAAGATCCGCCGACATTATTGATAAGAATATCCACACCGCCAAAAGACTCTTGCACATCTTTGAGAATTTTCGTCACCCCCTCTGGAGTGCTGATATCAGCTTGAATAAATAAGTCCGGATCTTGGATATCATTAGGAATGGAACGAGCAGTGGTTATCATCGTTCCTCCTGCGCTTTTAAGACGCTTAACAATCGCTTCGCCAATACCTTTTGTCCCGCCTGTGACTAGAATTTTCTTTCCTCTAAATTCGTTTACATTAAATGAATAATCCATTATTATGTCCCTTCCTTCCTGCTTGCTGCCTTCTAATTTTTACTTGGCAGCCATATTATCCATAGACATCTTCCTATTTTTTATCACTTTTTTACTATACACAAGGTAATTAGACAACTATATGTCATATTAGAATCACTCTTCATAAAATTTATATCGTTCTATCTGCAATAACGAAATCCCCTGTATTGAACTTCAAAAAAAGTTCAATACAGGGGATTTCTCCTTCTTTATTATTTTGCTTTTTCTAGAGAATCGGCAAGAATTTCTGCTATGTCCAATATACGGATCTGTTCTTTTGCATTATGAGCCTTAGTTCCATCTAGAATCATCGTCAAGCAATAAGGGCAAGCCGTAGCAATGGTCTCAGCTTCTGTTTGTAAAGCTTCTTTTGCCCGCACTTCATTAATACGCTGCGAACCATGGCCAGTTTCTTCTTCCATCCAGTTACGGCCGCCGCCGGCGCCACAGCAAAAGGCATTTTCTCGGTTCTGCTCCATTTCGGTCAGATCGATCCCAGGTACTGCCTTAAGGATAGCTCGGGGTGCCTCAAATACATCATTGTGACGTCCAAGATAGCAAGCATCATGATAAACGACTTTACCGTTAAATGAACCATTAACCTTGATATCTCCACACCGGATAAGTTCTGCAAGCAGCTCGGTGTGATGAATCACTTCAAATTTACCTCCAAAATCGGGATAATCATTCTTAAAGGAATTAAAGCAGTGAGGACAGAGAGTAATAATTTTTTTAACTCCCAAATTTTTAAATAATTCCACATTCCCTTCAGCCAAAGACTGGAATTCATACTCATTGCCCATTCGGCGAATGGTCTCACCGCAGCACGGTTCATCGCTGCCGAGGACACCGAAATTTACTCCTGCGGCTTTCAATACCTTAACCAATGCAGCGCTTACCTGCTTAGCACGATTATCATAAGCACCAACGCACCCTACATATAATAGATAATCCGCCTCTTTTGACCAGAGGGGGACATCCAGACCTTTCATCCAGTCGCCACGACTGCTGCGTGGAAGCTTCCATGGATTTCCGCTTTTATAGCAGTTAAAGGCATTGAGCACATCTTTTGGTATTTTCGCTTCGCTCATCACCTTATAACGACGTAAATCAATAATTTTCTGCACATGCTCATTAGAAACAGGACAAGCCTGCTCACAAGCACGGCAGGTCGTACAGGACCAGATAAACTCTTCGGAAAATATACCATCAACAATCATTTTGTCGAGAGTTGCCTGCTCAGCTTCAGTAAACTCGGTTTTATGCTCACCGTCAGCTTTCAACTTCTCCAAAAGCGGTATCTTCTCTTCCATATGGTCCCGCAGCTCAACATGTAGGGCACGGGGATCCAGCGCTTTTCCTGTACGAAAAGCGGGGCATTGTTCCGTGCACCTTCCGCACCTTACACAGGTATAGGTATCGAAAAGCTGCTTCCACGTAAATTCTTCTAATTTGTTGACACCAAAAGTTTCCGCGGTCTCATCTTCGAAATCAACAGTTGTCAATGAGCCTTTAGGACGCAGTGTATGCCAGATCGCATTAACTGGTGCAAATGCCAAATGCAGATGTTTGGAACCAGGGATTAACAGCCCCATTAAGCCCATCGCCAGAAAATGCATCCACCAAGCTCCGTTTGCCAGTCGTTGAAGGGTATCGGGTTCATTTCCCACCAGCAATCCCGATACCAAATTGCCAAAAAAAGCTGCACTTCGAATACCAGCATTTTCTCCAAGAGCAAAATTAGCACCATTATACAAAAGGTCCCCGGTTACGATAAGACTGATCAATCCAAGAATGACAAATGCTTCCGTAGAGTTTTCTATGCGTTCTGGCTTCCATACTGTTCGTCGGAGAACTGCTACGATAACACCAATATAAACCAGCAGTAGAAACAATTCCTTCAACCCGATAAAAATGAGATTATCACCAATGAACGGTACCGGAATGCCAAATAACCCCTCCACTGCCAAATTAAATGCACCAAAACCAAGCACGATAAACCCCCACATGATCATAACGTGAGACAAACCAGAAATCGGATCCTGCAGCACCTTGTCCTGACCTACGACATTTGTCAGGAAATATTTCAGGCGATCCCCAATTCGGTCGTACCTGTTATCGGGTTTCCCATGCAGCGTATTTCTATACCTGCGATAGATCATGTACGCCATGAAACCAAAGGTACTACACATCCAGGCTAAAAAGATGAGTATTTTTACCATAATAATCTGCCTCCTTTTCTTTTTTTATATGTACAATATCAATACCTTTATATTTATTCCGAATAAACAAAGTAAATGACTTATAATTATATTAAAAGTCCGAATATTTCGACTTTTTATGTAATCAAAGATACTCTATCGTTCATCATAACCAGTACATAAAAGAAAATGGCAGTTCATTCACGTTCAACACTACATCAAATACGAAAAGAAAGTCTATTAATCCACTAATAAGCCAGATTAATAGGTATCTTCTCTTCGATAATGCTAAATCCTTCTAGATTTTTACATAATTTGAAAGTTTCTTTTCTCCTTTGATGTAAAGTATGCATATTATGTAATATAGTCTATAGCAATTAAAGGAAGGAAGAATTACTATGCAGCCAGATTGGCTATATTTCAAAACCATAGCAAAGGAAAGTGGCAAAATGGAACAATCTACAAGGCAGATGATCTTTGGTGCTATCAATGTACCACTGGCTATCTTTTGGTCTAATCCAGATATTCAATATCGAAAAATCAGCTTATCTGCTGCTACCAATCCTGCATCCTGGTCACAAAGTTTGGATGTACAGCAAAGACTGTGGCTAGTGAACAAAGTAAATACGATGGCAATCTATGGAGAAAAAGTCACAATACTAGATGGACGAAAGAACTGGCTGCAAGTAGCCGCAATGGCACAACGCACCAAGGATAACAAATGGGGTCAAGCCGGGTGGGTACCAGAGGATCAGATCAGCTATAATACTACTTATCTCACAGAGCAATCCTGCTTACCACAGGCTGTAGTAATGGTACCAAAGACAGCGTTATTTTGGGATACAACGTGTTGGACCCAGCCCATTAATGAACTCAGCTTCCAAGTCCGATTACCTATCCTTTTGGAAGGGGAATCGATTTTTAAAGTTCGCCTGCCAGACGGCGGAACAGGCCATGTCTCCCGCTTAGAAACCAAAAAAGTCTCTGAACTTTTCTTTTCCAGAGAATGCATTGTGGCACAAGCCAGGCAATTCTTAGGGCTGCGCTATTTGTGGGGCGGCACGTCATGCTATGGCTTTGATTGTTCTGGCTATACCTTTCGTCTCTATCAGTCTCAAGGCATATCTCTATATCGCAATTCTAGGCAGCAATCACAAGAAGGCATCCCAATTGAGGAAAATAGTCTCTTGCCTGGTGATCTAGTTTTTTTTGCTAGCCAAGGAGGAAAGGGCAATATTCACCACGTAGGCATGTGTGTGGGAAATGGCATCATGATACATGCTCCTCAAAGTAGATCAGAAATACAAGAGAGTCGCTTTGATATTGGTCACTACCAGGAAGAATACTGGGGTGGCAGACGTTATGTCTATTGTTGAAATGATCTCACAATTAACAATACATCAGACGCGGGGAAAGATTGTTTTATTTTTTACTTTTATCGAGCTTTTTTTACATTTTTTGATATTACACTACTTGCCTAAGAGGTATTTGCTGCTTTGATATCGAACTATAATAACAATATTTGGGGAGGTGGCGAGATGCAACGTACTAATGAGGAAATACTTGAGGCGTTCAAAATAGTTCTTCCGTACTTAAACAAAATTGTCCGAGAAGATATGGCGGTTGGATTGACAAGTGAAACGGAGTATTTATCCTACTATCGTGCAAAAGAATTTGAGCTTGATTTACCTACAGGCAAACCAATTAAAGGTATTAGTACCATCGAAGATTGCATTAATACAGGTAAAGATACGCAGATATTCCTCCCGAAGTATATGGCCGCACGATAAAAACTATTTTTACTCCTATTTATGGCGTAAACAAAGAGATTATTGGAACGCTAAGCTCTGGTATCGACTTAAATGATAGTCTTAAGTTAGTAGACACTGTTGAAAAGTTAGCTAATTCAACTGGACAAGCTTCGACAAGTGTTGAGCAAGTTGCTCGAAGTGCAAGTGAATTGGTAAGTGCCGGGCAAAAAGCAATTCAACTGGCAGCAGATCTGACTAAACGAAACGAAGAAACCGTCCAAGTTATTAGTTTCATACGAACGATAGCACAACAAACCAATCTTCTTGGATTAAATGCAGCCATTGAAGCAGCCAGGGCTGGAGAACAAGGCAGAGGATTCGCAGTTGTAGCTGAGGAAGTCAGAAAACTTGCTGATCAGTCTCAAGATGCAACAAAGAAAATACAGGCAACATTACAAGAAATGAGTAAAGCTGTTTCCGACATTTATAAATCAATTGAAATTACTAGCTCTGTTAGCCAACAGCAGGCAGCAGCCACACAAGAGATCGCTGCGAATTTAGAAGAGATTAATAAAGGTGCTCGCAGCTTGGAAGATTATGTAGAGCGTTATAAGTAACTTTAAAAGGAGCTAATGGGACGGTTTTATGGTCCCACTAGCTCCTTTTTTCCCTACTTTCCAGCGCTTACTGTTCTATAGATGTTATATATTATCTTGCCACGGCAGAAGTCAGTTAGAATCTTTTCACGCGCACTATTATTGAATAGGGATATTGCCTTGTTTAGGCAATGTTCTGTCTGATTTCACCAAGGTAATGGTAAGTACACCATGATCAAATTTGGCATTAATTTTATCTTCTTGAATGTTGTCTATATAAAAATTCCGCTGAAACTGACCAAATCGCCTTTCCCTGCGGACATAATCTTTTTCACTTTTCACTTCTTGCATTTCATTTCGGTTTGCACTAATTGTTAAATAATTATTTTCATAATACAGACTTATATCCTCTTTATTGATACCAGGCAAATCTGCTTCTAGCACATATTGATCTTCATTTTCTCGCAGATCTACTCGAAATGAGCTAGGGAAATTATTTACACTTTCAAAAAGTGCTTGAAAATCATCTCCTAAAAAATTTCTTGCAAACTTACTCAGCGCATTTCTTTGATGTCCATAATTTTGCCTATAAGGTCTTAAACCAAACATAATGATTTTGTTCCTCCTTTCTATTTATATCATTACTAGTATGCTTAAGCTCCTTTTATTTTATTCGATGTTCTAGTTGCTGCCTAGTCAAATGTCATCACACTCTTTTAGCTATTGTTCTTACATCATTTTTGTAATTCTAGTAGTAATAAATGATATCTATCAGTGATTCAAATAATAATAATTCCATCCGTTATCACTCTTTATCAGTTTAGGCTTGAAATTATCTGTTTCTACTAGAAACAGATTTTTTTGCGTATCAGGTACTACAATTAGACTATTTGAGGACTGCGCCATAAAACCGACTAGCCCTTGGATCGGCATGGTATATTTACTTGACCAGTCCATCTCTCCAGGCTGGTGTAATGGCAGCACACTTGATTTTTCAATCTTTACTGGGATATTGCCGCTATAAAACACTTCAGATGTGCTATAAAACTCATACATGCCAATCTCTCTTTTTCCCATGCCAGCAATGCTTTCTGCAATCTCTTTTCCTGATCGGCTTTGAGCCATAGCGGGAAACACAAATAGGCAAAGTATGATATATGCTCCTAATTGACACCAACAAAGCAATTTGAAAAAATCAGCTGCCGTACGCCGATTTGATCTATAGAAAAATAGCAGCAGAAGTAGCAGCAGACTACCAACTGTTATGATAAGTCCTAATCCCGCCAGATAACGATAAGCCACGATCATATATACTAACAGCAGCAATACGAAAGGAACCACTGCCCAATAGACAATTGCCGCCTTCTTGCCTTCTGCAAGCATTTTCTCAAGGTGGATCGCAGTTATAATTGACACCGGAAAGACAATAGGGAATGTGTAGGTCAAATATTTGGTAGCCATTAGTGAATAAAAGCCAAAGTAGGCCGCTGTCCACAAAAAAAGAAACAGCAGCAGCGGAGAGGATTGAGACCTAAAGTCCCTACATCCCTGTATCAATGCTTTTATGGCTAAAGCAGACCAAGGCAGCATACTGAGTATAAATACCGCAATATAGTAATAGCTCACATTATCCTTTGGATGTTCTGAAACGGTTGCTCGAAGATAATTGTGTACGCCGAAAAAGCTATTGATAAATTCTGTGCCATGCATGGCATACATCGCAGCATACCAGGGCAGCGCCACAGCTGCAAAAAGAAAAATCCCCGACGGTATGAACCATTCTTTTCCTTGAGACCACTTACGCTGCACAGCTATAAAAACCAATATAACTAGACCAGGCAGCAGAACACCGATCGGCCCTTTTGTCAATACAGCTAGAGCCATGCTAACATATCCAAACTGATACCATCTCTTCTTGCTGCCATCTAGATTCACATACCCCAGATAAAAAAATCCTAGGGCTGCACAATTGAATACAAAAAACACCATATCTGTAACAATCAGCTTTGCCAATACAATATATTCAAACGAGGTCCCCATAACTAAAACTGCTAAAATAGCTACCCTTGGTTTAACGATTTTAAGCGTAAACCAATACATTAGCACTAGACCAACAGAAGCAAAAAATGCAGGTGGAATTCGTGCCGCCCATTCGGAAAACCCAAACAGTTGAAAAGCTATGGCTGTAGTCCAATAGAAAAACACCGGCTTATCAAACCAGATATTCCCATATATCCTTGGTGAGATCCAATCTGCTGACAGCACCATTTCTTTTGCTGTAAGGGCATAGTTGGATTCAACGGGATCGGTAATAGGCATCATATGACTGAAAAACATATAAAAGAAAAAGGAAAGTAGGAATATTCCCAAGTACTTTTGCTTAGAATGTATCAAATCAGTTATGACATCAGATGTTTTTACATTCATAATAGTCCTCCCATAAAAATAACGCATCAATCTCGAGTAAAAAAGACCTTATCTTCTTGAACTGTCAATACACGCAGCTTACTTAACGTTGTAGGAGACAACCTCTCATACTTCTTTTTTTGTACAATAAAGTAAGCCTTATCCGTTTTGCCCAGAATCGTTGCCTCTAATTTATCAGAATCTAGTTCAGTACCTGCCATACCGCTATAATACATGAAACCGGGCTGATAAAATCTTGCAATATAAACGGGAGCTTGCCCGTCATACTGCTGCTTAAATTCTTTAACAAACTGTTTTACAGAAAGCGACGGTGTAACAAGGGGAAGGGTTTGTATCATTAAAAAACCTGTAAATATAATCATTCCCAGGACATAAGAGACCATCACAGCACGAAATTTATGGCAAAAGCTCTGAACGAGAACATAAACGGTCAGCAGCGATAAAATTCCCGCTAGTACCTTCACTGAAAACATCATTTCTGCTGTAACCACCCTTCCTGCATAAAACAAACCTGCAATCAAGAATGAGGCAACAACTGCAAAAATAATAGCAGAGCTTTTTAGCGCCTTATAACGTTCTTCTGTCCATGCTTTATCCAAATAGTAGCCAACCAGCATCGCTAAGGGTGGATACATTGGCAGAATATACGAGATTAACTTCGTCTGGGACAGTGAAAAGAATCCAAATACTATTGCTGCCCAGATGCATAAAAAAATACAGGTGCTACGATATTCTCCTTTTTCTTTTCCCCCTGCAAGCAAGGCCTGGCCTAAAAAAGCTGTCCAAGGGAAGAACCCCAGAACTAACACAGGAATATAGTAATACCATAACGTCCCTGACGCGTGCTCAGGCTGCAAAAAACGTGTAACATTATGAAATCCTAAAAATGTGTCTATAAAAGCCATGCCATGGATAAAGTACATTGCCACATACCAAGGCAAAGCAATGACTGCAAAAAGCGCAGCACCACTTATAAGTTTCATACTCTTTACCGTTTTAAGAGAACCTGTCGTAATTAGATGCAGTCCAATAATCACGGCACAAAAGAAAATAGCAACCGGCCCCTTCGTCACTACTGCAAGAGCAGCGAATCCGTATAGAAGATAGTATTTTCGGTGAAGAAATGACAGCAGTGCTGCCATAAGAAAAAAAGTCAATGTCATATCCGTAACTGCTGCATTACCTAAATAAAAGTACTCCAGACTTGTGGCCAATACCAAGGCACCAAGAAATCCGGCGCGCTCGTTGAAAAGTTTCCGGCCGGATAAATAGGCTAGAAGACTTCCGCCTACTGCAAAAAAGGCGGAAGGAAAACGCGCAGCAAACTCACCTGTTCCAAAGATTTTAAATGCCACTGCAACCAGCCAATAATACATCGGCGGTTTGTCATACCAAAATTCTCCATAGATTCGAGGAGATATGAAATCATGAAACTGCAGCATTTCGCGAGCGGTTTCAGCATATACCGGTTCATCTGGGTCCAATAGAGGATGAAATCCCAAATAAGAAAACATGAGTACGCCAGCCACCCCGAAAATGATTGTTATACAGAGCCAAACATTTTTATTTATCATTGTTTTTAGTGATTCCTTTCTAGTCAAATCTTGCGTCAGAATGAGTATAGCAAGTCATTCTGAAATTCATATGAAAAGAAAGAAAATGTAATCCTTCGTGCTAAATGAAAGTAAAATCATCTCTAATTTGTATAAATAATTACAAAAGGCTTATCCATCTTAACTAGAAATGGATAAGCCTATTTCTACTTCACATCAATTATGTTGTCACTATCCTAAGAGCATTGTATTCTCTCCAATTATCGCGCATAAAGTTCTAATGCTTGTCGTATTCTTTCTGCAATGATCTTACGCATAGATTTCGGTTCAATTACCTCTACCGAACTGCCAAATGATAAGATATAACTGTATAGCCATTCCCCCTCAGGTAACTCTGCCACTAAAGTAACACTCCCGTCGACATTAGGAGTCAGAAACGAGTCATCAAAATAATCATATAATCGGTTTATAACTTGCGCCTTAAAGCAAAGCTTCAACACAATTAGAGGCTGCCGAGCAGAGCTGCCCTCTTTTACTTTTGCTCTTGGCAGTACTTTTTTCTCAAAATTTTCCGTTAATACCTCCAGCTTTTTCAGTCTGGATATTCGAAAGGTTCTGTGCTCCTGATGCTGTCGGCAGAAGGCTAATAGATACCATGCATTATTTTTGAATATAAGCTTCTCCGGTTCTGCCTGTCGAAAGCTTTGATGACCTTCTCCGTTCACATAGCCGAATTGAATGACATTCCTATTTAACATAGCCCGCTTTATGTCATTAAATTTGTTTTGCTCATTCGGCAAACTTGCCCATGGCGAAAAATCGACTTCAACCCAATCATGATTTGAAATCTTCTTGAATATTGCTCCCATTTTTTCAAGAGCAGCATCTAAGTCTGGATATTGAGTTGCCTGTAGCGTTTTGATCGCCATCAGCAGGTTTTCACTTTCCCCCTCCGAAAAAATGGTTCTATTCAATGTATAATCCTCTAGAAGATGTATGCCTCCGCCATTCCCTTTGCTCATATATACAGGTACACCTGAGGAGGAGAGTATATCGATATCCCGATAAATTGTCCTTGTGGAAACACCAAAACGGCTAGCGAGTTCTCTCGCCGTAACCGATCCTTTGTTAAGCAATATAGTTGTTATTTCGAAAACTCGACTGCTTTTCATTTTTATCACCCAACTTAGTATACAGCAAATAAGACAAAATCTGTCCTATTTGCTGTACTTTGATTTTCTGCCTCTTCTACCTTTTGGAACAACCAACCTGTTCCGTGTCCACATTAATAATAAATTACATTTTTGTTAAGTCAATTGTATTTTATATACAAATACATTACAGTAAAAATATCATTGGAAAATTTTGTACAATAATGGCGTTTTTAATACTATTCCATAGGCGAACTAAAGCCAAAGTAAGAATGCAAACCATTAGGTCTAAAGGTAAAAACATTTTGATATCAAACTGGTGTTTCGCAGGAAAGCTCAAATGTCAGTCAGCTACGTGGTTGGTTTTGTTTATAACTATATTAAAGCTAAGAATGGAGTGATGTATTTATGTCAAATGAAGGATTGTATATTTTTACTAGCATAAATCGGCCTCCCCGAAAACTAATTGATGCTTTTGTCGGAATGCCATCAGCTGCTATCGCCGACAATATGAACCGCATGTCATGCATGAACGCTACAATTCGACCAATTAACAATCTACCGCTGCTTGGACCAGCTTTTACCGTTAAGTCACATCCTGATGATAATCTACTGCTTCAGAAAGCACTTGACCTCGCACAACCTGGAGATGTTTTGGTAGTGGATGCTCAAGGTGACTTGACTAATCCTGTTATGGGAAAGCTGCTGGCTTTGTGGTCCAAACAAAGAGGCATTGGCGGATTTATTATTGATGGCGCTGTACGTGATATCGGAGCATTGAGAAGAATGGATGTACCCATCTATGCGGCAGGTACCGCCCTGACTATGTCTTATAAAGACCGACCTGGGAAAATCAATGTGCCTGTGACTTGTGGCGGAGTTGTTGTGAATCCTGGTGATATCTTGGTTGGTGACGAAGATGGGATTGTCGTCATTAATCCCCGTGATGCTGATGATTTGCTGATACAATCCAAAAATAAGATTCGCGTGGAACAGAAGATCATGAACGACATCGAAAAAGGGACTTTGGACCGTATGTGGATCGAGGAAGCTCTTAAAGCAAGACGAGCTGTTATCATAAATGATAATCGAAATTCTCCTCGTGTCAATGTCGATGCACCTGTAACCATTATTATCAAAGGCTCTGCTGAACCCATACATGCCACTGCAATTAATATGAGTATGGATGGAATATTACTGCAAGTAGAGCAGCCATTAGAGATTCTTTCGCAAATACGACTGTGTTTGTCTAAAGAACTAGGAAATATTAATATTGTCGCAAACGTCACCTGGCAGCAGTATAACAACTTTGGCTGTGAGTTTGTGGACATAGCTGAGGAGGTAAGGGCAATATTGGATCATGTAATATATCGTCATTCGCAGTTCGGGAGACTAGAATGCTTGGATATTGGGTATTAGGGACTGGACATTTGTTAAGTTTGTAGTCAGTTGAATACTTCACCATTGTAATCTGAGATAAAGTAACTTTAATTTATAGCAATTGATCAATTTTTGGGAGGTTCTAAACGATGAAAAACTTGTCTTTTAAATTTAAACTGCTAGCAATAATATTACCAGTGATTATTATTGGTTTACTCTCTTTGACCGGGGTTGCTTATTGGCAGTTCCACAAGGTAATTGAATCGGAATTAACTGAGTCTATGGTACTTAGAACCGGCGAAGCGGCCGACCATATGAACACTTGGTTGACCGGGCGGCTTGGTGAAGTACGTGAAACAGCTGCAAGTCCGATGGTCGCGCGGATCTTAATGACCAATCCACAACTTGATCTTAAACGGGAGGATGAATCCATAAAACTGATTGATGAGCTTCTGCTATCCCGTTGGAAATTTATTAATGAAGCATATCCTAACCAATATGCAGCTCTGCATATCGTCAACTCTTTAGAACCTCAGGAATACAGCAATCCTGAAGCTTTAAGTAAACTGACAGCCCGTTATTATGATGTGAAAGCGGGAGTATTAAAAACTAATCCATGGGCAAAAGGCGGCGCATTAGAAGCAGGAGAACGATTTTCCCGTACTGGTGGTATTCCTTATGATGCTATTTATAAGCCGGCGTATTCCCAGGCATATGATAAAAATATGGTGCTTATGATTGCCTATCGAAAAGATAATCAAGGAAACGTAACAGCTGGCGCTGGCGCGAGTTTGACCATTGAAACGATCCAGCAAATAACCCAGCAGTTGAAGTATGGAGAAAAAGGTTATGGATTTCTTTTGGCACAAGACGGTACCTTCGTTGTTCATCCCAACTCAGAATGGGCTATGAAAGAAAAAATATCAAATATTGATAATGAAAATATCCGTAAACTTGGCGAACTGATTGCCGGAGGCAAACCCGGCATATTCCGCTATACTGATGGAACAGATAAAAAAATTGTTTTTTATAACCCCATTCCAATAGCAGGCTGGACAGTAGCTAATGTTGTTTTCGAAGATGAGCTTTTCGCGTCAGCAAATAAAATACTTACAATGATGCTGTTGATCGCAGTGGCTGTCATCGTTTTCATGTCTATCGTCATTTACTTGGCTATTGGCCGCCTTTTCAGCCAACTCAGCAAGTTTGCTGACCAAGTGGCTGCCGGAGATTTAACTGGCTCCCTCCAAATTGACTCTCAAGACGAAATTGGCAGGCTGGCTTATGCCTTCAGTAAGACCGTCTCAACCTTGCGGGGAGTGGTAAATAATATCACCGATGAATCGGAAAAGATAAAGCGTCTTTCCCGTGACGTTGCCGACGCTTGTCAGGATACAGGCAAAATGACAGAGGAAGTAGCGACGACAATGCAGGCGCTGGCTCAAGGTGCCGATCAACAGGCAGCCCATGTATCAGACGCTGCCAATAAGACTAAGCAAGTAGGTGAGTCCGGAAAAACAGTTACTGACAAATGTCATGAAATGCTTCAAGTCGCTAAAAGATCACAGGATGTAAGCTCCATCGGTCTTCAATCCGTAAAACAAACAGTGGAAAGTATGAGCGTATTCGTAAAGCATAACAACAGCAACTTACAAGAAAGTCAACTGCTATTAGCACAGTCCTCCGAAATTGGCAACATTATTGAAGTCATTACTGGCATTGCCGGCCAGACGAATCTGTTGGCTCTTAACGCTGCTATTGAGGCAGCCAGAGCAGGTGAAGCTGGTCGCGGATTTGCCGTTGTCGCAGATGAAGTTAGAAAACTGGCTGAACAGTCAGGTGGCGCGGCCCAGCAAATAGCTCAGCTTATCAACGGTATTCAGGAACAGATTGCCTCCATAACCGAGAGTATGAATAAGGGTTCGCAGGAAATTACCGATAGTATGGAAATTGCCATTCAGGCTGGTGCTCATTTTGACGATATCGAAAAGACTGTCGGCGAGATTATTATGGTTGTCGATGACGTATCTTCCGCTGCAAGCATCATGAACGAAGAGGTGCAATATACTATGGCAGATATAGAAAATGCTGCTGCAATTACAGAACAGACATCTGCTTCCACACAGCAAGTGGCAGCTGCCGTAGAAGAACAGGCCGCTGGAATGCAGGCAATTGTTGATTCTACCAAACAATTGGTCGAGATCTCCGATCGTCTATATAATTTGGTATCCGAATTTAAAGTGTCTTAAAAAGGATACAAAAGAATAACGCATTTCTATGGATTATAATCGTGATGCCAAAGTGAATGTTCTCCGTGTTAAGGTTAATGGAAGATCACTTTCATATTCGATATCTATATAGCTTGGAGGTATTTATGAATATTGAGAATAAGCTGTCGACTATTGAATCCATCGTTCAAAGCGTATTAGATGAGAAAAAAACCTACTCAATTTTAGAATTAATAAACGCAACACATTTATTTCCCAAGGAATTATTTGATGACTTTAAATTATACGACGAATATTTGCCCCAAATTAAGGTTCTACCTCTTACAATGGAACAGAAATACTTGCATTTACTCTGGGAGATATTTGACAAATTGCCGCTTAGTTTAATTACTAATTTTGCGGTCCCCTTTCGTCGTATTCTCGCCCAAAAATTATTTAAAAAATGTGGGAAAAATTTCATCGCCATGGAGGGTGTACGTTTTAATTTTGGTCATAATATCGAAATCGGCGATGATGTGTTCCTAAATCGTGAAGTATTCCTCGATGGCAAAGGAGGAATTACTCTTGGCAATTTTGTAACATTAACTGAAAAGGTGGAAATTTACACGCATTCACATCTTGAACACAATCACGAAAAGAGAATTTATGCACCGGTGAAAGTAGAGCACTTTGCTAAAGTTTTCTCTCATTCCATGTTATTGCCAGGTATAGTGGTAGGTGAACAAGCAGTAGTCGCTGCAAGATCGGTAGTAACCAAAAGTGTGGATCCAAACACGTTTGTAGCTGGAATTCCAGCAAAACCCGTACGAGAAAGGAAAAATCGAGGTAGAAACAAACAGCAGTTAGGACATGTATGGTTTCATAATGCAGCCTTTCAAGAATAATAGTGCTTTGTAGTTTCTATCGGAATCGATTGCATTGATCGCCAAAATAAAGTGATTCTCAAATGCCACATTCTTAAGAACAGTAAGTAGTTTACTATCTTTGAGCAATATTCATTCTTTTTTACAAGTTAGGTGAGTTTTGATCATACAAGAAATTCTCCCTTCAACACGATCACAGCTTTACCGCCAATCCTGACTCGATCTCCTACAGTAGCCAACTGTAAAAAACCGCCCCGCGATGATGCCTGATAAGCAATAAACTCATTTTTCTTCAACTTTGCCTCCCAATAGGGAGCTAGTCGACAATGAGCTGAACCGGTAACAGGATCTTCATTGACACCAACAGCAGGAGCAAAAAACCGAGAAATAAAGTCATAATTATTGGATGATGCTAATGCTGTCACAATGATTCCTCGGCACGGAACCTGAAGTAATCTGCTAAAATCCGGCACAAGCTCTTTTACCTCATCTTCTGACGCTACTTCGATTAAGTAATCATTATCGCTACGGCCTATAAAAATTGGCTTGACCTTTAACGATTCTACTAATCCGCGTGGGGGCTCACAAGGCGTTACAGAATGTGCTGGAAAGTCCAATTCAATGAACCCGGTATTTTCATGGTAGCTGGCTGTTAGCAAACCACTTAAGGTAAAAAATCGAGCCTGTTTGTTCAATGGCAATAATTTTTCCTTATACAGGATGTAAGCACTTGCCAAAGTTGCATGACCACAAAGTTTAACTTCACTTTTTGGAGTAAACCAGCGAAGATTATAACCGTCATTCCCTGGCGTCAAAAAAGCTGTTTCTGATAAGTTATTTTCATTGGCTACAGCCTGCATCCATGCCTCATCTTTAGCTTTATCCAATAAGCAAACGGCTGCTGGATTACCTTTATAAGGTAAATCCGTAAATGCATCTACCTGATAGATCGTTACTCCCATTTTCATCCTCCTCACAAATTAGGGCTATTTTCTTCTATTTTCTATTATTTGGTATAAATATTTAATCCTATCTTTATATCATCACTGCCAGGTATCGATTGGTTCTCTTCTGTAGTAGCAATAATGGTTGGCTTCCTACCTTTCATATTGATTATAGAATTAAAATCAAAAAATTCCACAATTCTACCTATTTACTCTCAAACGAAAAATTCCTGCAGGACGAATTACCTGCAGGAGTTTTTTCGTTTAATCTTGTATTCATAACGCTCTTTTTATTCACTCTTAGAATATAAGTATACTCCTCCAATAACAATGATTCCCCCAATAACCTGCAACATATTAGGCGTTTCTTTGTAAATAAAAACTGCTAGAATAGAAGCAAATACTGGCTCTAACAATTTTGCTGAAGACACAAACGATGGGCTTAAGTACTTTAGACACCAACTAAATATACTATGACCTAACAGCGTACAGGAAATCCCTAGCAGAAGTCCAAGGATAATTTCTTTCATGCCGTATCCATAAATCGGTGTGCCAGTCACAGCATCAAATATCAGCAGGCTTACAAAACAAGCACAATATGTGATAAACGTATAGATTGTGGTACTAAGGTGTCCCCGTTGTTTTTTCCCTATTAGTGTATAAACTGCAACCATAACGGCTCCAAGCAATGCTAAAACATCGCCATATAAAACATTGCTCCCACCACCGCTGTCGCTCATCGCAATCACCACACTACCTAAAAAAGTAACAATAATTGCAGTAACTCCCAGCTTATTTATTTTACCGCTAAATACAAGAACAAACCCTATGGCAGCAAAGATCACTTCTGTACTCACCAATACGGTTGAACTCGCTATAGATGTAAATTTTAAGGATTCAAACCACAGCCAAAAATGAGCGGCAAGGAAAAATCCGCTGACCGCGCACCACGACACATCTCGCTGTTTAAGGTTACGCAATTCATCCCGAAATTTAATTCCCACTATCGGTAATAAAATAAGAACGGTCCACCCCAATCGATAGGTCGCAATAACTAAACTTGGAGCATTTGATTCTCTTATAAATACAGCTGAGAACGATATCCCTAATACACCTAACATTAACATGACCTTGGGATTGACTTCGGCGAGTTGTTTCTTCATACAAATTCCTCTGTTCTCTTGCAATTTTCTATAGAGCTATTATAATCGTGGTTATAACATTAGTAAAATGTAGATATTACATTTTAATTATGCAATTTATTCATGCTAGAAAAGAGGGTTTATATGGACTTAGAGAAATGGAAAGTAATACAAACAATTCTAGCCACAGGAAGTCTCACAAAAGCAGGAGAACAAATAGGATTTTCCCAGTCAGGAATTAGTCATCTTATCAAAAGTGTTGAAAAAGATTTAGGATTTTCAATCATGACACGAAATAAATATGGAGTAAAGCTGACTTCAGAGGGAAGTCAACTGCATCCCTTGGTTCAAGAAATGATTAAGCTCGATGAAAAGTTCAATCAAATTGTTTCTTCTATCCATGGGGTTGCTACTGGCACAATTCGTATAGGTACTTTTCATAGCATCTCAACACAATGGTTACCAAAAATCATTTATAAGTTTCGGACAGACTACCCAAATATTAAAATTCAATTGATGGAAGGAGGAATGGATCAATTAGAAATGTGGCTAAAAGATAATTATATTGATTTAGCTTTTTTAAGCTACAAAGATCACCGCCAAAGTAAATGGATACCATTAAAAGAAGATCATCTAGTAGCAGTACTTCCGCCTAATCACCCTTTAGCCACTAAGGATTATATCACTCCTACAGATTTTATGCAGAATGATTTTATTTTGTCCTCCCCAGGATTTGATTATGATGTGAATTCCTATTTTCAAAAGAATAATATCCTCCCTAATGTTAACATCTCATCCATGGATGATTTTAGCGTGATTTCAATGGTTAGCAAGAATTTAGGAATTAGCATACTTCCTGCGCTTTTATTGCAAACCCCTGATAGCACAATCGTGACAAAGCCTTTAAACCCTTGTGCCAAACGAGTATTAGGTATTGCCGTAAAATCATATTCCAATGCATCCATTGCCACTGAAAAGTTGATTGAATATTCACAAGCCATTCTGAAATGATATGCTCTTTAGGTTCTCATAAATCATTACCTTGAGCAAATTTGAAATCCTGCTATTCGTTTTCATCATCATCAGTATCCAGTCTTCCCAGCAATTGACTTAATTCCGCGCCATCCAGCTTTTCTCGCTCTAATAAAGTGGTTGCAATAAGCCGCAGCTTATCAAGATTAGATGTGATTATTTCTTCGGCTTTTTCATAAGCGCTATCAAGTATGTGATGTATTTCTTTATCTATGGTATAGTCTATTTCCTGGCTATTAATAGGACCGCGTGCTATATCACGCCCCAAAAAAACCTGTTCCTGAGATCGTGATAAAGCGACTGGTCCTAATGTGTCGCTCATTCCGTACTCACAGATCATTTTACGTGCAAGTTCAGTAGCTTGTATTAGGTCATTTTGAACTCCAGTGCTTGTTTCTTTAAAAGTCAGGAACTCAGCTGCCCTACCACCCAGTAATATCTTAATGCGATCGAAAATTTCCGATCTGGTAAAATAACACCGATCTTCTTTAGGCAACGTAAGAGTATATCCGCCAGCCTGACCGCGCGGAATAATCGACACTCTATGAATCGGATCAGCATGCCTTAAAAGCATCGCAACTAAAACGTGCCCGGCCTCATGATACGCAGTAAGCTTTTTATCTCTTGCATTCATAAAACGACCTTTGCGCTCCGGTCCTGCCACTATACGCTCCACCGCTTCTTCCATATCATCCATCTCTATGCAAATTTTACCTTTGCGCACAGCAAGAATAGCAGCTTCATTCACCATATTACTGAGATCGGCTCCTGTAAAACCAGGTGTGCGGCGAGCTAGGACTTCAAGGTCCATCTCATTTGCTAAAGGCTTGCGTCTAGTGTGCACTTTTAATATATTAAGGCGTCCCCTAAGATCTGGCCGATCCACTACAATTCTGCGGTCAAAGCGTCCCGGTCGTAAAAGTGCCGGATCAAGAATATCCGTTCGATTGGTCGCTGCAACAACAAAGATTCCTTTATTTGCATCGAATCCATCCATCTCTACCAGCAATTGATTTAGGGTTTGTTCTCGTTCATCATTTCCTCCACCCACACCAGCCCCGCGCTGCCGTCCTACTGCGTCTATTTCATCAATAAAAATGATACATGGAGCCTTCTTCCTGCCTTCCTTAAATAAATCACGCACTCTGGAAGCCCCAACACCAACATACATTTCTACGAATTCAGAACCGCTCATGCTTAAAAACGGCACTCCCGCCTCGCCTGCCAATGCTTTTGCCATTAGTGTTTTTCCGGTGCCGGGCGGCCCATACAACAGAACTCCTTTAGGAATTCGAGCACCCAAATCACTAAACTTTTTAGGATGCTTAATAAACGCTAGAATTTCCTTGAGTTCCAGCTTCGCTTCATCATTACCTTCTACATCCTTAAAGGTAATAATATTCGTATGCTTACGTATTTTAGCTTTTTTCTCATCATTAGACAAATTTGGTAATTTACCATTCTCAATTTTTTTCATTATATAAAGCCAATCGCCAATTGAAAGCAACATAGGCAGACTGGCTATGGACAACACTGGATCACTAGCTTTTAGCACCATTCGCTTAATTCTCTTAAAGATAAATCTGGAGTTTATCACATTAAGTCTCCTCCCTTTATCATGTCATACTATTTTATGCACACAAATGGCTCTCGTGACAATTAATAAACCGCACTTCAATAAACCACGAAGGCAAGTTCTTTCTGCCCCTTCGATGACATTTTAATTGCATATCTCAATAATCATGAGTAAATACTACGGTCAGGAGGTGATTTTATGGCTCAAAAACGAGACAGTGACGTACAGCAAAATACAAAAGGTAAACGTGGAAAAGAGCAGATACAGGATATTAAAAATGCAGAATATATTGCTAAGAACAAACAGCCAAATCACCCAAACACTTAACATCAAATTAGGAGTACCTTACATAAAACTAGTAAGGTACTCCTAATTTAATAGGAACAAAGGATCTATCAGGGATTTAAGTTAGCTTCCGCATTATTTCAGCAGAATTTCAGTTTATTTTGCTATACTTAGCTAACAAAATCAAATTCTGGAGAAACACATATGAAACAGTTGATTAATTTGAGTGCAAAAATTTATAGCGATGGTGAACGGCATGCGTCTTGGCGTAAGTTCGTTTTTCTAATTAGAACAGTAACTCATTACAAGCAAATGATGAAACTCATTGAATTCTTTGAAAAAAATCATCTCAGGCGAGACATTTCTATCGCTCAGCCATGTATCTTTGAGCAGGCAACACGTCAATGGTTTTATCATCAGTCCAGCTTTTCAGAGCGAACTGAAATTATTAAAAAACATTACTTATTTGTTAATGATTGCCTTAAGGAAGATGCCTTAAGGAAGATCTATCTTGGCGATGGCATCCCGCTCTGGAGTCAGAAATATCAAAATGAAATGCTTTCCTTGACCCTGCACTTCAGTCGAGGAAGTCATGACAAAGAAGGCTTACTGGCTATCTTACTTAAACTCGGCGATAAGAGGATTTATCAGATCATATTTTGGCTGGCACCAAATCAAGAAAACGAGATGGCTCTGTGGATTGGAGCCTTGCAGGGATCGCCCAATGGATTACAAATCTCACGAGGCTTAACCAAGTTCTTTTATGGTTATCGAACTAAAAATTTTATTTTTCATGCATTGTGTACCGTTGCCTGTGAATTAGGGTTAAAAAAAATATACGCCGTATCTAATTATGGATTTTATGCTAATAATCACATCCGCCTTGATCGTAAACTAAAAACTTCCTTAGATGATTTCTGGCAGGAGATCGGTGGAAAAGTATGCAAGGATGCACGTTTTTTTGAACTGCCTACAGCTGAAATTCGAAAAAATCTCAATGAAGTTGACTCGCACAAACGTAATCTATACAGAAAAAGATTTTTAATGCTGGATGAAACTGATTCAATAATTATACAATCATTCGATCAATATCTAAAAAAAAATATTCGGTTACAAGTAATCGTTTAATCCTTCAATTTTTTGACTTCCTCATCATCTCCTTGTTTCTTGGATGATAGGAAGTCTTTTTATTATGAAAGAATAGTTTCCCTAGCCTTGCTTATACTAAGCATAAAGCTTATAAAGGAGAGAAATCATCTTGGGAGATAAATTTACCAGAGGTTTCATTGCAGGAGTAACTAGCGGATTAGTCGCAAACATCGTAAGTTTGCTGTTTGGTTTTCTAGGTCTTACTACTCTTCGATTTGCTGATTGGACTGCAATCATCGTTTTAGGTCAGACTCCGCCATTTAGTACCTTTGAAATTTTGTTCGCACTCGCAGTAAATATTGGTTTTACAGGCATTCTCGGAATTGTCTTCATTTACCTAGTTCCTTTAATCAAAATTACAAATCTTCTTTTTAAAGGATGGCTTTTCTCAACATTTATTTGGTTTTTTATTTATGCCGTTGCTTCCTTGTTTAAAGTGGAGGGAACAATGCCCATCCCTCTGACTACCGCATTGGCAAACGTTGCAACTACATCGATATACGGCTTAGTTCTGGCTCAAGTTTCGGAAAAAGAATTTGTAAAGAACATCGCTTCTGAACAAGCAGAAAATGTATTCAGACTGATAAAACCAGCTATGAAACCATTAAAGAAAAATGACGATGACCCTGAATAAAACTTTTATCACTGGCATCCCTTGAACATTTGATTGAACACAGAATAAAGGATGCTACAACAAAGAGAACTGCTTTAAAATTACAAATAAGGGTCGTCCATCTATCTAAATTAAAATAGACGGCGCCCCTTATTTGAACACATTTATTTATTCGAATAGCTCTTTCACATTCTTTAATTCTTTGCGGATTGGGATTCCTTGAGGACAATGGCTTTCACATTTACCGCATTCTACACATTTCGATGCGGGAGCTGTAAGCCTCGAGCGAAGCTCATAGGTTTTCTTTGCCGCAGGAGTGGCATCAAAAACCCAATGATCATTATAAGTGGAAAAGCATCCAGGAATATTGATACCTGCAGGACAAGGCATGCAGTATGCACAGCCTGTACAGTTGACTTTAATTCTTTGTTCGAAGAGATTTTTTACTTTATTGACGATATCCAGTTCTTTGGTTGTCAGTGAATTGGCTTCTCCTTCTTGGGCTACTTTTATATTTTCTGTAACATGATCCATCGTCGTCATACCACTTAATACAACAGAGACTTCTGGATGGTTCCATACCCATCGTAAGCCCCATTCTGCCGGTGTTCTTTTCACATCTGCTTGATCAATAACCTCGATTGCTTCTTTAGGGAGATTTACAATGTTACCGCCTCTTAGGGGTTCCATAATGACAATTCCCAAACCTTTCTTCGCTGCATATTCTAAGCCTTCCCTGCCAGCTTGGTATTTCTCATCTAAATAGTTATATTGAATCTGACAAAATGACCAATCATAATAATCCACGATTTCTTTAAACAATCCGATTTGATCATGGAAGGAAAATCCTGCGTACTTGATTCTTCCGTCTTTGATCGCTTCTTGTAAAAACTCGCTAATACCAGCTTCTTTTAATACTGGCCACACATTTTCATTCAGTGAATGAACTAGATAAAAATCAATTGTATCCGTTTCAAGGCGTTCCAATTGTTCATTTAAATATTTATCCATATCGTCTCTTGTTTTAATCAACCAGCTAGGAAGTTTTGTCGCTAATTTTACTTTCTGTCTGTAGCCATCCCTCAAGGCTTTAGCAACAAAAAGTTCGCTGGCACCACCACGAGTAAAACCCGTTCCATGATAAGGATAAGCGGTATCTACATAATTTACACCTGCATCAATAGCATGCCTTAGCATTTCTGTTGCCTTCTCCTCATCAATGTTGGTTGGATCGGTACCGATTATAGGAAGCCTCATACAGCCAAACCCTAAAGCGGAAACCATTTCTTTCGTTTTACCAAACTTTCTGTACAACAAAATAATTCCTCCCTTATTTTCGATTACTCATTTAAGACTGGAATGTTCTTGAAGATAAGACGCAAAATTGAATTCGTTTTTCACTACCTCTTGATTGCATCCCATATTGCGTCTACTCCTGCATCGATGGTAGTTTCATCTAGACGAACCTTAGCAAACAACTTAAGCTTAACAAGAGAGATCGTCGATCCATAAGCAAGAGTGCTTAGCATCTCCATTGGAAGTTCTTTCAGTAAATTCTCGTCTTTGCCACGCTTAAACAAATGATTGACTGGCGCAAACATGCGTAAACCTTCTTCCCGTGCGGCATCAGTAATAAGGGGAGAGTTCGCATACTGCTCCATAAACAGCAATTCTGCAGGATTTTCAATAAAATAATCAACAATATTACGTAATAACACTAAAAAACTTGCATGAACCTCCCGGCTCGCCGAATAATTGCGCAGGGTGTGCTGGGCAAGACGAGTCTTGACATCAATATATAAATCGTTGATCAAGTCTTCCTTGCTGGAAAAGTAACGGTAAATAGTACCTACGCCAATATTCGCTCTTTGAGCAATTTGTGACATCGGGGAACCCTGAAACCCTTGCTCAGAGATAAGTTCTAGTGCGGCTTGCAGCACAGCTGCTTTTTTATTCTGTACCTTTTCTTTCATTGTATTCTCCAAAATTAAATTCAATATTTTAGGAATGAATATTCATTCCGTTTTGTATGACTAATTTTACTAAAGAAGAATTTTCCTGTCAAGTCTATGCAGTAACTCAGATAAGCATTTCTTAATTTTTTGGATAATACTTTCATTCTCCAAAATCGTATACTTCTAAAAAAAGACTCACGTTTTCTAAACATGAGTCTGTTGCCAACTTTACGTTCTTAATATAAAGAAAATTTTACTGCCAGATTGCTTTTACTGCTCCATGAAAACCAGCAATGATCCTAGGTTTACTGTTTATCTTACTCTCCAACTGCTACTCCTTGCTTCCAGCTGCTAAAAGATTTTTCAATCAGCTTTAAGGCATAGTTTATTCCTAATCCCATAATGGCTAATCCGACAATTCCTGCATACATATCAGGAATATTAAATGTTTCTTGGGAATATAAGATTAAATATCCTAGTCCAGAGGTAGCACCGATCATTTCTGCAGCAACAAGGGACATGACGCAGTAAGATGCTCCTAAGCGAATTCCCGTGAAAATATCGGGAGCTGCCGCCGGTAATATAACCCGTAAGAAAATAAATTTTTGTGATGCTCCCATGGATTTTGCCGATTGGATCAGTAATGTATCCACATTTTTGACCCCATTAATAGTATTTAATAAAATAGGCCACAAAGAAGCCCAAAAAATAATAATGGTCTTAGAAAGCTCACCCACTCCAAATAAGAGAATAAACACAGGAAAAAGCGCAAATGCCGACATTTGTCTAAAAGATTGAAACAACGCATCTAAATAGCCTTCAATCTTTTTAAAATAGCCAATAAATAATCCGAAAACCATACCAAAAGAAACAGCAACTGCCATTCCCACCAAGGCTCTTTGGAGACTGATTAATAGATGCTTGAGAAGAGCCCTGCTTTTCAGCAGAACTATTAGTGCCGATACGACTGTTGATGGTGGACTTAAATAGGTAGAATTCACCCAGCCTGTTTGGGGCGCCAGTTCCCATAAGCCAACAAATAAGATTAGGCCGATCGTCTTTTCCAAAGAACCGGTAAAGAAATTAGCCAATTTTTTCATTGTGTTCACCTATCCTTTTCTGAATCATGTCCTTAAATTTCTGTTGCAGTGAAATAATAGGCTGAACCATTATCGTATCCTGACCTTGCTCTACACTTTCTTGATAGACCTGGGCTTTCGTAACTTCATCTTTAATCAGACTCCAGGCATATTGCCTGATTTGGGTAAACTCAGATGAATTGCGAATCTCTTCTGAGCGAGGCCGCGGCAGGGAAACATCAATAATTTCCTTTACCTTGCCTGGCCTTGCTGTCATTACGGCTACACGATCAGAAAGCAAAATTGCCTCATCAATACTATGAGTAATGAAAACAATGGTTTTTTTATCGGCTTCCCAAATTCGAATTAGCTCCAATTGCAAGGTTTCTCTTGTTTGGGCATCCAAAGCAGCAAAGGGCTCGTCCATCAGCATGATATCAGGCTGATAGGCCAATACACGGGCAATGGCAACCCTTTGCTTCATTCCTCCTGATAGTTGATGAGGGTAACGATTGGCGAAAGCCGCCAAACCAACCATTGTTAAGTAATACTTTGCGATTTCCTCTCGTTCTTTTTTCTCTAATCCGCGAATTTGCAGGCCAATCTCCACATTTTCTAGAACTGTACGCCAAGGAAAAAGTGCATATCCCTGAAAAACCATGCCACGGTCAAAGCTCCTATCACCTACGGGATCGCCATCAATCAATAGTTGTCCGTCATCTTGTTTATCCAATCCGGCTAACATGTTTAGAAAGGTAGATTTGCCGCAGCCACTGGGTCCCAATATAGAAAGAAACTCTCCCTCACGGACCTGCAAGTTAAAATCATCCAAGACCGTTAATTTTGTCTTTTTTCCAAAATCATTGTTCACTTGGAATTGGCGATGAATCTTGCTAGCTTGTATTTTACTCATGGTAGACTTCTCACCTTTCTACTGTAATTTATTTTCTATAGTTAGGATTGTACTCATTCGTATAAATTTGTTCCAGTTTAACCTGGCCTGGTGTCAGCTTATTAACTTCAACCAGTCGGTCAATCCAATACTGCACTCCTGCTTCTGGTACCAGCTGATCTTCTGAAAAATTATAAAGTTCTACTTGATCCGCTTTCATATTAAAACGCTTAGCCATAATATCTTTGGCTTCCTGTGGATGCGCATTACTCCATTTAGCGGTTTTAATTAGGATCTCCGTTAATTCCTTTACTGCTTCAGGATGTTCCTTCAGGAATTTACCATTCACGGAATAAGGGCACATACTGCTGAGACCTTGGTCAATATCATAATCGCTGAATAACATTTTAAATTTAGGATCATTGCTGGCACGTCCTGAAGCAGGCGGATGAATAATGGCAATGTCTGTGTGCCCTTCTGCTAATGCCATTTCATGCTGGTCATCTGGTGCTGTTTTGAAATTAATGCTGCTGGGATCGCCGCCATTTTCTTGCAGATATTTTTTCGTTACATATTCGGCGCAAGCCCCGAAACTATTAAGGCCAATGGTTTTACCGTTAAAATCTTTGATGGACTTGATATCAGAGCCCGCACGAACAAAGTATTTCATGTGAGGCCATTGTTTAGTGGAGCTGCTTCCAGAGGTAAAAATCTTAATGTCTGCACCACTGGCAATGGCTGCAATAACTACTGGAGTATGCCTAGTAGCAACATCAATTGACCCATTTACCAATGAAGGGATTACTTGTCCAGCTCCCATTTTTCCTACATACTTAGGCCGAACGTTCGCATCTTTAAAATATCCTAGTTCATCTGCTAAATAGATATAGTCAAAATAAACAAGTTCTGGGTACTTGAATTCTACCACCTCTTTAGCAGACTTTGCCGCTGACTGTTGTGCGGTATTACTACTACCGCAACCTGCTGCTACTACAATCACCATCATAGTAATTAGTAAAATTAGTGCTTTAACCTCTTTAACAATCATTTCCTCATTCCTTTCTTTTTCTAAGACAAATCAAAAAAGGCTAAAGAAGCGCATAGGGCGCGCATCTTTAGCCTTCATTTATTGTGATCAGCTTAGAGTAAGTCGTCTTATATTCATCAATTTATCAATTAGCGGCTTTTGCCCCTGCTAATCAAAATTAATTATGGTCTTAATCATGCCATATGTATATTATTATTGTCAAGTACAAAATAAATACTTTTAGCAGCCTTATGCATAAGGCTGCTAAAAGTAATCTGAAAAATAAAGGGTTTGCTGAAAAATAGCATCTTCCAGCATCTGAACGGTTTCCGAACTACATGAAAGGCGGCCTATTTTATGAAGATAACTCGGACTTTTATAACTGAGCAGCATGGTCGTCATGGTTTGGATATCGATCTTGGACTTGCTTCGCTCTCCTACTCGGGCTACCTCACCTTTTCCATTAGGGTGAATGCAAATGGTGAAAGTTCCTTGGTTCCACGGCAGCAGCGGATCATCGAGGGTAAACGTCCATACACGTTTCTCAGTATTCGCCTTAAAGGGATATTGATCAATAAACTGCTCCAAATCTACAATTCGAGCCATGTAATAAGGAGAAATCGTTTCTTTAATATCCCCATCTTCCAGCAAAAAAGCTAATGGCTCATCCGTATAGATATTGCCTACAACCTTTGAAATCATAGAAAAATGGGCGCTGATAAAATTCCACAACCCGCTGCGGGCTTCTTCATTAATAAATATCATATCTTTAATGTGAAACACTTCATCTGAAATCCAGTAAAGCACATATCCATCAGGCTGTCTGTTTTCATTATAATAAATTGCAGCTGTTAAATCATCCGTATCCCATCGCCAATATTCATTCCAGGCTAACTCGTTGCGCAGCATCGCTCCATGGCTTTGAAAGGCAAAACGTTCATAAACTGCCTTTAAATCATTATTTTCAATATCAATGCGTTCAGCCTCTCCAAATACTTGTTTATTCTTCGGCAATTGATAATCCTTCACTTCAAATGTTATTTTATCTGAGATGATTTCCCACCCTTTGCGGCGGTAGTAAGGAATCGAGTAAGGATACAGGTAAGAGATTGACTGTTTTTTCTCCCGCATGTTCGCTAGTGCCTGGCGGAGCAGCTTGTGCATCAACCCTTGATTGGAGTACTCGGGAAAGGTGCCAACCCCCGTAAGCCCTCCCATATCATAAATCGTATTGAAAATTCGCACTTGAAAAGGATAGACAGCAACCTGAGAAACTAGTTTTTCTCCATCAAACCATCCAAGAACATCCGCTTGTTCCAATACCGGAGATTTAGCAAGGATGATATCTCTTTCTTTCCAACCTATCCTGTGTAAATCATTATCAGTCACCTGAAAAACGTACCGCAGCAGTTGATTGTATTGCTCTAGATGTTCTACACCAACCTTTTTTATTTTTAATCTTTTGTCTCGACTCATAAGAACCTGCCTTCACTGTGTTAAACTTTAAAATTCTTTCTCATTTTATAATGCTTTGTATTTTGTCATATCTTCATCTTCCAGGAATGTTTTGTAGTGTGAATTGATTATTAATAGAATATCCCTAAACCGATTCCGTCATTCCACCATACTCATTTTTTATATGGATATAAAGACCGTTTGCCTGCTCCTATTTGAAACAAAGTAAGATTCTATTACTTCATGGTTAATGCTTCTTTCATTCTTTGCGTTTGGGAAGGATTTCTGTCGTAATAAAAGAAGTAAATTATTGAATGTTTTTATCGATAAGGAGGTAACTTCATGAGAGCTATCGTGAGTAAAGACTTTTTTCTGGGTCAAACTCTCCCGATTCGAAAAATTGACAGAATGACAATTTCCGCTTATGGCGGCGAGTTATCAGGCACAGGTTTAGGAAGTGCCGAGAACTTCCGCATACCGGCTCACGTCTTAGAGCCTGGTCAGGTTCTATTATCAGCATCGGAATGGATTAACCTGCTAGCTAAAGTAAAAAATTGGCCCGCTAGTATGGGTATTATTCATTTGTGAGCATAACACATAGAAGTAAGCCATAAATCTCTGCGCGCAGAAATATCACATATGGACTAAAATATAACGCCTGAAGGAATCCAAAGCATCCTCCAGAATTTTTTATCCTTTTTCTGCTTTAGGCGGACATTCTCTACCAGTTTCTATCATACCTAGCCCAATTAGATCAATAGCTGTGTCAATCATGTCATCAAGGCTTACATCATACTGCTGCAAAACATTCATGCGGCTGGAGAGAAAAATACCTTCTGTAGCAGAGTATAGATACAAAGCTAGTTTACAGGGGTCAACCGGGCGTAACTCTTGACGAACAATTCCTTCCTGAATAACGCCTTCCATGATCTTGACCAATTCCTGCGATTTGTGGTTTAAGACCTCCTGCAAGTCTTGCGGAATGTCAATTCCTTGCATTGCATTGTTCGGCAAATGCATAATTTCAAAAAGCTGAGGTTCTTGATAATAAAACGCTTTATATGCATAATAAATATTCCGCAAACGTATACCTGCATGGTTATCTTCTGATGCGACTCGGCGAAAATCCTCAATCAGGTAGTCAAATGCTTCATTGCAGATATGGAAAAACACTTCCGCTTTGTTGCGAAAGTAAAAATATAAAGGTCCAGTAGAAATTCCTGCCACATTAGCAATTGTACGCATGGTAGCCTTATGATAACCTTGGGATAAGAAAAGTTCTCGCGCCCTTTCTAAAATTAATGCACGTGTGTTTAATTGTTTTGTATTCTCTGGCACAATACCTCCACTATGGTAGAATTGCCTTATAGCTTGTTCAATAATTTTTGAAATGGTTCGACCATTTTTTCTACCATCATTTCATTGTAAATTTTTTTACGCAACACCGGAATCTTAAGTATCCACTCAAAGATTAAATTATGTATTCGATTCGAGTAATCCTTCTGGGGAAAGTCATAAAAGCCCGTATTTTTATAAAACCGATAATCGGCTGCAAATGGAAACCGTAAATTTCCCCATATTTCATCACGAAATATCTTACGTCCTCCCACTCCCAAAAACGTTGCCGGCCTAATATATTGGGAGCTGGCATACTCTACACTTCTAATCGCGAGCTCTCGAAGTAAGTCATCTAACTTCTTGGAGTCTGGCTCTTCATCTGTTATAATCCCCACGAGGTTTGCCTGCTGCCATTCCGTATAAGCCTCTATAATTTGCCTAAGATTCGGTAATTGTCCCAAAGGCCCGCTAATCAAAAAAGCAATTTGTTTTCCCATTAACGATGGAATATGAGTATTAAAAAAACCTCGATCAAAAAAAGTCTTCCATAAAGAGGATAAATATCGGTCACGAATTGTTCCAGCAAAAACTAAAATATCAGCAGTTTTTATTTTACTGTTATAAAATTCAATAAATCCATCTTTGCCGCTATAAACGCAAGTATTATCATATCCACAGCGAATACAGCCCAGGCAGCCTCCTTTAATGTCAATATTGTGCAGATTAATTACTTCTGCCATCCCTGTAAAATGTTCGGCAACTCTGTTCACCATCCGGTTAAGATTAAGATGATGTTCTTCTCCATCGGTTACAATCAATATTTTTTTACCTTGAGTATCTATCGCATCTAAGGAGGAACTAGGAATATATTCAGTCGTCTCCACATTCAATGAAGGATAGACTTTTATCCCAGGAGCTCTTCTGTCTATCGCTTCAAAAAAGCCTCGAGAAAAATTATATATCTTTTCTCTTTCCCTTTCTTTTAATAAATCATACATCTCAGCTGAGTAAGATGCATAAAAGTTCATGTCAAGGTCATCGCAAATGCCATGCACATAATTGTGAGCGGTATGATCATAAAAGTGAATTGATGTCGTTAAGATGGCAGCAGGTTTACCTTTAAAAGCAACTGCTGCCGATCGCTCGGTTATCAGCTCGATAAATCGTTTGTATTGAGAAGGAATCAAAAATACATATAACGGGAAAGCCCATAATACACCATCAGCCTTGTTTATCTCTTCGATCACTTCTTGGAATACATCTTTCCTATTTTCGATTTCTTTGCCGCGCTGTGCTATATTGAGTATTTTTAGCTCATGCTGAGGAAATTTCTTTCGAATAAAATCAATATACTGCATAGTCACGCTTCTTTCACCCTTTGGACTTCCATTGAGCACAATAATCTTCATAGTGATGCTCCCTTCGAAATTGACATTCTTAATTATAACAGTGTTATATTTTTAATATAACACTGTTATAATTATTTGTAAATGCATTTTCAATTTTCTCATTTTATAAAAAAAGATGCCTAAAAAGCTACACATTAGCTTTTTAAACACCTTAGTACTGCCTTATATTTAATAGCGGAGAAACAAAGAGAACTACGGACTATTTCTTTGAAATGACTATCTTTTATGTTGATAAAAATCTTTTATTTTAGTATCTAATGCCCGGCTTATTTGTATTGCTTCCGTTGATACTGGTCCTTTACTTGCAACAATATGAATCAAATTTAGGCGCATCCGTTCTATTTCCTCTTGCAATTCTTTAAAATTTATACTAGAAATAACCAACACCTCCTATGCGATATACATTATCATCGAATAAAAGGATTTAAAATTCATTTGATTTATAGAAAAGAATTAAATATAAGAAAAGCGCCTCATAGGGCGCCTTCTCTTATATTTTTTAAAAAACCAAATCACTCTCTACTTGTTGCTCTTTAGAGCATTCTAACTTCTATACTTCCTTTTTATTTAGGTCTGAAGAGTCCAATAGTTCAAGTTCTTCAATAAGAGATACTTCAGGATTAATTTTAGTCCAAAGAAAAGTCCCAATTATAAGAATCCCGCTGGCAAGCACAAAAGGATATACCCAAGATCCCGTTCGCTGTACTATAAAACCAAAGATCAACGGAGTCATTGCTGATCCGATTGCACCGATAGAATTCATTGTTGCTGATACAGTACCTGCATAATCATGTCCAATATCAAGACAGGTTGCCCAGAATACTCCCACAGTCATCTCAAGGCCAAACAAGGCACAAGCGAGCAAAAATACGGAGAGATATTGAGAGTCTGTCATGGCCCCCGGAATCATACAAAAGGCTGCAATGAGAAAGCCAGCCATAGCCACACCACGACGAGCAATTTTACCATTCTTCGTATGTTTCCAAATCTTATCGGATAGCCAGCCCCCTAAGGTATCACCAATGGTACCAGCAAAAAGCGGCAAGCTTGCAAAGATCCCCATTGTCATAATAGCAAAACCGCGAGCGTCCACCAGGTAAGTGGGAAGCCAAGTTAAGAAAATCCAGAGTGTATAATTATAGCAAATATATGCTAAGCAAAGGCACCAAAGATTTTTGCTTTTAATAAGTGTGCGGAAGGGCAGTTTTTGAGCTACTTTTTTCTTAACTTGTCCTTGATAAATCAGATCAATTTCGGCCTGATTAATACCGCCCCATTTGGCCTGCAATTCTTCTGGTTTATTCCGATACCAAATGAACCAAATGATGGCCCAAGCCAGAGCAATTGCACCGCCGAAATAAAAGGCTGGCCGCCAGCCAAATTGGCTCATAATCCCTACCATAAGAATAGGAGTAATCGCCCCACCGAGACGAGAACAAGCATGAGTTAGACCTTGTACGAAACCGCGTTCCGTTGCAGGAATCCAGTGAGAAAAAGCCCGAGTAGCAGTAGGAAATGCACCTGATTCGCATATTCCAAATAAAAAGCGAATCACAATTAAAGACGTAAAACTCCAGGCTAAACCCGTCATAACGTCCACTGCCGCCCACAAAACGACAAGTACAGTTAAAACCTTATGGGGACCATATTTATCGCCTAGCATACCAACAGGAATTTGGAATATGGAATACGCCCAGGAAAAAGCGGCAAAGACGACTCCAAGCTCAACCTTACTAATATTAAATTCTTTCATGATGAGCGGGGCTGCTACTGAAATATTAACCCGATCTACATACGTTATAAAATAGAGTATACATACAATAAACAATACCCAATACCGAGTTTTAGTTGCCTTTTCCATTAGTATTTCTCCTTTATTGCATAGTCTGGAATGAAATTATTACTTATGGTCTTAAGACAACTTTAATGGCACTCTCGTCTTCTACTGCAGTTTCGAAAGCATCTTTTATATTATCCAACTTAAATTCATGAGTAATCAATGATTTGATGTCAATAATATTTTTAACTACTGGACGTAATGCCCAAGGGGTCCATACTTCACGCTGCTGACGAGTATGATGGACAAGACAGGTATTACGGAATTCCAATCCATCATCATGCCAACGACTAATGTTCAAGTTCACTGGTTTTGTCATCCAGCTATAGAAAACAAATATGCCATTATGCTTAATTAACTCTGATGCTGCATTAAAAGAAGACTCAACTCCAGCAGCTTCTACAACAACGTCTGCACCAATTCCATCTGTGAGGTCTTTTACATAATTAACAACATCTACATTTCTGCTATTAATGGTTACATCCGCTCCAAGTTTTTTAGCAATTGCTAATTTACCGTCTTCAACATCAGCCACAATCACTTGGGACGCCCCCTGTTTTTTGGCACACTGAGCAATAATTTGTCCAGCAAATCCACCGCCCATTACCACTACAGTATCACCAATATTCGTACCAGTTGTTAGGCCCGAGAACATTCCGCAGGCAATTGGTTCACCTAAACTTGCTAAATCCATATCCAATCCTTCAGGAACAATCTGTAATTCCCAAACCTTAGCTTTAAAGTATTCCGCAAAGTTATTATTCCAACCAAAACACATGACTTTATCGCCAGGCTTCACCTCACGTACCTTTGAGCCAATTTCCACTACAGTACCGCCGCTTTCATGGCCAAGATAGAAAGGAAATTTAGGATCTTGACGAAATTCTGCTGTTTTCGGAGGAAGCTGTCCGAGATAGAAATTCTTATCCGATCCGCAGATACCCATAAGATGATTTCGAACAATTACTTCATCCTCTCCCGCAACTAATTCCTTTTCAATTAATTCAATATCACGCTGTCCTTTTAATAAAGCTGCTTTAGTAATTACGCTCATCATTAACACTCCTATTTTTTATAAATTTAAAATGTTACGTAAATATGAAACCTGTAATTCTTCTTTTTTATCCTCACCTCACAATGTATTTGAGTCAACTTCACCTTTTACTTAGTGAACATTTACAGAAAACTGCTGTCGTTACAGTTAAAATGCAATAATTATGCCAATCTTTAATAAATTTAATAAATAATTATAAAAGGCAGGCTTTACGCCTGCCCGCAAGGATATAATTCCATATTACATTTTATACGAAACTGTCTTTCGCTGAACATTTTTTGTTCATTTTGTTTAAAACGTTTATCCTTTCAATTTGTTTTCATCAAGCTGTTTTAAACGTTTCCACAATGTGGTGCGGCTTATACCTAATTTAGCAGCTGCCTTACCATAATGATACTCACTCTCTTCTAAAGCCCGGTATAAGCATTCCTGGTCTAAATTGCCACTGCTTCTAATTTCATATTTCGATGCCCTTTCCCGATTGGGCAGTGCAGCTTCAACCTCTTTAAGGTCAACACAACTGTTTTTACTAAGCACTGCCAAACGCTCAGCAATGTTCTTTAATTCTCTTACGTTGCCTAACCAAGAATATTCGAGAAGTTTGGCTTTAGCCTCCTGATTTATTTCTTTGTACCCTTTTTTATTCTTTATGCAATACCGTTTATAGAAATGGTCCATCAATAGTATAATATCTTCTCCACGCTGTCGGAGAGCTGGAATGCTAAGTTGTAAAATATCAAGACGATAATATAGATCCTCACGAAATAACCCCTGCTTTACAAGATCATACAAATCTTTATTGGTAGCAGCTATTATGCGAACATCAACAGGAATTACTCGATCTCCACCCAAACGCATAATTTCACGTTCCTGCAGGACCCTTAACAATCGCCCCTGCATCTTTGGTGAAATCTCGGACACTTCATCCAAAAAAATAGTACCACGATGAGCAAGCTCAAATAATCCAAATTTCCCGCCACGCGAGGCTCCTGTAAAAGCTCCTTCTACATAGCCAAAAAGTTCACTTTCCAACAAATTTTCCGGTAATGCTGCACAATTTACAGCCACAAATGGTCCTTTACAACGATTACTTCCATTATGTATACTCTGCGCAAATACCTCTTTACCTGTTCCAGTTTCTCCTACAATAAGAACATTAGAGTTCACTAGACTAAATTCACGAGCAACGGATATCGTATCTTTTATTACTTTGCTGCTGCCCAAAATATCCTCGAATTTCAACTTAGCTACATGCCCGCGATTATGTATTTTTTCGCGAATTTTTCCTTCAAGTTCTTGAATAGCGCCAACCGGTTTAAATGTTGCAACAACCCCAACCGTTTCACCTGCAACAAGAATCGGTACTGTATTAATAACCATTTGCTGATTAGCAACTGTGTGTACTTCTCCTATTTCAGATTTTCCTGAAACTAAAACTTTACCTAAATCAAGCTCCGGCAGGACGTCTTCCACGTTTCTTCCAATAACCTTATTATGTAGACTGGTAATCGTAATTGCCGCCGTATTCATTAAATTAATTTTTCCTAGCGTATCTACAGCAATGATTCCTTCATCGGAATAATCTAATATTGCTCGGAATTGTTCTGTCCGCTCCTGTTCCTTGCGTCTTACGGTTGCTACGCGCTTGGCTTCTTGCAATGCAAAGTAGACCGCTTCTCTCCCGGATTCGATAAATAAGCTGTCCATCCCTATTCGCCGAGCTATATTGCTTGACATTACACCACCAATGACTGTCTGAATCCCATCTGTTTTCAATTTCGCTATACTTACTTCAGCATCGTCTTCATTGTTTACCTCGACGGTAACCAGTTCAATATCCATAATGTTTTCTATACTCTTTGCTCCGCAGATCATGTCGTAAGAGCCTACAATACCAATCTTCCGATCCTGAAAACGAACTAAGCATTCCTTAATCGAACGCAAGATATCATAACCGCTTACTAAAAGATCCACTACTGGCGTGTTGGGTAATTTCTTTTTCAGTGCGCTGGCAGTAACGCCTCTGGCAATCACAACATCAGATTTAATGTTTTGGCTTACAATTAACCGGACTCCTATATTGACAAGAATCTCATATTCCCATTCCTTATCATCTTGTTCCTGTATAATCATCTTGATAAATTCAGCAACACTTACATAAGGCACAACAATAAGAATCTTCATTCTATCACCTCTACAACATACTATTTTCACAAGACAGTTCCTTGCTATCTTCTCTTTGAAAATGCTGAATCCTGCAAATCTGTATTGTAGCATTTTTTCACAAATAGCAGGATACCAATGCATACGTTAATAAGCGGTAAAACACTTGATCAATTAACAGGACGTTTCAACGGTTTGCATCAATTCTATGGTAAGGAGGAGAATGGTATAAATAATAGAAATAAGCACTACAATGTATATAAATAAATTTTAAAATATAAGAATGGAGTGGTAATGTGAAAAAACGCTTATATTTGTTAGTTGTTACTTATATTCTTTTAGGAATCAGTTTGGATACGGCGAATATCGCATTCGCAGCTGACGCAGTTTTGAAAGAGAACGTTGAACAAAGCCGTGTTATTCCTTATCCTCCGGGCTATGACGTTACTAGTCAAGGTGCCTCTTCGTATAACGGCCTAGGTAATGTCATTGACTCTCCTTATTATAAATCGGTCGATTTCTTCAATATGAGATCCACCGATACATTAACCATTTTGCCGAAGTATCAAACATATCAGCAAACTACAGAAATTACTTGCGGCCCTGCAGCTGCGTTAACTGTACTGTATTATTCTGGGAATACAAATTGGGATGAACTTAAAATTGCTAAGATAATGAAAACAAAACCAGGAACGGGTACAGATACAAGAGGAATGTCTGCATTTTTTAAGAGCATTGGCTGGGATGTTAAATCCAGTCTAACTACTGCTCAGAAAGATGGCACTACATTTTCAGGCATTAATGAATTCAAAGAATTTATAATTTCAAACTTAAAAAACAATACCCCTATCATGGTCGAAAATATTGATTGGGGCGGACATTGGAGAGTGATTATCGGTTATGATACTATGGAAACGAAGACAATAGCTGATGATGTCCTCATATTGGCAGATCCTTATGACACGGGGGATCACCTGCAAGACGGATACGTTATTAACCCAGTAGAAAAATTTTATTATATGTGGTTTGATGCCCACATGCTGCCAAAAGGTCAAAAAACGCAACAATGGCTGACAGTGAAAGCACCTCACTAAAAAATAGAATGGAGGCGTTATTATGAATTTTTTAGAATTGGCAAAAGTAAGATATTCCGTTAGGAAATTTAGCCAGCAGCAGGTAGAACCCGGCAAACTAGATCTCATTCTAGAAGCTGGCCGCCTTGCGCCAACTGCAGCAAACGCGCAGCCACAACGTATACTTGTGCTTAACAGCGAAGCAAGTTTAAGTAAATTAAAAACCTGCACAACCTATCATTTCAATGCACCTTTAGTGCTGCTCATTGGCTATGACACTACTGTGAGCTGGAAAAGGCCCTACGACAACAACGACAGCGGCTATGTGGACGCCAGTATTGTCACAACTCACATGATGTTAGAAGCAGCCCATTTAGGGCTGGGAAGCACATGGGTTGGGCACTTTGATCCAGCCTTAATTCAAAATATCTTCTCCTTACCGTCTACTATCGTGCCTGTTGCCTTATTACCTATTGGCTATCCGGATAAAGCTTCATCACCCAATCCGAACCATGATAAGCGGTACGACAAAGAAAAAACTATATTCTATAATACATTTGCTATTAATGAATAAAAATTTACTTTAGGACAATAATAGGCCAGTGCTGCATAGCAAGCAGTACTGGCCTATTGTTTTTTTACTTTTAATGAATAGCTCTCTTTTTAAATGTCCCACCCATAACATCATGCACATCGTTAATCGTTATAAAAGCATCTTCATCAATTTCTGAAACGAGTGATTTAAATTTTGCCATCTCTAGTCTGGTAATCACAGTATAGAGAATATGTTTTTCGTCACCTTTATAGGCACCTTCACCGTGCAAAATCGTCACGCCCCTACCCAGCCGAGCCATGAGAGCTTCGGCAATGGAAGCCGAATGATCTGAAACAATGATAACAGCTTTTGATTCATCCAAACCTTCAATGACGATATCAATTACCTTCGAAGCAATAAAATATGTAACCAGAGAATACATGGCGCGGTCCCAGCCAAACACTAGTCCAGCCCCACTTAAAATAAACAGGTTGATGATCATGACAATCTCACCTACAGAAAAGCTGCTTTTCTTGTCCATTAATATCGCTACAATTTCTGATCCATCCAATGAACCGCCGTAACGCACAATGAGACCTACACCGATCCCTAGAATGATACCTCCAAAAATTGAGGCTAAAAATAAATCATCTGTAAAACCAGGAACAGGCAAGAACATTTTAGTGAAATAGGACAATACTATAATCGAAAATATCGTTGATAATGTAAAAGTTTTACCAATTTGCTTATATCCCAAATAAATGAACGGTATGTTAATGATAATCAGGAATACTCCCAACGGCAAACCAGTTAGATGACTGGCCATGATCGCAATACCAACTACACCACCATCAATAACATTATTGGGAACTAAAAAGATTTCTAGTCCCGCCGCATAGATAACAGAACCAATAAACAGTATAATATACCGCTGTATTTCTTTCCAGGCTCGTTGTTTAGATGTTTTTTTATTATGCATGTAAACCCCTCACTTTATATAGAGTAAGCTGCAGAAACGAAGATTATATTTTGGCATTTTCCATATTAATTATGAATTGACAAACATTTGGTCTTGTTAAATCGCAGCCTCACTAAGGCACTCAACTTGTATTCTGAAGTATGATTTCAAACCTCCCCTACTTGCAGCTTATTATGTACTTTTTATTTTGTTCATTAATTATAATTTCATCCTCATAAGGAAGGACAAGTGGCTACCTTGTATTTTTTTAATTTAAAGATTTTATATTACTTAAATAAACGGTGCCCCATTCACATACAACGTTTAAGACGGGTATAAAGCTTTGACCAATTTCAGTTAATGAGTATTCAACTTTAGGTGGTACTTCCTTATAGACCTCTCTATGAACGAGTCTATCCTGTTCTAATTCCCGTAATTGGTGGGTAAGTATTCCTTGGGAAATATCAGGCAGCAGCTTTTGCAGCTCATTAAACCGTTTCGTTCCCTGACTCAATTGCCATAGAATCAGAAGTTTCCATTTCCCAGTAATGAGATTTTGGACGGCCAGCACAGGGCAAGTTCCTTCTTGAAAATGAAATTTTGCCATAATTTTTTATCCTTCTCAATAGTATTATTTTTAGTAGTATATCATATAAATGTGCGTACTTGCAAAAATATTCATGTGAAGATACTATTAAGCTCAAAGAGTACCAAGCAAAATGGATAGGAGTGAAATTATCATGGAATTTTTTGAGGTCATACAAAAATGAAGATCTATTCGCAAGTATAAGACCGACCTAGTGAAAAAGGAGGATCTACTGAAAATATTAGATGCAGCAAACTGGGCCCCGTCGGCATTAAATTTACAACCCTGGGAGTTCTTAATCGTATCCGGCGATAAGAAAAATAAAATGGGAAAAAATTATGGGAGAATTGTCGACAAATATACAAAAGATTGGGATGAAGCCCCCGACAAAGCATTTATGCCACGCAATGAGTTTATTAACTTCGCTAACGTCTACGGAGATGCTCCGATTGTAATTGTAATTTTGACCGAAGCCAGCAGCGATCCGGTTTATCGAAAAGCATATTTGGAAAGCACCAGTGCAGCCATAGAAAACATGCTATTGGCAGCTGCCGCCTTAGGATTAGGTGGTTGCTGGATGACTGGTCCTTTGGGCGACGAAAAACATCTGCGGGATTTATTAGAAATTCCTGCAACTAGAGAAATTGTCGCCATTACCCCATTGGGTTACCCTGCAGTTATTCCTCAGCCCAGACCACGGCAAGATCCGGATTTGACCAAAAAAGTCAAATGGCTGGATTAGGTCGATTGAGTCGTCTGTGCATCTAATGTACTTAAGAACTTGCTGGGAGAACATCCAATGTATTTTTTGAATACTTGAATAAAATATTTATAGTCCTGAAACCCTACGGCTTTTGCTATTTCATATATCATCATTTTCTCTTGTTTCAAAAGTTCAACTGCCTGTAATACACGATAGCGGTTTAAGAAGTCATTAAACGTATAATTGGTTTCCGTTTTGAACTTAGCGTTTAAGTATGTACTTGAAAGCCCGTATTTCTTGCTTAGGTCATTGAGGGATATTTTCTGATTGTAACAGGTTTTAATTTGTTCTAACATTTTACCGACATATTTATTTTTAAAACCTTGCAGCAGTTGTCTGTCGAGTATTAAATCTGTAGGCTTATAATCCAGAGATTTTATATATTTTTTCAATTGCTGGCTGGCTTCAATCTTGCATGTCAGTTTCTCAATGGTCTGGTAGAGATGTCCAAAGTCAATTGGCTTTAGCAGGTATTCAGTGACATTCAAAGTGATCGCCTTTTTGGCGTACTCGAACTCACTGTAACCTGAAATGATGATGGCCTCATATCCATAAAGAGCTATACTTTCTTCAAGCATCTGTATTCCACTTTTAAACGGCATTTTCACATCCGTAATCACAATGTCGGGGCGGATTTCCTTGATCTTTTCAAGCCCCTCTTCCCCGTCAGATGCTTCAGCTGCTACAACGCAGTTGACCTTCAGCCAATCCACCATAAAAATTAGTCCCTTACGGATTGTATCCTCGTCTTCCACTATCAGAATCTTATACATCATCATCCTCCAACACAATCGGCATCGTCAGGGTTACTCTTAGACCTTTACCCTGTAAGCTTTCAAGGTTTAGCCCATAATCCTTACCATACAGCAATTGTGCTGTCCGATGAACATTGTACAAGCCAATACGTTTGGGCATGGCATTTTCATTATTAAGTAATGCCCGCAGCGCAGTAAGTGCTTCTTCGCTGATACCAGGTCCGTCATCTTCGATGCAAAGTGCAAGCCGCTGATCTAAAGCCCGCCCAGTAATCTGTACCCTTAGTTTTCTGGTATTCTCTAAACCGTGCACTATGCTATTTTCTACAATTGGCTGAATAAACAATTTAGGTACTTTATATTGCAAAAGAGCTTCCTCAATCTCAATATTGTATTCCAATCGCTGATTGTATCTCATTTTCTGCAATAAAAGATAGTCTTTAACATAACTAATATCCGTTTTTAAGGAAACATGAGTACTGCCATAGTTGATGCTATAGCGCATAAGGTTAGCAAATGATACTACCATCTGAGATGCCTGGTTAGGATCGATTGCAATTACATAGCGCAGCGTTTCCATGACATTAAACATAAAATGAGGATTAAACTGCCCTTTAAGGTGTTTTACTTCCATCCATCTTTTGCGTTCAGCAAGTTCATCATTGTTTTTGATCAGCTGCTGAACTTTAATCATCATGTTATTGAATTCATCATATAGCGTTTGGAATTCATCAAAGGTTTTTGACTTAATTCGGTAATGGATATTGCCTGTTCGACACTCGCTCACGGCATAAAGCAATTCATCAATGGAACGCAAATTTTTAGTAGTTACCTTATCTGCTAACACCCGCACAAGCATAATTAAAAAACAGCTCATCCCAGACAAAAATATCACACCAAATTCAATTAGCTGCTGCTGTTTGGCAATCGAAGTCATTGTGATGATTTTTATTTTGCCCTCTGGCAGTATACCATTCGTGACATAATAGGGCTTTTGGTCGATTATCGCTGAAGTCAGGTCTTCCTGTTCCGACTTATATTTTCCCATCGAATCGATAATTAAACTATTCGTAGAGAATATAACATTATTAAACCGATCGGTGATTAGAATTATATCGGCATCCCTGTTGCGCATAAATGAACTAAGACTGTCCTCTTGCAGACCGAAGATCAGATAACCTAAAATCTGTCCGCTATCTGATACTATAGCTCTTGCAAACATCAGATCGGATTTTTGTCCATTATCATAGGGAATTCCAATCGCTCCGCTATAGGTAGCACCAGGATCACTATTTAAACGAGTAAATACATCTCTCACAATACCATTTGCTAAAAATAGCATCTGATTTGTTTTATAAAGATTAGTAGAGACAATACTACTCTCACCTCTTAACAATACAAAGTTCGATTTAATTTGCTGACTCAGACAAAACTGATACAACTCGCGGTTAACTTCGTTGAGATTTTCACCCTTCAAAAGCGCTTTTTTGAATTGATCACTTTGTGAAAAACGTTCAATGTTATTTTGATAGCTGATATACTGCTCGCTGACAAATCTGCCTACCAGTTGGTTACAGTCTTCATTGGCTTTTGTGACAAACAGTCGAAAATTAAGCATGATAAATATAATGAATAAAATAAACATTAACAAGATCAGCGCTACTGTATATCGAATGAACAGGCGTTTCATATAGCTCTTAAATGTCTCGGCTTTTCTCATACTCTTCTCGCCTCTTTTTCACTTTTATGATGCATCAACCGACTAAGGCTGTTACAGTATCATTATAAAACAGGGTTCCAACGTATTGGAACCCTGTTTTATAATGTCTATCAAATACTGATGTCCCGCTTACCGGTAAGTTTGAAAAACAACAGCAGCGACACAATCGAGGTAATCGTAAGTATGGTAGAATAGGCCGATGCATTTCCGTAATTGCCGCGTATAACCTCTGTATATATGGAAACGGTAAGGGTCTGAGTACTGTTGGTGTAAAGAATAATGGAAGAACTTAGTTCACTAATGACCGTTACCCAGCTCATAATTGCCCCGGCTAAAACTCCTGGCATCATCATGGGGACAGTAACCTTTGTATAGGATTTCATTTCGGTAGCCCCTAAAGATATGGCGGCTTCTTCCATACTGGGGCTGATCTGCCCAATAATCGCTGTACTGGATCGAATGGTATAGGGCATCCTGCGTATGGCAAAGGATATAATCATAATCAACGCAGTGCCGCTTAAAAGAAGCGGTGGATTGTTAAAGGCGAATAAAAAAGAAATTCCAAGAACGGAACCGGGAATAATATAAGGAAACATCGTAATCATATCTAATGCACTGTTTAACGGACTCTGTTTGCGTACAGTAAGATACGAAATCAGAATCCCCAGCACTACGATTATGGTAATGGATACGAGACCAAGCATGTAGGTATTCCAAATAACATCATTATCCTTGGAAAACAAAGTTGCCTGATAGCTTTGCAGTGCAAAGCCGCCAGTGAATACCTGACCGCCGTTGCTCTTTAAAAACGAAGTATAAATAACCACTACTTGAGGCAAAACCGCTAATCCTACCACTAAATAGATAAATGCATGAGACAGCATATTTTTCACACCAGTAATTTTCTGAGCTGTCATAGGCTTAAGTGCCGTCATAGAATAGGTATTACGATTGGCAAGAAAGCGCTGGGCTAAGAATATCAGTATGGTCATCATAATTACAATGACGCATAACGCAGCGGCAAAACCATCATCTCCGCCAACTTCACTCATAAACTGAGTGTAAATCAGCACAGGGATCGTTTTAAACCCTTCTCCAATTAGCATTGGCGTACCAAAATCGGCAAATACGCGCATGAAGATTAATAACGAACTAGCCAGCAGCGTAGGCATAACCAGCGGTACAATAATCTTCGTGATTCGCTCAAAACCAGTGCATCCCAAACTTTCTGCCGCTTCATTAAGAGAATTATCTAGGTTTTTCAATGCACCCGATACATACATGTACACCAGCGGGAATGATTGCAGAGTAAACACTAGTACAATGCCTGCAAAACCGTAAATACCGTCAAATTGGATACCAAAGATAGTATTGACCCAGTTGGTTACTACACCATTACGTCCCAGCAGTTGAATCCAAGCATAGGCACCGATAAAAGGTGGAGACAAATAAGAAATCACAATGAGAATATCCAAAAATCCGCTTCCCCTAATCTTTACACTTCTCATCACATACGCCATAGGAAGTCCAATAGCAGCCGCAAGCAAAGTCGCGCAAGCAGTAACTTGCAAGCTGTTGATTAGCGTACTCCAGTAAAACTTTCTGGTGAAAAATTTAGTTAAATAACTCATTGTAAAATTTCCTGATTGAGGATCGATCACACTTTTACATAAGACCAAAATCAGTGGATATATAATAAATAAAGCAAAAATTGCTAGAATCACCAGACTAAACGATGACCAAATGGTAAAACGCTTTTCACCAGCATAGTTCATTCTTTTCCACCTCTGATTAACGTTGTTTTGTTTTCATAGTGGAACACATTGATTTTTTGTGGATTAACGGCAAGAATAATAGTGGTCCCGTCAGGGATGATATCCTGTTCATCTCGGTCTTGGATGACCTGAATATCCTGACCATTCTCAAGCTGAACAAAATAGTGAGTCGTCAATCCAAGAAATACACTGCTTTTTATCGTCGCTTTCAAACCTTCGCCAGCTGAACGAATATGAAACTCTTCCGGTCTTACTGAAACCAAGATTTTCTGTCCATTTTTCACGGTATCTTTTATATTTTCCATGAACACGCAATATCCATGATCAAACACAATAGAAGCATTGCAGCCTTGATTTTTACTAATTTCAGCATCAATCAGATTAGAAAGACCAATAAAAGTAGATACAAAGGTATTCACCGGCCGCTGGTAAATATTTTTGGGGCTGTCAATTTGCTGAATGACACCATTATGCATAATCGCAATTCGATCTGAAATGGCGAGTGCCTCCTCTTGATCGTGAGTAACATACACTGTGGTGATATTAATCTGCCGTTGAATGCTCTTGATTGCATTGCGCATTTCTACTCGCAGCTTTGCATCAAGATTGGAAAGGGGCTCATCCATTAATAAGACCTCAGGGTGGATAACAATTGCTCTTGCTAAGGCCACACGCTGCTGTTGACCTCCTGAAAGCTTTATGGGCATTCTATCTTTGAGATGGTCAATTTTAACAATTTTTAAAATTTCATCAACCTGCTTGTCAATATCATTTTCAGGAACTTTCCGCATTCTCAGTCCAAAAGCAACATTTTCTTTGACCGACATATGTGGAAAGATCGCATAGTTTTGAAATACCATGCCCATGTTACGATTGTTAGTAGGAATATCATTAACAACACGTCCATCAACTTTAATCTTGCCACCCTCGATTGAATTAAAACCAATGATCATGCGCAACAATGTAGTTTTTCCACAGCCTGAGGGTCCCAGCAAGGTGAAAAATTCCCCTGGCTTCACATGAAGCGAAAGCCCGTTTATGATCGTATCATTGCCATACTTTTTGACTACTTCTTCTATATCGATTGAAACGCTCATCTTTAATCCCTCCGACTTTTATAATTTATGCATAATCTCGATTTATAGAAAAAAGGCCTATGCGCAGTATAATTGCTAAGTCGCAAGGCCCTTTCTTATTCATTCTTCATCACTGCAAAAAAAATGATTTATTTCATAGATTTCTCAAGACGTTCATTGAATTTTGCAGTGATTGTATTCTTATTATCTGATACCCAAGCCTCATCATAATTCTTAAACAATTTAATGGAAGCCGTTGGTGTCATATAATCTGCAAGTTTGATATCTTTACGCAAAGGACGAACAGTAAGCTCTTTACCAACCTGTTCCTGAATTTTTTGAGAAAGCATAAAATCTACAAATTTCTTTGCATTTTCAGGGTGTTTACATCCCTTTATGATTTGAACGGATTCTCCAGGGAAAATCGCACCTTCACTTGGAAATACCACCTTCACCGGTGCGCCATTTTTCACATAATTGGCTGCGGGATCTTCCCAGGTTAAACCCACAGTATACTCACCATCAGCAACACCCTTATGTACTGCACCGGAACTATTGAGCATCTTACCATTCAGATTTGCAATAAATTTATCAACAAAAGCCCAAGCTTCATCTGACATCGGATCACCATCTTTGCCATTGGCATACAGCATAGCCATGAGCGATTGGAAAGAAGAACTTGAACTGGCAGGATCACCAAATGCAATTTTTCCTTTAAGCGCAGGGTTAATAAGATCCGCAAAACTATCAACTTTGATATCACCAGTCAAATTTGTATTCACAATAATGACTGTAGGATCGGCGAAAGCAGCTGAAAAATAACCGGACTTATTCTTAAAAGCATCACCCATGTTTGCATCTTCAGGAGAAACATACTGCATAAACAACTCTTTGGAAGAATTTAGCATGGTTTGGTCGGCTGCCCACAAAATATCGCCCAACGGATTATTCTTTTCTGACGCAACCCGCTTTTGCAATGCTCCAGTCCCCGCAACAATCATCTCTACCTTGATACCTGTTTCTTTTTCAAATTTCGGAATGACAAGATTGTTTAAACTCTCACTGCGGGCAGTGTAGACTGTAAGTACCTTTTCCTCTTGTCCTGCAGCTGTTTTTGGTTTCTCTGAGGTGCCAGAGCCGCAGCCTGCTAATAGTAAAGATAATGACGTGACCACAGCTACCATTGCTATTGCCCTTTTACAAACCTTCATACCATTCCCTCCTCGACTATAAATAAGTTAGAATATTCTTTACCTTTATTCTATCATTCTGATCCTAGTTGTCTATCCGACAAAAGAAAACAAACATCTAAAATACACAACTAAAATGCAAAGCATACGATTAAATTGTTTGGGACAAGAATGTCTTTCTGTTTCCTGGTCAAAAGAAAAAAGGCTTGGCATAATTGCCAAACCTGCAAATTTATATTACCTTGTAGTCCAATACAACCAAAACACTCTTATGACATTACTGCCTGATCCCAAAACCATTGCTGTTGTGTAATATCCACGACTTTTACTTCATCCTTTTTCACTTCAGCAGAAGATTCTTCCTCTGTTTTATCAAATATTCCCTGATCTAGAACATTGATCGAACTAGCCACGCTATCCCTCCTAATCGTATGTTGGCTGCTTAGCATATGAATAGTGCTTGCCTTGATCTTATTGTATTCCTCTTGCAAAAAGAAGTGAAATACGGATTCGGCATATACCGCATTTAGATTCGGAATAAGTAGCTTAAAAACAGCCAGCTTAGAATAGAATTAGCGCAATGTCACATGTATACATTATTAAACATTAATTTGATGTCTCTATTTTACGATGGAGCCGCCGTATCCCAAAACCATTGATTCCTTGTAATATCAGGTTTTTTATCCTCGGAGTTGATCTGTTCTCTTACAAACTCCAGCCACGCTTTTGTAGCATGAGAAACATATCGCTCCTTTTTCCATACCACTCCCAATTGTAAGTAGATTGGCGGATCAGCTAATGGAACTGAGACCAGTGCAGCAGTGTCCAAATGCTGGCAGACAGTACTTGGCAATAAAGCTATGCCGAAATGATCTGCCACCAGCTGGGTCATGAGCTCAAGCTGCATTGTCTCAAAAATGACATTAGGGCGAAAACCGGCTTGCATACATCGATCGATAATGAGATCATTTAAACTAAAATCATTACTATACAGCACAAAAGATTCATTTACCAGATTTGCATAATCAATGATTTCACATTGGGCAAAAGGATGTTCTGGATGAACGACGAGCCGCAATGGATCTTGAATACTGCAAATCATTTCATAGAGTTCTTGATCACTAGGGGGAATACATATTATACCTACGTCTAGTATCCCATCAAGAATGCCTGTTTCAATTTTCTTTGATCCAAACTCAAATAGCTGCATATTAATATTCGGATAGGCCCTTTTAAAAGGACCAAATAAACGGGCGAATGAGGTCAGACCCGTAATTGGCGGAATACCAATTCGGATCTTTCCTGATCTTAAATTAAATCCTCCAACTAAATTAGCGCTTATATTTTGAAATGATGAAACAATATTCTCTGCTTGTTCCAAAATTATTTCACCTGCATCAGTCAATTCAACATACTTTGTTGTACGATAAAATAGTACAACTCCAAAATGCCCCTCAATTTCTTTAATTATCTTACTAATCGACGGCTGAGAAATATGCATTTGGTCAGCAGCCTTACTAAAACTCTTTTGCCGTGCTACCTCTATGAAATATTCTAGATGTCGTATCTCCATATTGACCTCCTTTACACAAAGGTTCTAACCTTATATCGCAACACTAAGCAAACTCTTTTCAAAGCAATTATAATCTCAATTTCATCATATGGCAACTTATAGAATATAGAATCGTCATCATAAATAAAAGGGCTAACTTACCACGATTTGCAGTAAGCAGCCCTATGCTCTATTATAAACAGCGCCCATATTAAAATCTATTATTAAATTATTTAATTGAAAAAACGATCAAGACAGCAACAAGTGCACAGAACATCCCCGGAGCAGTACGTTTGGCTATCTCCATCGGATTTACGCCAGCGATTGTTGCACATACTATCGCACCACCAGCAACAGGAGACATCGTACGCCCTAGAGCACCAGATATAGTAGCTAGAGAACCCATATCTGTAATTTTAAAACCAAATTGCGCAGCATGAGGAGTTACTGCACCATTAAAAGCAAGTGCAGCCGCATCACCTGATCCACTCAATACTGCGAGAAAAAAGGGACCGATGGATGCGGCATATCTTGCTACATCCTGTGATTCTTTCATCTTTTCGATGAGTGCACCAGTGAGTCCAATGATATCCATTCCTTGTGTGAATACAGCTGCTGCAATAATAATCCCCATTATTTGTCCGTAGGAATCACCCATTCCCTTAAAAAAGCTTTTCGATATCTCTTGGGCATTACCTAAGGTTACGACAAATCCAAGCATCGCCCCTATAATCATAGCTTGAGGAACAGTAACTTCAGAGATCAGATCAACCATTTTACTCCCTAGTACCAATAAGATAAGAGGAATAATCGGCACTAGAGCTTTTATAACGTTAATCTGAAAAAATTCCGCATTACTAAACATTTCAGTAGACCGCTCAGCACTAGCGCCTTCTTTTTGCAAATGGGAAACAATTGTAAGCATCGTTGCTGCAACAGCAAGTGAGATAAGTGCAGGTATTGTATGACCAGCGATTACTGTCATCACATCAACATTGGCCAATTTTGCAACAAATGGATTATGTGCAAGACCTGGACTCATAACACTCCCAATGGTACCAGACATGACACAGGCAGCGGCCATCGCAGGGTGTACCCCAGATCCGATCAATGTAGGTATCAGTACAGCACCAACAGCAGCGGCGCATCCTGCGGTACTGGGCAAGGCAACATTAATCACCCATGTTATAATGACCGCCCCTGGTATTAATATAAAATCAGCTTTTTTTAGTAAACTTGTTAATAAGTTTACTAAATGACTATCACAGCCAGTTAATTTCATTACATAAGAAAAGCCCATCACAGTACAGATTGTTGTTACAAGTCCTCCGCTAACCATTGTTTTAGCAAAAGCATCAATAGCTACTAAAGGCTTGCCGACGGCTAAAGCCATTGCTACGCCAGCTATAAATAGAACCAGCCTCGTTTCATAACGTTTGATGATAGCAAGAAATGTTAAAACTACAATTAAAATGCCAATCCAAATCATGAATGATACCTCCTATTTTTCTTATCAATCTTATTCATTTAGACGACTTGATTTGTTGTAGATTAGCGTACTGCTTTTGCACTGATTTATTTAACTGGACAACTTAGGATTCTAAACAGCAATCTTCTCGTGGTGAGACACACAAGTGAAATCAAATAGATAATTAAAATAATATTATTATGAATTTTCAGTTTTATTCCATCTATTATTACTCATTGTTATTCCAAAGAATCTACAAGTCTTTCTAGTTCATGCCCTCATCTTAAATATGTATTACCTCTATAAAAGTGAAATGCATCATCGTACAGAAAATATTCAAATTTCCTTAATTTAATATCATGCAAGAATCTTTAGATTAGCAACTGCTGCAAAAAGGGGCTGTCGCACTAGCCCTAAAAAACAAAAATGGCAACCGGCAGTAGCCGGGAGCCATTTTTTTGTGTAAAATCAAGTTTGTTGGAACATGAAAATACAAGCAAATTATATAACAGACACAAATATATATCAACTAGTCTTGCCGATGGACATCGGCGAGATGATCCCAGAAGATGACTCGGTACGGTTACTCAGCGCAGTGTTAGAAAGGCTGGATTATAGCAAACTGTACACTACGTACTCCCGAATGGGGAGAATCGAGAGATCACCGAAGCGTCTATTTAAAATTCTTGTCTATGGGTACATGAACGGCATCTATTCAAGCCGCAAGCTGGAACAGTCTTGT
>NZ_FOTS01000035.1 GCF_900114615.1 Pelosinus propionicus DSM 13327 | reverse complement strand
TTTAGGTGAGACTACTGATTTTCTGCCTTTACGAGAATACGCTTTGTATAACAGCGAATAATCAAGTTGATCCATTATCTTACTTAACAGCCTGACCGAATCGTTTTCTGGTATGAGGATTTCGATAGGAAGCGGTAAAACTAGTTGATATGAATTTGTTTTTGTTGTAGGATTTATATGTGTAAAGTTTTTCATAGCAGTTTAATTCTACACCAAGAGGCAGGTTCTTCGGAACCTGCCTCTTGTATTTTTAATACATATAAGGGACTATCTCAATTTCTTATTGAGACAGCCCCTTTTTTGCGATTTAGATGGGAAACTCTCAAATTTTTGGAGTTAGTATACCGCCATCTTTTAGCTGATACGTTTTATTCTCAAGCCAGTTATTTGCACTATGAGCTGCATCATAATAGATGGTAAAGCCGTTATCTTCAATATTAGATAAAGTAGTATCTCTGTTGATCAAGCTTGTTAGGTAGGAGTTCCCCGTTACAATCCATCTGCTGGTTAGATCCAAAGTCAAAGCTGCTGACTTAGCTGCATTTTCCTGATTGATCGAACCTTCCAGCATTGAGAAATTCTGCAGTCCAACGTTTATTGTACTAATCCCATCACAAATAATATTTCCTTTAAGAATTTGCTTCTCTGCCTTAAAGTCAACAACAGCCCCATTTGCTCCTTGTATACCCCAATTACCTGCACCGACTTCTAACAGTATCCCTGATGCAGTAGTCAGGTCTACGCCCTTTAGATAAATGGCTGTATCTGTGTTCGTCGCATAAAACAAGGGGCCATCCCCTGCAGAGAGAGAACCTTCATTCATTATAAAACGACTTATACCCACCTCCGCGTCCCCGGAGAAACTTTGATACAGCATAACTCCTCGTTTTTTTGTTCCCACCAGTACAGTATTTCTCAAATATATCGAATTTTTCCCTTCTACAACAGCTGCCTCTGATCCACTGGCACTGATTTTGGCATCAGTAACGGTAATATCTCCAGTGGAATAGATCCCAGGGGAATCCATGCCCGATGTTCGCATTATTCCACCAGTCACAATGATGGTTCCATTTCCACGGTCTGTTGCAATAGCAGCACTATGAGTTCCTTGCGTACTAATGTCCACATTATTAGCAATTACGATGCCCGTTAATGTCGCATCCAAACCACGAGAAGAATCAGCAGTGGTTTTAATTTTAGCATTCTCAACAGTCACCATCGAACCAGCGCCTGTTGCAAAAATGGCATTGGCACCATTACCACTTGTGGAAACGGTGCTATTCTTGATCTTTATTTTGCTGCCTGATTCTGCCAAAATAGCCGCATTAAGACCGTAAAAATTACTGTTCTCATCGGACGTCGTAACACCAGTCGTTGCAATTGTTGAATCTTTTAAAGTTAAAATGCCACCGTCCGTTACTTTGACACCTGATTGATTTGTATCATATGCTCGAATCGCCTGGTCCTTCTTGGTTATATTTTTGCCATTTTGCGTATATACAGCAGTCGTTTTAATAATTTCTCGATTTGACGGCGGTCCCTGCTGATCAGGTGGAGGTAATGGATAGTCTAAATAGGAGAGTCCCTGTGTGTTTTGCGCTGACGCATAGGCACTTACGAGAAAGCTGGCAATCACTGCACCAATCAGTGCTTTTCTCAAAATAATGATCTTCATACACTCATTCCTTTCCATTTATTATACAATTATTATAAAATCTGTTTGTTACAGTTATATGAACATTTTATGTCATATTAAACCATTTAACTATGTAGCTGCTGTTTCAATAGGAAGGGTGATCGTAACTTGGGTACCAATGCCTACCTGGCTCTCTACCCATATTTTCCCTTGATGTTTGGCAACAATCCATTGTGCAATCGCTAATCCTAAACCGGCACCCCCCTTTTTACGAGATCGAACTTTATCACCCCGAAAAAAGCGTTCAAAAATATGAGGTAAATCTGCTGGTAAAATTCCGCAGCCTGTATCCTTCATCTGAATTGAAACTCGATTGAACTGTTTATGGCAAATAATTTGAATACTCCCGGCGTTAGGTGTATATTTAATCGCATTATCTAATAAAATGACGAATAATTGGTGTAGTCTCTCCCGATCTGCTAGCAACCAGATTGTATCACTGCATTGCACGTCTAAGGAAATACCTCGCATCTGGACTAAAGGCTCAAACTGCTCTACAACCCTATTAATAAGTTCATTCAGGAGTAGCGGTACTACCTCAATTTCCATCTGGTTTGCGTCTGCTCTGGCTAAGGTAAATAAAGTAGAGACCAGTTTACTCATACGTATGGTTTCTCGTATGATATTGGTAATACGAATGGTTTCTAATTCAATGGTATGCCCGGGATGGCGCAATAAAAGTTCTGCATTACTTTTTATTACTGTCAGGGGAGTGCGCAGTTCATGAGAAGCATCAGCTGCAAATTGCTGTTGCTTTTCCCATGCTGCTTGAATGGGCACTAAGGCGCGACGAGCCAAAAAATAACTCCCTAATACAATAGCTGTCATACCAATAAGCTGCCCAATGAAAATAATAACTAAAAATCGCCTTAACATGGCTAACTCAGAATCAACTATGCTAATGGCTATAACATCTTTGACCTTAATAAATTGGTCCTTAATCATTATGCTTTCATCAGGATAAGGAGAAGAGAAAATGCGATACACATGATGATCGATTTTCTGCGTCTGCCATTTTGGGTTACTGACTGTTTCAAGAAAATCCAATACTTCAGACGGTACTCCTTCAATGGGATAGGTGTGAAGATTGATAATCCTTCCCTCTATATCACGAAGCAGAATCAGTATTCGGGATTCAAAATAAATCTGGTGCCTCCCTCCATCCCTCGAGTGATTGTTCGGAATTCGAAAAGCATTTACTTTGCGTTCCATGGATTCATCAATATCATCAAAAATCTGCCTGGCTACATATCCATACAAGGTTCCACCAAAAATAATAAAAATCACTAAAAATACTACGGAATTTACCAGCATCAATCTTCGTAAGGTTTTTTGGAACATGTTTACTTCTCCTTCATCATAAAACCTGCTCCACGAATCGTTTGTATCACGACCTGGCTGCCTTGTGCCGATAATTTCTTGCGAAGATAGTGAATATATAAATCTACAATTCCGATTGTGGTTTCTGACTCAAATCCCCATATTCGATCGAAGATTTGTTCACGGGTCAAAATATGACCCTGATTTAATATCAGGTATTCGAGTAATTCATACTCCTTACTCGTTAATTGCAAGGCATTTTTATCTACAAACCCGTCTCTAACTTTCGAATTCACTGAGACGTCGCCATACAAAATCTCTCCCTCTTTTCCACCTCTACCTGTACGTCTTAACAGGGCTTTTACCCTCGCTAATAACTCTGGAATGGCGAAAGGTTTCACCAAATAATCATCGGCACCGCTATTTAAGCCGATGACTCGATCTTGTACACTATCCTTTGCTGTCAAAAGCATAATCGGCATAGAAATATTTTGTGAACGCAGTGCTTTTACAATCTCTAAACCACTGATTCCTGGAAGCATAATATCAAGTATTAATAAGTCATGGACATTCTGCGATGCTAAATATAAACCTTCCTCACCATTTCCTGTCTCATGAATCAAATATTCTTCTTCTTTGAGCACAGCAACAACCACTTCCCGCAGCATCTGATCATCTTCTACAACTAAAATTCTCACTAGTGCCTCCCCTTAGGACCTGCCTTTATTCATTACACATAGCTTATCCAAGTGAAAACGTATACATTCGGATCAAATAACAAAAACACCGATGCTAGCCGCAGCAATCGGTGTTTTACAATCAGGTATTTTGTAAGGCTTTATAGTTCAGGATGCTTTTTTAAAAAATTCTTAATGGAGTCTGCCATAATTTTTTTGCCTGAAATATCAGGATGCAATCCATCCTGGGCATATTTTACTGGCAGAATTCCATCTTCATCTGCTAGCAGAGAATAAATCTCAATAGCATAAGGCTGATTGCGGATAAATTCATTTACCTTCGCTAATTCCACCTGCCAATTATCAGCTGTTGGCTGATCAAATACACGCTGTATTCTTTCAGGATTTAAAGGAGGAAGTGTCAGGAAGATCGGTGTGATTCCATTTGCCGCACACTTTTCTTTTAGGGCTTCTAAGGATTCAATGACCTCTTCACCAGACACACCACCGCGAATACTATTCGTTCCGCCTAAAATGAACAGATATTGAGGCTTAAAAGGAAGTAGATCATGTTCAAAACGTTCCACCATTGCCTCGCTGGTATCTCCGCTTCTTCCAAGATTTTTCACTGGAAAAGGTAAATACGAAACATACTCAAATCGCTCATCCGATGGAGGATTTGAAACAGCTCCTCCTCCGTGAGTAATGCTGTCTCCAAATACTGCCCACTTTTGACTGCCTGTTCTCACGGGCAATGGACTCGCATCTGAATATTTGCCAATCGGCTTTTTATTCGCATCTAAAGCAAGTACCCGCCAGTAAAAAGTCCCTGGCTCTATATAGGCATGGGTATCATAATAATCGAATCCAAATCCGCCCTGTACAGTAGAAGAACGAACTCTGTATTTTGACGCTACCACTCCATTAGATTTGTCTGGAGGAGCACTTAAAATTTCCACTTCATAAGAATCAGCTCCTAATACTGGTATCCAGGAATATACAGGATACAGGAGCAAAGGGTGATTCTTTTTTAGGCTAGATGTAATTGCCGGTTTATCAGGATTAATGACACCTTTACTTAAAGCAATTGGAGCCGAAAAAGCTGCACGTGGAGTCTTATCTAAATCTAAAGGACGAACGCGATAATATAGTTTTTTTAGTTTTTCACCTTTAAACAAAGCCGTATCCAATTCAATACCAGGAGCAGAAATATTGGTTTTGCTATAAACGATCTGCTTGGCAGAGGCTCTTTTGTTATTCTTAATGGGGCAATTGGCGATCTCTAGCTCATACATAACTGCATCTTCAGCAGTATGCCATACAAGCTGTATCTTATCATTTTGGGCATAACCATTTACGGTTACTAAAAACAGTGCAATACATATAAACATGATCTTTAATATTCTCAAAAAAGTTCTCCTCTCTTTGTGTACAAAAAATAAAGATTGCCACAAGCATACGCTTGTGACAACAGTATGTATCTACTACATTCTTTTCATGAATTATTCTTCATAGGAACAACAATAATCCGCAACGATTTTTACTTTTAATGAAAAACGTGAATTAGCTGGAACTTGGAAGCTATCTCCACCTGTATATACCTTCCAGGCACTTTCACCTGGCAGCAATACCTCTAATTCTCCTGCTAATATCTCCATAACTTCAGCAGCATCCGTTCCAAACTCATATTCCCCCGGCAGCATAATCCCCAAAGTCTTTCTAGTTCCATCAGCAAAAAGAACGGTTCGGCTTGTTACCTTACCCTCAAAATATACATTTGCCTTTTTTACAATTGAAACACTTTTAAATTGATCCACACGTATTTCCTCCTTGTCTTTCCCAACTTTATTACATCATATAACAGGCATTCGATATTTTTTTACTTCTTCTCATTGTATCATACTCATTACAAAATGCAAAAGCTAGAAATCCTTGGAGTAAATCTAATTCGATACTGTTTAAGCTGTACTTAATGTACTACCAAGTGTATATTTTCCTATGATTGCATTTTTAGCTACATCTGCCAATATATCCAAGGTATCAAATAAAGGGAAATTAATATCATCTTGAGAAAGCAGAATGGGTAAATCTGTACAAGCTAATATTACACACTCGGCCCCCATATCTTTTAGATCCTTAATAATCCTCAGCAATGCTGTTTTGTCAGATGCCAAGATTTCTCCTTTTACCAATCGGTATATGATTTCTGATACAATCTTTTGCTGATGTAAAAGAGGAAGTATTGGAGCTATGTTATTTTCATATAAAGGTTTTATGTATAGCTGATTTTCAATAGATGCAGTCGTCGCTAAAATTCCCACCTTTTTAACTTTGTGCAGTTTAAGATGTCTGCAGGTTTCTTCCACAATACTAAATACGGGGACTTTTGAAACCTCACGAATAGAATTGATATAAATATGAGCCGTATTACAAGGAATTACACAAAAATCCACTTTTTCATGCACTGTCTCAATACCTTCAATCACAAGTTTCTCTAGTAAATCTCCTTCTTGGTTACGCTGTAAAAAGCAGTCAGCAATTTGAAAGGGTTCTGGAACGCTATACATTAATATCGGGGGATACCCATTGGTATGTACGAATTGTTTGATAACCTTCATATAAAATAGAGCGGTTGCTTCTGGTCCCATACCGCCGACAATACCACAAGTTTTCAATATAACTCCCTCCTGATATCTAAATTCAACTAATCAAATTCAAACTTTTATTTCGTCTCGTCCCAAAATAATATCAAAACCATTCTCATTTTTTAAGACATCATATCCATAAAAACCTAAACTTATCATAAACTTCTGTGATTCAGTATCTGCCCCTAGTACTCGCACGCTGTACTTAGGTCGCTCTAAATTACTTTCTAAATCTAAATACATTACATAACGAAGGAGATTATTAAATTTAATTTTTAGCTGTTTAATAGCAAAACTATTACTAATAAAACCTTTTATAGATGGATAGTTAGCAGGGGCAACCGTAGCACATACATGCTTATATCCCATTTCTTTAATCACTTGTAAATGTCTTTCAAGGAGCCTACTAAAAAGCCCCCTCTTTCTATGCTCTGGGTGTACAGCAAGCGGGCCCACTTGGGCAACTTGTAAAAGTTCCTCTTGTTTGATACCAATATCAGTACCTAAGTTCTCTTCATCTAAACCTGGAAAAGAGGCAATATGGAAACCGATTAATTGTTTCTTTTGAAAAAGTCCTAATACGCTATTCTCAATAGCTATTTGCTTATGAAAAAACGGTGTTGGCTCTGCATAATAACTTGTTGGGTCAGATAAGTTTTTAACTATGGTTTCCTGTAAATAAAGGATTTGAGCTATATGACTTTCATTTAAGACTTGGATATCATATTCGCTGCTGCCGTCGATTTTTGTTACATTTGCCATTGTTTTCAACCCTTTCATAAATATTAATTGTCTTGATTCATTTCAAACTTAACATAGAATTCAGTCCCATCATCTCCTGTTTTCACGCTAATTTTAGCGTTATGCCTAGCTGCGATGCTATAGCAAACAGGTAAACCTAAACCAGTACCATTTTCCTTTGTTGTTTGAAAAGGTATTCCAATATTTTCCAATATTTCGATTTTAATACCTGAACCTTGATCTGCAATAGCCATGACTACTGTATTCTCTTCACAGTACGTCCTTACTCTGACTTCTCCTTTCTCGTTCATTGCTTCTAATCCATTTCTCACCATATTAAGAATTACTTGCCTAATTTCTTTTTCATCAATCCACAAATCGGGGATCTCACTTAATTCTAATACAATACTCTTATTACTGATTCTAGCATCTGCCTCTATAAGAGGAACAATGGCTTCTATAACTTGATTTAGATTTGCATATTCGAGATTAACCGCTTTATTTTTGGCCAGGGATAAAAATTCGGTTATAATGCCATTGGCCCTGTCCAATTCTTCAATCATGATGTTGTAGAAAGAAGCATGAGGAGAATTATGCTCTTTCTTAAAAAGCATTTGCAGGAAGCCTCGTACCGTGGTCATCGGATTGCGTACTTCATGAGCAATCCCTGCTGCCATTTCTCCAATGATATTTAATCGATCGAGCCTAGCAATCTGCTTTTCAATTTCTTTTTGCCGAATCGTATTCAATAAAATCATTTCATTCTGCTGTTGGATTTTTTTAAAATTCGACTTTAACTTATCAGCCATCTCATTAAAAGCAATTGCTAAGATACCAAATTCATTCTTCCGTCCTGAAGGTACCCTAAATTCCAAATCTCCATTACTAAGAGCTGCAACGCCCTCTGTTAATTCACTGATTGGCTCTATCACATATTTTTTGGTGATCCAAAAAATTGAGCCTAAAATTAAAAATAGCATCACGATATAGGTAATAAAAATCGGTGTCATTATTTGGCTTACTTTTTCTGCTAATTCACTCTCATCAATAACGGCTATGGCCTTCCAACCTGATATAGGAGATCGATTAACAGAGACTAATTGTCTTTTACCATCAATATTGACATGGTATATCTGCCCATCATCTGCCAAATCAATTAACGCAGGTACACCAATTTCTATCGGAGTTTTCATCAACCATTCATTATGCTTAGAACAAGCAATAATTTTATTATTTTGACTTAACAAAATCACATAACCATTCGTACCAATTTTAAATTCTTCTATCCTTTTCCCTAATTCCTCTACATTCCAGCCAGCTACCACCACGCCAAGTGTCTTATTTTCGTATTGAACAGTTCGTGAAAATGCAACAACTATTTCTCCTGTCGTTTTCATGGCATAAGGGTCTGTTAAATAAGCGGTGCCTTTGTGATTCATTGCCTCTTGATACCACATTCGTGACCTGGGGTCATATCCTGGTTCTGTAAAAAAACCAGGATACTCTAAATATCCCCCTTGCTCTGTCCCTAATCCAAGAAGCATCATACGGGGAAATACACCCGAATAGTTGGCAACAAATTGATAGATCTTAGGGTCAATCATCTCAGGATTTTTTATTTGCCTTTCTCCCACGACCTTCATGACTTCCGCCGTTCGGTCATCCATTGCTAATAATGATATGGCCTCATAAACTGGTTTAATAGATCCATCATTAATCTTGTTATGTATTTTATTTAATACTTCATAAGTGTAATACTCAAAATTCTCATGTACCTGTCTCGTTATTACCTTCTCGATATAGAGTCCGCCAACAATGAATGGTACGATACAAACTAATAAAGTCCATAGTATAAACTGGAATCCGATAGATTGTTTTTTTATTTTCATAAGTACCTCAAAACAAGCTTAAGAATCATTTTTGTCGCCTCTCTTACCTTGCTTGAAAATTTCAATAGGAATTGCAATCTATGTAACTTTTTGTAAACTTCTCCGTTAATTTCAAATTTCCTTGTTTATAATGCTAAAAATTGTAGAAATTGGGTTAGTCACTAAAAAAAGCCAGTACCTTCACAGGTTACTGACCTTTTTCCATTTGAGATCTATTTTAACTGTAATTTTGCCAAGGCATCAGCCATAGCGGAATTAAACGGACCATCGTTTCCTTTACTTTGCTCTCTCATATATTTAGCTACTTCGCTCTTTGAACTTTTAGTGCTTTCTTTCTTTTTTCGTTCATTGAACGTAGAAAGTTTTTCTCGAAAACCGCAGCTGCAGACAAAGATCTGTCCTTCTCCTTCACCACGTAATTCCAATTTTTTATGACAAGTAGAACACCTAGCATTCGTTATGATGGAGAGATTTTTGCGATGTCCGCATTCTCGATCCTGACAAACTAACATTTTTCCCTTCTTGCCATTCACTTCTAGCATGAACTTTCCACATTCCGGGCATTTTGTTCTAGTAAGATTGTCGTGCCTAAACTTATCTTGGCTGTTTTTGATCTCACTTACTACCACTTGCGCATATTTTTTCATATCATTGATGAAGATATTTTTATTCAGGCTTCCTTTTGCGATATAGCCTAGTTTTTGTTCCCATTGAGCAGTCAGAGCTGGAGATTTTAATTCTTCTGGAACCAGTGCCAACAATTGTTTTCCTTTGGCAGTAATAAAAATATTTTTGCCATTTTTTTCGATTAAGAAGCTATTAAATAATTTTTCAATTATATCAGCCCTTGTTGCTACTGTTCCGAGACCACCTGTTTCGCCAATGGTTTTTTTCAAAGATTCACTTTCATTACTCATGTACTTAACAGGATTCTCCATAGCCGATAATAAGGTGCCTTCATTAAAAGGCGCAGGAGGTTTCGTCTCTCCTGTAGTAAGAACTACATTTGTAATTGAGATGGTGTCTCCTCGATTGATCTTAGGCAATAATTGTTCTACTACATCTTCTTTAGCTTCATCTTCTTCATTCACATGTTCATAAATTGCCTTCCAGCCTTGGGAAATGATTGTTTTCCCCGTAGCAATAAAGAATTCGCTGCCAATTTTAGCTTTCAGCGTGATTTGTTCATATTCAAAAGGCGGATATAAGGCTGCCAAAAACCGTTTTACGACTAGATCATAAATTTTTCTCTCCATATCACTCATGGAACTAAGCATCGGCATCTGTTCTGTTGGGATAATCGCATGATGATCAGAAACTTTATTATTATCAACAAAAGAGGAATTTCCTTTAATGGGTTTTTTAAAAATTTCCGAGGCAATTTGAGAATAAGGACCTACACTGCATGCTTTGACTCTGTCTTTTAAGGTATCTACAATATCCGTGGAAATATATCTCGAATCCGTACGCGGATAAGTCAGCACCTTATAATTTTCATACAATCTTTGCATAATAGACGTAGTTTCTTTTGGCGAAAAGCCAAATAAACGATTACCATCTCGCTGCAGTTCTGTTAAATCATATAACTGGGGAGAAAATTTCTTTTTATAAGATTTATCGATTTCCACCACTTCAGCACTTTTATTTCGAACCGTATTTAAGAGTGCTTCACAAACACTTTTGTCAAAGGTTCGTATATTTTTTGTATTTTTATCTTGCCAGATTAGTTTTAAATGATTGCTGCCAGTTGCACAAATTCCATAATATTCTTTTGGTTTAAAGGTTTTTATTTCCTCTTCTCTGGCTGCAATAATGGCTAACGTTGGCGTTTGTACTCTGCCGCAAGAAAGCTGGGCATTGTATTTGCATGTTAAAGCGCGAGTTGCATTAATTCCCACAAGCCAGTCCACCTCTGCCCGGGCAACGGCAGAAGCATAAAGACTCTCATATTCTTTTCCAGGTCTAAGTTTGCTAAAACCTTCCTGAATGGCTTTATCCGTAACAGAAGAAATCCACAGGCGCTTAATGGGTTTATTGATATGTGCCTTTTCAATTATCCAGCGGGCAACTAGCTCGCCCTCTCGTCCGGCATCTGTCGCAATTACAATCTCGCTTACATCTTTGCGCGTCATTTGTGTTTTTACCGTGTTGAACTGCTTGCCGCTTTGCTTAATGACAACCAATTTTAATTGTGAAGGCAGCATAGGCAAATCTTCTAACTTCCAGGATTTATACTTATCATCATACACCTCTGGGTCTGCCAAGGTTACTAAATGCCCCAATGCCCAGGTAACAATATGTTTTTCTCCTTCAAAATAGCCATTTTCTTTTCGATTACAACGTAGCACTCTGGCTAAATCCCGACCAACAGAAGGTTTTTCAGCTAACACTAATACTTTACTCATTATACAGTCCTTTCTCTATACAACCGCAAAACTTTTTACGAAACAAAGTTCTCTTGCAGGAGTTTATTTCCTTTTTATACAATCTATGCTTATATTACATCTTTTACACGTTATAAGTCAAAATGTACCCCAATTATACCTTCCTCGTTCAAGACAAGTCAAGAAATGGAAAACTGTCTTTACCTTAAGAATGATCATCGGGCAGAATTTAAGGAATAAAGTGAGGTGATGTTATGAGTGAAAATGTTAATCAAGAAATATTAGATAAACTGACTAAAGTCTGTATTTGCAAAGCCATTAGTAAAGCATCGATAAAAAAGATCATTGCCTCTGGAGCTGATACGTTAGAGAAAGTTCAAAAAGAATGCGGCGCTGGCTCTGGCCCCTGTGGCGGCAAGCGATGTACACCAAAAATCAAAGAACTCTTAGAGCTCTAATCATAAGGACGATACTAATAATCCTGGCATGTTTGAAACATGCCAGGATTATTAGTATCGTCCTATTTTTTTAAGATATTTGTTAAGGCATCGAAAAGACAAGGGTACTTAAAGGTATAGCCTTGCTGCAATAAACGCTTGGGATATACCTTCTGGCTTTTTAATAAGACCTCTTGCGCCATATCACCAAACAGTACCGTTGCTAAGAAAGCTGGAATACGAGTACGACTTTTACTCCCCAGCACTCTGCCTAAGAATTTCATAAATTCCTTCATAGTGACAGCATTGGGACTACAAGCATTATAAGCCCCTTGCCATTCTTCACACTCAACTGCCTGCAAAATCAAGTTCACAAGATCTTCGTAATGAATCCAAGACATCCATTGCTGCCCATCTCCAATATAACCGCCAACACCAAAACGAAAGGGGAAAATGACCTTTGGCAGCATGCCGCCGCCCATCCCAAGTACATGTCCAAAGCGTAAACGAAGGACACGTACGCCTAAACTTTCTGCTCGCAAAGCTTCTTCTTCCCAAGCACGGCATACTTCAGCTAAAAAGCCATGACCATTTCCACTGCTTTCTGTGAAGCGCTGCTTTGGATGAGAGCCATAATAGCCAATCGCAGATGCATTAATCAATACCTTCGGATAATCTAGTCCTCGCTTTTGATTCTGGAGGATACTATTAACAATACAGGATGTGACTTTTACTCGGCTATTCAAGATTTCTTCACGAACATCCCGATTCCATCGGCTGCCGGCTATGTTTTCACCTGCTAAATTAATAATACAGCTTGTCCTTGCAATCACCTCAGAAGTGAATAGCTTTCCTGGATCAGGAAGCTGAACTACGAAATCCCGTGAGTGATTTTTACTGTCACGAGAGACAATCTGAAACGAATTTCTCCGCGATATCAATTGTTTGACAACGGCTCGCCCTACAAAACCAGTCCCTCCGGTTATCAATAGATTCACCAGCTTTTCACTCCTTTAGCCATCTTACTTTGATTCCTTTCTACTCATCTAACCAAACTCCTCCATTAGGTATGTAAATGTAATAATCAAATCATTTTCCATCCTTTTATATATAAATTTTTAATCGTTAAGAAACTTCTTACCTCAACTGTCAGAGGAATATTGGTATAGAAATCATGTGGTAAATACACCGTAATTCCATCAATTTCATTCCTATTATACTCCTGATCATTTGGTGGATTTCCCAAATATACAGTGGGTCCAAAATCAACGCTGCCACAGCATAATCCAGTTGGGCCATTTTGGATCACATACACAGACTTTTTTTTAGTAAGAATATATTCCTTTGCTTCATCACTAATCCTCAACATACGCTTCCTATCCTCCCATAATTATGAGTAACTAAACGCTTCTTATCATGAGTCAAATTCAATGTAAGCAATATTTCGCGTCCTTTTGTCATTACGAACAGAGCAAAGAATCTCTTAACAAGCCTAGAGCCCTTCACTCTGTCGCAATGACAGATTGATCGTACTTCTTTCTACTATTTTATATCCCTCCCATTGCACTATCAATACTTGTTTTTACTGGAGCAATGGGCAGTATGAATATTCTTTTCCTGTATCATAATATCACATCTCTTATATACATCCTAACAACCATGATCCTCCAAAATAAAGTGCTGCTAAAATCAATAATAAAAAGATAAAGCTGCCAAAATTAAAACAGAGCAGACATACTAATAAAAAAATAATAGTAATACCAGAATGATCCATTACTAAACTGACCCACTCCATCCCTATTCCTCCCTCTTTTTCACTGCCCCTAGTTATGTATTATATGCACTGCAATCCTATTATGTTTTCAGCTGCCAGATAAAATATAACAAGCTTAAGGAAGACTTCGATGAGGCTGAGTACACTATGTGAATTTAACCTTCTTTATGCTGGAACTTTATGCTATTCTATATTTAGGAAACAAATCATAGGAGGCGAGATTATGACTCGTTTTAAGAAGGTGTTGCTTCTCATCACTTTTCTGCAGGTTACTCTTATTTTTAATCCCTTCTCAGCTCTTGCTTATAACACATATCATGTTGCTCTGCTGCCTTTAGCCAATACTGCGAACTGCCAAGATAAAGAAATCGTAGAATTGCTACAATCAAAAGTTACAAATAAATTTAAATTTCCCTTTTATGAAATCATTCCTGCCGAATCTGCAGCAGCAATACAACAAGATGCGCTAAAACCACTAAAAGATAAAGCAGCTATGAAAAAACTGGCGAAAGATCTTTCTGCGGATATCGTGATTGGAGTTGAACTTGTCCACGCTCAATCAACGACTGTAACCCCTCCCTTCTGGGGTCCTTATTCTGATGACGATGATACCTATTTAGATACCAGAGTTTTGATAAAATGTTATGCTTATTCTGCCAAAGATGATACATATTTGGCTTTAAAATCTTCTAACTCAGGCTTAGAGCCAATGAGAGTCGACACAAACCTTTACAACTCCGTGGAAAAAGCAATGGATGAACTGATTGGAAAATTACCTTATAAAAGGGTCCCCGACGACGCTCTCATACAGAGGGTGAATTAACGATTGCTTGGCTGTGCTCGCAATGACAAATTGAGGCAGCACGCTGCAATGATCAATAAACTTAAAATCATAGGAGTGCTTTATGAATACAATTACGAAAAGATGTATATGTTTATTTTCAATTCTGATGCTTACTGTATTTTCTCATATTGCCTTAGCAGCGGCAGATATTTCTCAAACCAATACCACCTTTCATATGACTGGCCAAGTAACAGCCCCTAGTATTCAAGGTTTTTACGGAATAATCGGAGATGATGGCGTAAAATACCAGCCGATCAATTTACCACGCAAATTTAAAAAAGACGGGCTCACCATTCAATTTGACACAAAGCTAAAGGCAAATACCATGAGTACCTTTCAATGGGGAAAGATTATAGAAGTCTCTAATGTAGCTCAAATTACTTCGTCCATTGCTCCTGAAGAGCGTAAAGCCATCCATTTATTATTAAAACGATTGGATGCATTTAATACAAAGGATTTAGAAAAACTGCAGGAAGTAGATATTGTATCTAGACAGCTTACTAAAGAACAATTTGATAGCTGGATCGCAAAATATGATCATTTTACCCTTTTATATGTTGCTATTTCAGATGCAGATTCTACTTCTATTACTGGTTCTTGTTATTATACACGTGAACTTGTAAACGGAATGACTCTTCATGGCAATACCGATTTAGCCGCTATGACCTTTACGCTATCACAAACGTCAAGTGGTTGGAAATTAACAGAATCAGGATCTTTATCTAATCAACCTATTCAATATAGTGCAGATACTTTTGCCGCTCTGAAGGAAAAATCCCTGAAAAAATATAATACCGAAAATCTGGCTACCCTCTGGCAATCGATTTAATACTCCAGCAACCAATATTACTCCTCTTACTCAAAAAAAACATATAAAATACCATGAGATAGTTGACCACGCAACTATCTCATGGTATTTTATATTTATATTACTTTGCGGTAAGTATGATTAGAGATCCTATAATGAAATTGATTGGAATGGCGAAACATGAAAAATAATATTGTAATCTTCTTCTTATCTTGTATAGGAGGAATCATCTTTTTTAGTGCTCATATCCCTCTTCCTTGGACTCTCGGCCCATTGGTGACTACCTTGCTTTGGAAGACAATTAGAAAGAAACCAATCCATTGGCCAAAATCAATACGCAATGCAGGTCTGATTGTTCTTGGCTATGCGATGGGCAGCCCCTTTACCCTTCAGGTAGGCCAGCAAATTTTAGATCAGCTCCCCGGTATGCTGTTAGCCACCTTCATTACTATGACAATGAGTCTCTTGGCAGGATGGTTTACTTGCCGCTTTACAGGCGTAGGGATCGTAAATGGTCTGGTTGGCAGCATACCAGGTGGACTTTCACAAATGGCTGTCATTTGTGAAGAAATTGATGGTGCCGATGTTGCCGTCGTTACTCTTATGCAAATAACCAGAGTACTAACTGTTGTCTTCGTTGTACCAATGCTGGCAATTTACGGTCTTTCAAATAATTCTACCCCTTTGCCGCTTTTTACCTCCACTGCCTCTTTGCAAGTTGAACAATTTTTGCCCTTTGGAATCGTGTGTATTGTTTCAGCCTTTTTAGCTAGGGTCATCAAGATTCCCACTCCTTATCTGATGGGACCTGTAATTGGAACCATCGCTCTTATCATCCAGGGTCATAGTGCTCCTCATTTACCTCAATATATCACAGCATTCGCACAGATACTTATTGGAATACGCATGGGAGCCGATATCACTTTTGAGGGATTAACGAATTGGAAATCCATTGTTTCATATAGTTTAGGAGGAGTCATTTTTGTCATTGCAGGTTCATTAGGAATTGATTATATACTAGTGAAGCTTTATGGAATTCCTTTTTTAACCGCTTTTATCAGTACTGCTCCCGGTGGTATCACAGAGATGGGACTCACTGCCATGACCGTTCATGCCGATGTTTCACTCGTTGTTGCTTATCAATTATTCCGCTTGTTATCCATGCTGCTTATTGGAATCCCCTTACTACGGTGGTGGTTAGGAAAAAAGTCAGTTCCTAAAGCCTTGCAGCCTACTCTCTAATATCAATGATAGTAATAAAACAGCAAGAATTGCCTAAGATTATCATCGTTCAGGCTAATTCTTGCTGTTTTATTACTATCATAATTATCATCTAGCGTCTTAATAACTTGCGTAACTTAGGTCCTAAAAGAAGCGCTATACTCAGTCCTACCCCCGACGTCATTAAAGAACTTGGTATATTACCTAACGCAGTGGCAAGACTACCTGTAACATACCACCAGGCCAGAATATATCCGCCTAAAGTCCAAACAGCAGCCAAAATACAGGCAAAAAAGGCGCGTACAAATAACTTACTAGTATTTGCTGTCGACTCTGGCCATAGCCCTTTAGCAACCCTACCTACGATTAAACCCGCAATTCCTTTAATGAGAAAAGACCATAATGTATAAGGAGAAAAGCCCATTAAAAGATCATAAAAGCCTGATCCAATCGCCCCAGCCAATCCTGCATACACACCGCCAAAAATAATCCCCATTGTATATAAAAATGCCGATCCTAAATGCACCATTGCCCCAACACCAAAAGGTATTTTTATGGTTGTGGCAATCGTACACATAGAAGAGAGTACACCAATAAATACGATGTCTCTTACATCTAATTTACGCTTGCAATTCATAAACTGAACCTCCCTATATTTCCTTTTTAGTCTTTTGGCTGAGTTTCTCGGCAAAGCCAAGGCAATACCTTTTCTACCAATACGCCTTCTCTGGGAGGAGTCTGAGCGGCAAAGGTGGTTTGAATAGAAAGCCTGACAAATTCAGCAGCTTGTTCCATGGCTGCCGATAGACAGTCCTGCTGCAACAAAGCCCCTACTAACACACTTGCAAAAATATCTCCTGTTCCAGGATATTTGGCTGGAATATAGTCACTATACACTTCACAGAAAGTATCTTGACTTCTGTCATATCCCAATGTAAGAATTTTATTATTCACATAAGGAATTCCTGTTATGACTACCTTAGATGGACCAAAATCAGCTAGATCCAAAAGCCAGTTTTTCATTTTCTTAGTATCATCAATTTTATCCTGATAACTTTCTCCCAGCAAAAAACATGCCTCGGTATAATTGGGTGTAACAATATCTGCTTTTCGAACTAAATCTCTCATTCGTTCCTGCATACGAGGCGTATAGATAGAATATAACTTCCCATCATCTCCCATAACTGGATCTACAACCACTAACGGATGGTTGGAAGAAAATTCATCAATAAAATGCTGTACTATATCAATTTGCTCTTCTGAAGCCAAAAAACCACTGTAAATACAATGAAAGTTAATCCCTTCTTTCTTCCAATGATGAAAAAAATTAGGCATATGACTTGTAAAATCGCAAAATGCTAATTCTTTGAAACCACCTAAGTGTGTACTTAATACAGCTGTTGGAAGAGGGCAAACTTGAATTCCCATTGCTGATAATACTGGACTAATAACTGTTAATGAGCAGCGTCCAAAGCAGGAAATATCATGAACAGCCGCCACTTTGGGCACATAATTTCTCATTATTTTCTCCTTCTAGCACAATCCCTGTATTCTTTACTACATCAAAATTTAGTATATCGCAAAAGAAAGCTGCCCGTCAATTTTGAAGGTACCGCCAGATTTCCTCCCTTTCCATTGGCTTACTAATTAGATAGCCCTGGATTTTATCACACTTCTTCTTCCGCAGGAAAAAACGCTGTCCTTCTGTTTCTACGCCTTCTGCTACTACTTTTAATTGCAATCTATGAGACAGTTCAATAATGGTTTCAATAATTGCTGCGTGAGCACTTTTTTTCATAGCATCAATCACGAAAGTTCGATCAATTTTGACTGTGTCAATTGGCAGTTCTTTGAGATAACTGAGTGAACTATATCCAGTTCCGAAATCATCAAGAGAAATTTGTACTCCCATTGCTCGCAAATGATGAAGTTTAGGAAGTGCTGCTTCAAATTTTTCAATCAGCAAGGTTTCAACAATTTCCAATTCCAGATAAGAACTTGGAAATCCTGTTTCATCTAAAACCTCTGCGACCTGATCTACAAAGTCAGTCTGTAAAAGTTCTTTTACAGACACATTTACTGCAATAGAAATATCTCGCCCATGATCTCGCAATTCTTTACCAAATAAACAGGCTGTCTTTAGAACCCATTTCCCCATACGAATAATCAATCCGCTTTCTTCTGCAACTGACATAAAGATTTCTGGAGAAACAAGCCCATGCTCTGGTCTATTCCACCGAATTAACGCCTCCAAACTAACAGTTTGACCGTTATGCAAATCTATGATGGGCTGATAATAAAGTACAAATTCTTCCTTTTCAAGGGCATCCCGTATCCCCTGCTCAATGCGCAGTTTTTCTAACATCTCATGCTCAAGTTTTTCTTGGAACCATACATAACAGCGTTTTCCGTCTCTTTTTGCTTGATGAAGAGCCAAATCTGCACTCCGCATAATCTGATCCGGTTTATTGCCATCTTTCGGATATATTGCAATGCCAATACTCGAAGTGACCATAAAGTAATTTTTATCTCCCCCAAAGGGCTGATCAATTGCCAAAGTAATATGCTGGGCTAAATTTTCAATGGTAGCAACATCTACAATGCCTTTTACCATCATAATAAATTCATCGCCACCCAAGCGAGCAACAAAATATTTTTTGGCAATTTGCTGCAGCCTTGATGCCACTTGTACAAGTAAGCGATCCCCATTCTCATAGCCAAAAGAATCATTTACAAGTTTAAAATTATCTAAGTCAATAAATAAAATAGCACCTTTTGCGTCTTTCTTTTCTAGCTCTGCCGATAAATGCTCAGCGATCGATGCCCTGTTAGGCAGATTGGTCAAGGAATCATAATACGCCATATGCTGAATTTGCAATTCACGCATCTTATTCTCCGTGATGTCTGTATAAGACCCTGCCATACGTATTGCAACACCCTGCTCATTAAACAAAGCCTTTCCCCTAGTTAATATCCATAGGTATTTACCAGCCTGCCCTTTTACACGATACTCCCATAAGTAGTCCTCTGTATTGCCTTTCAAATGTGCCTTTAGACTTTCACGGGTTTGCAGTTGGTCTTCTGGATGAATGCTTTTCCACCAGGATGCTAAGAAGTCCTCCTCTTCTTGTTCAGACCATCCTAATTTTTTCAGCCACCTCTTCGATATAACCATCTCTCCACTTTGAATATTCCAGTCCCATATCGCATCATTAGCCCCTTCTGTTGCTAACCGATAGCGCTCTTCGCTTATTTCAATTCGATTCTGTTTATCCCATAGCTCATCAAATTGAGCACGAAGTTCTTCCTCAGTACTGGCAAGCTGTTCATATAAACTTGTTAATTCTTCGTTACTGCTTGTTAGTTGCATTTCTGCTTGATAACGCCCTTGTTGCATACTATCGATTGCTCGAGCTACTTTCCCAATTTCATCTTTTTGCTTTAGCAGCGCTTCTGAAATGCGCAGCGTAAAATCTCCATTCGTTATTCTTTCCAAATGATGAACCACCTTCTCTAAAGGCTGGGTCATATATAATGTTATGAAGAAAGTTCCTCCAAAAGTACAAAGCAGCAAAAGCAAAACAAATACACCCGTGACAAGTGCGACATGCCGATATTTAGCAATGAGTACCGATTCGTCTATTACAGTAGCTATTTTCCAGCCTGTAACTAAAGAGGTCTGAAAATTGATATACACTTTTGTTCCATTAATCGTCGTTTCCAGAAAACCCTCTGGCTCATGCAATAATCTATAAAAATCACTAAACCCCATCTTACCGCTATTTTCTTGCAGGCTTTTCCCTTCTTCCATTGCTAAAACAGAGATATTCTGAAAGTGAAGATTTTTGTCAGGATGAGCTAATATAGTCCCATCTTTGGTAAACATAAATTGATAGCCTGAATTGCTTTGATTATTCTCCTCAATCATCTGCGAAAAATGATCCAAGCTAAGATCGATCCCCATTACACCAATCATCTTGCCATATTTATCTCTAATCGGATTGGTCGTACTGACAATAAAATTATCACCAAGATAGGATTGATATGGCTCTGAAATCATAATTCGATCCGGGTTCTTAATGGACTGCTGGTACCAGGAGCGTTTTCGCGGATCATATCCCGCCTTCCGAACCTTTGTAGCTGGCCATTGAATATACCCACCTGCTTCCGTTCCCATGTATACATAAGCTACATCCTGATGAGCCTTTGCATATCTAGAGAATTCTGTAAAAATACGGTGGTCAATCGAATCTCCTGGTTCTTGATAGGAAATCGGTACATCTACTTTTGCATCAATGTAAATCAATGCTGCACTTACTCCTTCGCTAACAGCAGGATGAGTGGACAGCATTTGCGTATCTTCTTCTATGCTTTTTAACATATTGGAAATCAAGTAATCCAATTGAGTCATTTGATTACTCGAGGCAAGTATCATTTCATCTTTTAATGAATTGGACATTTGTATGTACGTGCTAAATCCCAGAAGGAATAAAGGAACCATCGCTACCAACAGAAAGCTAATAATTAATTTTTCTCGGACTGTACGGAACATGATCATCTCTCCAGTCATCTACAATATGGCGTAAAAAGCTGCATCAGTAATAAAGACCTATACTTCTTATTATATTCCTATCGCTTTCCATAACTTCTATCCACACTACTTATTTTCCTTTGCTAGTGACTCTATAAATGAAATATAATGCCAATAAAAATCATGGATTCTATTAAAAGGTCTTTCGCCTCCTTTAGAGACAATACAACAAATCTAGCTACAAAGCTGCATAATGACAAAGGACTTCCACAATAAAAGGAGACTTGACTGTCGTCAAGTCTCCTTTTATTGCTTATTTGATTATTCCTTTAGATTGCAGCCATTCTTTGGCCACTGTCTTAGGGTCTTGTTTTTCCAAGTCTACCTTTGCATTTAGCTTAGCCATTTCTTTATCATCTAATTTTCCTGCCAGCAGTTTCAGAGCATCTGCAATTTCAGGATGCTTTTGCAACACATCGGCTCGTATAATGGGTGCTGCATAGTAAGGAGGGAAAAAGTTTTTATCATCTTTTAAGACTTTTAAATTAAATGCTGCAATTCGCCCATCTGTTGCAAATGCATCAATTACATCAACTTTCTTGTCACGTACTGCTGCATATGTTAAACCAGGATCCATACCGCTGGAAGCACCAAATTTAAATCCATATTTCTCTTCCAAACCTTTTTGACCATCGGCTCGTTCCAGAAACTCAGAAGTACATCCAAGCATAAGTCCCTCTGCCTTAGATGCCAGATCAGAAATACTCTGTATCCCTAAACGTTCCGCTTCATCACTGCGCATGGATAAGGTATAGGTATTGTTGAATCCGAAAGGGTCAAGCCAAACAATCTGCTTCTTCTCCTTGTACATCTTTTGTACTTTATCATAGGCAGCCTGTGGATCATTCATTGCGGGTTCCCCAAGAAGGTTTATGAGCGCTGTTCCCGTATACTCAGCATAGATGTCAATATCTCCACGCTCAATGGCTTGTGCTACAACGCTTGTTCCTCCAAGAAAAGCTTTTGTTTCAACTTTCACTTTGGTTTGATCTTCAATTACATATTTCATCATATAGACTAAAATATCTTGTTCTGTAAAGTTCTTTCCGCCAATTACAACTTTATTGCTCTCTTTTCCCGTTAGCAACGAGCAGCCAGTAAACACCATGACCATAAAAACACTAAGTAACAAAACAGCAATCTTTCTCATTCTATCATCTCCTTGTTTTATAATCTTTTTAATCCTTTTGGCTGTGTTTTATATTCCAAATGCTTTAGTGCAAAATCAAAAACAATTGCTAAAAAAGCAGCTGGTAGTGCTCCAGCTAAGATCAACGGGGAATTTGCCATGGCAATGCCGCGAAATATTAAATCTCCCAGTCCTCCAGCGCCAATCAGTGCTGCTAATGTAGCTACACCAATAATCAATACCGTTGCCGTCCGTATTCCTGCCATGATAACAGACAGAGCCATCGGCAGTTCCACCATAAACAGTACTTGCAATGATGTCATCCCCATACCCATACCGGCCTCCACAGCTGCAGGTGTTACCCCGACAATACCTGTATAGGTATTGCGAAGAATCGGCAACAACCCATATATAGTCAATGCGATAATAGCAGGCAATGTACCAATCCCAAGAAAGGGGATCATAAAACCGAGCAGCGCCAAACTAGGAATGGTTTGAAAGACTGCTGCCACACCAATAATCGGTTCTGCCCATTTTTTATGACGTGTCAGCAAAATGCCTAATGGAATGGCAATCAGATTGGCAATAAATAACGCAACAAATGTTAGTTGCAAATGTTCCCAAGAAGCTAACAAAATATCGTCATATCGAGTTTGAAAAATATTGAGTACATCCATTAACATAGAATCGCCCCTTTCTCAATTACTGGGCTACTCTCAGCTTCTTGGAACCGCTCAGCCATAACATCTACTAAGCTTGACCGAGTAATAACTCCAACCAATTCATTCTCCTCACTAACGACAGGAAGATAGGCAATATGATGTTTACTAATGATTTGTAATGCTTCTGCTAAAGACTGATTTACATGTATCTTATGAATAATAGGATTCTGTACATCTTTCAGCAGAATTTCTTCCTTCTGAAAGTTATTATGTATATCCCATACACTCACTTTTCCAAGTAATTTTTGCTTATAATCTACAATAAGCAACGTATCGACTTTCTGCTTTTTCATCTGCACGATAGCTTCGGCAAGTCCCTTGCTAGGACGAGCAGCAGCAGGTTTTACCATGATATTCTGAATAGATGGCAATATCTCTGTTTTTTGCAGCCGATTTGCACCAATAAACTCTTTGACAAATTCATTCCCAGGATGACGTAATATCTTTTCTGGGGTGTCCACTTGTACAATATTTCCATCTTTAACAATACAAATACGATTGGCAATCTTAATTGCTTCATCAATATCATGAGTAACAAAGATAATTGTCTTGGAAATTGCTTCTTGCAGCCGAACCAGCTCATCCTGCAGCTGCTCACGACTAATTGGGTCTAAGGCGCTAAATGGTTCATCCATTAAAATGATTGGAGGATCAGCAGCCATTGCACGAATGACTCCAATTCGCTGCTGCTGACCACCACTTAATTCATTAGGATAACGACTTCCGTACACTTCAGGGTCAAGATTGACCATACGAAGCAATTCATTAACACGCGCTACATAGGTATCCTTATCCCATTTCTTCAATTTTGGAACCAGAGCTACATTTTCAGCGATTGTCATATGAGGCAGTAAGCCAATATTTTGTATTACATAGCCAATATTTCTTCGCAGCTGTACAGGATCTAAATTACTAATATCGTCACCTTTTATAAAGATCTTTCCCTTTGTTGGCTCCACTAAACGATTAATCATTTTCATCGTTGTTGTTTTCCCGCAGCCACTTGGACCGATCAATACTAGTATTTCTCCTTCCTTGATATGTAGATTCAGACCATTTACTACTGTTCTCCCATTCTCATAGGTCTTAACTATATTTTCGAAACGTATCATAAAATCCCCCTCTTTCCTATTATCTTGTGCTCTAGTACCTTATCAGACCCTAAATCAGTGAATAATGACGGTCTATTCCTCGCCATTATCCTTTTTATTGCTGACAAGACACTAGTTACAAGATCTTCAAACTATAAGAGATTCTCATAGCATTTCTCAACTGACAACTTAAACTATATCATAAAATTGTTAGTTCTGCAATACACTAGCAATTCTTAACATTTTATAGAGTTGTTAGTTCTGCGAAATGATTTATCTTAATAGAATAAAAAATCCCTTGTTAAGCAACAGATATTCAGTCTGCTTAACAAGGGATTTTTTAATTTATTCTTGCAATACCGTATTTACTTTTTCTAGGATATCACCAGATCCAACCACAATTAGACGATCTCCGGCTTGTAAAAGCGCGCCTGACCCTGGAGATATGATGACTTCCATTCCTCTTCTGATTGCAATCAGTGTGGCACCTGTACGCTGCCACAGTCCAAGTTGAGCAACAGAACGCCCTACTGCACTGGCATTTTCAGAAACATACACCTCAACTGGGTTAAAGGGCTGTAAATTTCTCAGCCGATCCGTATAACGCGTAATTTGAACGATAATTTCATCAAAACGGTTGTTGATTTCGTTTTTCTTTTCCATTAAAAATTCCAGCTCTTGCTTTAAAGAATAAGCTGAATGCATGGATAGATGATGTCTTAAAAATTCCTCCGCCTGTTCTTGGGACTGTACTAAAATTTCTTTTCCTTGCGATACAGCAACAACATTTGCTTGCCCTAATAATCCCATGGCCTTGCGAATGGTTTCAGGAGAGACATTATACTGACTAGCCAGCAATGTACGTCCCGATATCTTATCACCAACAGCAAATTCACCATTAACAATCCGCTCCGCTACATCCATCGCAATGGACTCATATACGGGTACATTACTTTTCATTCTCATTTTTCGCCTCTGCTTTTACATATAAGTCCCTTTGTGCTAATAAGTTACACATCTCAACAATTTGTAATCATATACTATTCTAATCATGAAATCAAGATTTTTGTTTCTTTCTTGATGGTTCATGTTGGAAACAGTTCCATTCGGTCTTCCACTCCTACCTTTATTATAACATATTCTATCTTTCATCTATTTCTGTGAAAAAAATAACCTGACTCTCTTTTTGGAAAGTCAGATTACTCTGCATTCTTGTTCATTCTTTTGGGGAGTTTACCACATATACTTTTACCGGCTTTATGCCAAATTCAGTGGCTTTGTCTCGATTCATTATGGCAATATCAATTCGATTTCCTTTAATAGCACCGCCAGTATCTTCCGCTACCGCATATTCGCCATGTCCATCGGGGTATTCAACATATAAGCGTGAACCTAAAGGAATCACCTTTGGATCTACAGCAACAACGCCTGGACGAATGGTCGTTCCCAAATAAGTTTTATCACCCCATTGGTCGTTATCTAAAGGACCAGGAGAATAGGCAGTCGCTTTAATATCTAAGACTTTTTCATATTTACTAGGGGCACCTGACGCTTGTTCTTTTTCTGTGCTTTTTGGGGAATCAGATTTATCTTGCACCTTTTGCGAATCTTTTTTTGCTATCACTGACTTTTCCTTAGTTTTAGTTGAAATTGTCGGCGCTGCCTCCTTGGATGTTGGCTTACTTGCTAAATCTGGTTTTATTAAGGTATTTTTCTCTGTGGCTATTGGGGACGCTTTTTCAGCACTAGGTTGAACAGAAGTCTCCGCTCGATTTTGGGGAACTGAAGACTGAAAAGTTTTGAGCTGAGTTTTATTCGTTCTAAGATTTTCTCTAATGGTATTTTTGATCTTACTGCTGCTTCGTTTGCCTTTCTTCCCTTCCAAGCTCTTGATGCCGTTTTCATGTTCCATTTTTTCTGCACTGGCATCTCCTCGGGCGCTGCTTCCAACATTAGACTTCATTGCAGCATGTGCAGCAGAAACAGGTATACCAGGCAATAATGCCGATGAGATAAGAATTGCTCCTGCAAATGCTGCTGCAATATGCTTATATTTTCTTTTAAAATGTGAAATGCGTTTATGTGCTATATGTTTCATATGGATTGTCTCCTTTTTACAAGGTTATTATCCATAGTATTCACTGTTTTTTTTAGGCCATCCTTACCATTTCCAGGGAAAAATGCAAATACTCCATTCTATGCTTCTTGGAGTATCTGCATTTTTTCATTTACAATTTACTTGTTTTTATAAATCTTTTAAAGGCAGCTATTCCCTGCTCATTGCGTTTGAAGACGCCAGCATCTTCTAAAACCCGCATAAATTTAGCCGTTACTTCCTTTCTAAGAATATCTCCAATATTTTCGTTATTGGCTTGTTTTTGATACTTTTCACGCAGCTGTTCTGCCCAGGATCTATGATACTCTGCAATTTCATGTTGGTTACCGAGTATATATTTTTCTACTTCCTTAAGTTCAGGGATCAGTCTAGCAGGCAAGACTGCCAATCCCATCACTTCAATCAAACCAATATTCTCTTTCTTTATATGCTGCACATCGCTGTGAGGATGAAAGATTCCTAAGACATGTTCATCACTGGTACGATTATTGCGTAATACAAGATCCAATTCCAGTACATCATGCCGCTTTCTAGCTATGGGAGTAATCGTATTGTGTGGCGTTTTTCCTGTATAGGCATAAATATCTGCACTTGGATCATCATAATTTCTCCAAGACTCAAGAATACGGTCAGCAGCAGCTACCAACTCATCTGCCCTTTTACTTCTTAAACGAATAACAGACATGGGCCACTTCACAATTGCACCTTTCACATTGGGAAAGGACTGTAATGCAAAAAGATACTCATCTGCGGCTTTTGCCATAGCAAACTCATATCTGCCGCCTTGATAATGATCATGGGATAAAATAGATCCTCCTACAATTGGCAAGTCGGCATTAGAGCCGATAAAATAATGCGGAAACTGCTCTACAAAAGATACCAAACGCAACAGTCCCTGACGATCAATTTTCATATCACGATGTTCTTTAGAAAGCACAATACAATGCTCATTATAATAAACATAAGGTGAATATTGCAGATACCAAGGTTCACCAACCAAATTCAAATGAACCAAACGATGATTAGATCGAGCAGGGTGCCCGATTCGCCCTGCATAACCTTCATTCTCCACACACAGCAAACATTTTGGGTAATTTGTGCTTTTTATTCCCTTTTCCTTCATAATGTCTTTAGGGTTTTTTTCTGGCTTTGATAAGTTGATCGTAATGTCTAATGTTCCATACTCCGTTTGAGATTGATAATTAATGTTTTTGGCAATCCGCTTTGTTTGAATATAATTACTATTCTTGCTCAGTCCATAGAAGTAATCCGTTGCCATTACTGGATTCTTGTGATATTTTTCATAGAAACTCTTATTAACGGTGGAGGGCGTCGCCATAAAACAATTTACGATACGACTTGCTAGGATTTCTTTTTCATCAAACAAATCTTCAATGATACCATTTTCCCATGCATAGTCTACCAACTTTTCCAGCAAGTCAGGTATTGTATGTTCGTTCTCTTTAATTTTTTCAGGTATAATAAACTCATTCATTCCCAGAAGGCATAATATCTGATTTCTTACATATATTTCATCTTCCTGCTCAATAAATTTTAATGTTAATGCGTTATCAATCAATTGCTGAATTACTTGACAGATATTCATATTGATCTCCTTATTAATCATTATAGCCTTCTGGATGATTTTGATGCCAATTCCAAGCATCTGTAATGATTTGCTGGATTAAAGTACGTTTTGGCTGCCAACCTAGTATTTCTTTTGCCTTCGCTGCAGAAGCAATTAAGGTACTAGGATCGCCTGCTCTTCTTTCACCTATTTTAATTGGAATCGGATGTTTGGTGACTGCTCTTGCTGCTTCAACAATTTCCTTAACTGAAAAACCCTGGCTGCTGCCAAGATTGAAGATATCACTTTCACCTTGATTCCGTAAGTAATTCATTGCTAAAATGTGAGCTTCAATCAAATCTTCCACATGAATGTAATCACGAATGCAAGTCCCATCTTTTGTTTGATAGTCCTCACCAAAAATTGTTATATACTCTCTTTTACCTAATGCCACCTGCAGCACAAGGGGTATTAAATGGGTTTCAATTGCATGGTCTTCACCAATTCTTCCATCGCATCTAGCTCCTGCTACGTTAAAATAACGGAGAGATACATATTTAATACCATATGCAACATCACACCATTTCATTAATTTTTCCATGGCGAGCTTGCTTTCGCCATAAGGATTAGTTGGATTCGTCGGCATATCTTCTGTAATAGGTACCTGTTTGGGCTCGCCATAAGTTGCTGCCGTAGAAGAAAACACAATATTTTTAATATGAAATTCATTCATCGTTTCTAACAAAATTTGTGCTCCATACATGTTGTTATCAAAATATTTAAGAGGATTTTCCATGGATTCTCCTACCGTGGAACTAGCAGCAAAATGCATTACAGTATGAATGTCTTCTTTTGCAAATACATGCCTTAAAAACTCTTTATCACGAACATCTCCGTTATAAAAGGTTGCCTTAGAATGAACAGCTTGTTCATGACCAGTCTGCAAATTGTCAAGCACAACTACCTCATGCCCTTGTTCGACTAACTGATATACAGCATGTGAGCCAATATAACCTGCACCACCGAGAACTAAAATACTCATATTATGACCTCCTTGTTTATTTCCCTTGCTCCATCATCTATGCTTGCAACATAGAATGTTCCCCTATAGCCAATTCTTTCCTCATATTTTTTCCCAACTAGAGTAATAAAGGAATCGGTATGCCGTTGCTCAACAATTGCAATCGCACAACCGCCAAATCCTGCACCCGTCATACGTGCCCCTATTACACCAGGCTGCTCCCATGCAGCTTCCACCAATGTATCTAATTCTTTGCCTGTCACTTCATAATCATCTCACAACGAAATGTGAGATTGGTTCATTAATACGCCAAACCCTAACAAGTCTCCCCGCTTTAACGCTTCTAAAGCTTTAATTGTGCGCAAATTTTCATACACTGCGTGTTTTGCACGTTTTATCAAAACATCAATCGGAATCATTTTTTTATATTTCTCAAATGTTCCTTCCGACACTTCACCAAGAGATTGGATGTGAAGTTCTTTTTGCAGCAAGATCAGCGCGGCTTCACATTGACTTCTTCGCTCATTATAGTTCGAGTCAGCAAGTTCACGGCGTTTATTGGTATTCATAATGATAATATTGTAATTTTCTAAAATAATAGGGGCATAAGAATACTGTAAGGTTTGACAATTTAGTAAAATCCCATGATGGGCTTTCCCCATTCCTATTGCAAATTGATCCATAATACCACTATTTACACCGATGAAGTTATTCTCAACTTTTTTACCTATTTTTACTAGATCAATGCGATCAATGACTAAATCAAATAAGCCTGCTGCTAATATACCTGTTACTAATTCAATCGAAGCCGAAGAGGAAAGGCCTGCTCCATTGGGAATATTACCATAAAATAAAATATTCATCCCCGCAGTAATCTCATACCCATCTTCGATCAGATAGCGAATCACTCCTTTCGGATAATTCGCCCACTCATGCTCTTTGGTATACTCTAATTCTTTCAACGAAAACTCAAAAACTCCTTTTTCTGGAAAGTTCATAGAGTACACACGAATGATATTGTCATTATTTTTTTGGGCAATCCCATAGGTTCCAAAAGTAATGGCACAAGGAAAAACATGACCGCCATTATAATCCGTATGCTCGCCAATTAGATTAATTCTTCCTGGCGCAAAAAAAATTCTATAATTTGTTTGATGAAATATTTTTTTAAACATTGCTTCACATCGTTGAAAATTTATCATAAGCCCCTCCCACTCCCAACACATACAAATATACCTAAAAAAATGTCTCCTCCAAACGATTGAAAAAGCCGGCGTGGCAGCCGGCATATGAGTTAGTAACGCAAAGATACTACAATACTATGGTTAATCTTGAGCATACAGTTCCATATCATCAAAAGATCCCCAGTTTCCTGCATTTGCTTGATTATCAAGGCCAATTGTTATTTGCCCATTCGTAACATTGATATCCTTAATCGTCCATTGATGCCACTTGTTCCAGCCATCATTCATAATGGCAGCTGTCATTTTGCTGCCACCATAGTCACTAGCAAACAGTTGTATCGCTTTTTCACCACCGCCGCCTTGTGTCCATACTGACAGCGTGTATTTACCATTCTTTACACCGGTAATCGTCTGCGTTGCAGTAAAAGCAAAGGGTTTATTAGCCCAGTAGTGCATTGCACTCTTATCGCGAACATCGCCAGCAGAATTTGCATTATTAACGGAACTAACATCACCTTTAATTGTCCATTGGCTCAAATCACCAGTTTCGAAGTTACCATTTTTCACAAGGTTGACCTTGTTAATAATATTGATTTTAGCAATTGCTTTTTGATCGGTGCCAAGAACGGCCCCACTGACTCTATAATTACCTACCGCATCATAAACTGGTGCTGCGTTCTCCCAAGAAACAGGAAGTTCTTTTACTGAATCATCTGTATAAACAGCACTAATTCCTTTTGGCAGCTCTGTTGGTATACCAATATTGCCAATAACAGCCGCCGGTTCTAGTTCTTTAACTGCTGCTTGTACAAATTGATTATTAGGGTCAGACACAAGGTTGAATACATCAAGAGATTCTAAGGCATTTCCTTTGAAATCAAACATTGCAAGGTTTTCCCATTCGTTACCCTCGCCTTGTTTCCAGCCAACTCCGGGTGTTGGAATCCAATCTGGCTCCCAATAAAATACACCAATACCACGTTTATTATTTACTTTGCTTACTGCTTCTATGATATTTCTAAGTCCAGTTGCCTGCCCTTGTACACTGCTTTTGTAACCGCCAAGCCCTTCTTCGTTTGGCCCATAGCAGTTCTTTTGAGAATCGAAGCCATCGTTTGTAAAGCCTAATGCTGTTTCTACGACAGCAACATCTTTATTATAACGAGCACTGACATCGTTCATATTACTTTCGAGCTGTTCCATTTTGCCATGCCAGAATGGATAGTAAGACAGTCCAATCACATCAAAATCGTTTACCTTATTTTCTAAAATTAAGGCATCAAAGAAGCTGCGATATAAACTATTATCGCCACCATTTGCTAGATGAACCATCAGCTTGACACTTTTGTCTGGATCATTATCACGAACCGCTTTCAATCCTTGACGAATCATATTGGCAAGATTTTTATAACCTTCTGGACTTGTCGTTTTACCTTCTGGCCATAACATCCCGTTGTTAAGTTCGTTACCGATTTGCACCATATCTGGTTCAATGCCTTTGGATGTAAAATCTTTCATCACTTTACTAGTATAGTCATATACATCTTTTTCAAGTTGTTTTGCATTATGATTTGTCCATGCTGCCGGTTTATTTTGTTTACCTGGATCAGCCCAGAAATCACTGTAGTGGAAGTCAATGAGTACTTTCATGCCTTTTGCTTTCGCACGTGCCGCAATTTCTAATGCTTTTACTTCATCCGTATTGCCACCGCCTACCTCAATGCCATTTACAATCGGATTATTCCAAATTCTAAGACGTACCCAGTTAATACCATGTTGTTGTAAAATATCTAAGCAGTCTTTTTCTACGCCTTGATCATAGAATTTGCCACCTTTTAATTCAATCTCCTTTAATATTGATATATCTGCCCCCTTGATAAAATCAGGACGTATGCCATCGATTGGATTTACATGAATTGCAGCTTCTGCAAACGGTGCACCAAATAGGATGGTTCCCGCCATTAATGCAGAGAATACAAAGGAAGCTAATTTATTTTTTCGCATATCTTCACCTCATTTATTTATTCAAACCTATCATTTACTATGTGATTTTCGTAAATCCGCCTGCCTTGCGCAAGAGGATTTACGAAATTTCTCAAGAATAATACTTGATAAGGAACTTGTCCAAAACGTATCTATAGGTTAGCCTGGCCGCTGTCTATAAAAATGCGTTTATCAACAAGTTTCTTTTTTTGTCCGCTTATCATTGCAAAGCCCCCTAATCTTAAAAGCTAAAACATAGCGATACATTGTATGCATCTTTATATTTATCGAACCCAGATACTGCCGAATCATACGCTTTGAGTTTGTAGTAGTTAACATCCAGATTTGTATTGGCTGCAAGCATATAGCTTATTCCAATACCCAAACCTTTTTCACCATCATTACCATATCCATTACCACCTGCAGTATTTAATATATGCCCCCAACCAGTAGAATCTACAGCATAATTCCCCAAGTGTACATAATCTAAATAAACATTATATGTATTTGCAGTATTCCATTGTTGATTCCCATAAGTTAATCTGCTCCACCAGCCATTTTTCTGGGCATTATCCGGAACATCGGCTTTATTCGTAACACCTTCCACCAATAAATTTACTTTTGAAGATAATTGACTATTAAATCCTACAGAATATTGCTCTAACGAAAATGGTGATTTCCAAGTACCATCACCATAGTTATCCCTCATCGTACTAACCGTATTATTAGCGCCACCATTTGTTTTTAACATAGCCGTAGTAAAAGTTGTCTTACTGCTAATGGGAACACTAATGTTTGCTAAAAATGCATCCATAGTATTGTCTTTCCAGTTTTCAGCCGTTAAGTCACCCCAGCCTGCAGATATAGTTGCTCTTCCAAGCTTTTCACTTACATAAATACCATCAATTGGATTATCATTCCAAATAATCCCCTGACCAAGCGTTACAGATTGGCGACCAACAGAAACTTTTGTATCTTTATTTTTCCAGTCTAAACTGAGCAAATCAAGATATGCGCTATTATGTTGGCCGCTGTCGTCATTTTTTGTCCCCCAGCCATCATTGTTATGACTTGTGTTTTCCATTTTAAGGCGTCCATTCACAGATATATTTTCCGCAATTTCACCATAAAACCCAAGTCGTACTCGTTCCTGAATACGGCTGGAGTTACCGTATTTTGAATTTTCAGTTATATTGCTGTTATAATTTGTTTGATATCGCATACGAGCGTCCCCATACCATTTAAAAGAAGACATCCTATTTTCTACGTTTGTTAGACGAACTCCCATATTCCTTAGCTCATCAGAATATTCTTTTGACAAACGATCTAGTGCTGCCTTATTTACATCATCTGCTTTGTCAACATTAGCCATCGCTTTTGCAACTAATTCTGCCATTTCATAACGACTAATCGCTTTTTCACCGCGGAAATCTGTGTCACCATAACCATCAACTAAACCAGCATGTACTAACTTTTCAACTGCCGAATAAGCCCAATGATCTTTCGGTACACTGGTAAATGGATTTGCCTGGGCCGCCAAAGCAACACTGGAAAAACTTAAAACACCTACGACTGCTGCAGAGACAAGAAACTGTTTTCTCATTTTATTTCCTCCTAAATATTTTTTTGAGCACCTGTTAGGATCGTAATATTGTTATCCTTGTTTCCAATATCACGACCCTTCCAGCCGTCTCCTATTTTGAACACCAATGGATTAGCCAAGTTTTCTAACAGCAAATACTGCCTTATTATCCTGACTGTCCATTGGTGACAAAAACTAAATTTCTACATCGTCGACACTTACCAGCCGCTTTGTTTTTGACATTTTTTTAAACCAATATGCACTTTTTTTCGGATAACGTTTTTGGCTTTCAAAGTCTACATAAAATAGACCATAGCGTTTATTATAGCCGTTCGACCACGACAAAACATCCATCAGCGACCACACATAATACCCTTTAACATTCACGCCTTCTTGAATGGCCTTCAAAATATAAGTGAAATGTTTCCTAATATATTCAATACGCGGCGTATCATCAATGTTTCCATCAACGAAATCATCTTTATATCCCATGCCATTTTCTGCGATATAAATCTTTTTGTAATTTGGATAGTCTCTTTTGATTCTAACCAGCATTTCATACATTCCTTGGGGATAGATCGGCCAGTCCCAATCCGTCGTTTCCACGTTTGGATTGCTTACCCGTGCACCAATCCCCTGCAATGCAAATACACTAGTGCCTTTTTCCCCCGTCCCGTTATGATGCATTTTACTTTCGCCGTCATAGCCCTGCAAAAAATGACTGGAATAATAATTCATTCCTAAAAAATCGATATCTTTTGACGCAGTCCGGATAATATCCATATCCCCATCATAAACAGTAAAGGTTCCATGATTCTTTTTGAGAATTTCGTGTATTGTCTCTAGCGTATCTTTGCCGTATTCCCCTTTAAAGCACGCATCAAGCATAAACGTATTGGCAATGGTATCATCTAAATAAGCCGCCCGCTTATCTTCCGCTTTATCGCTGATGGGACACTTGCCTTCCAACGTATGAACGATACCAATTTCCCCTGGCAGATTCATAGTTTTATATAAGTTGATAGTCTTAGCATGGGCAACCATCATATTGTGCATTATCTGGACAGCTTTAGGAATATCAAACTTAATACTTGGCGGAAAATTTCCAATGATATAGCCATTTTGGGCAACCGACCAAGGTTCATTGAAAGTGGCCCATTTTTTTACGCGATCGCCAAAATGTACAAAACAGATCTCAGCAAATCTAACAAAATGTGCAATTATATCTCTGTTTAGCCAATCACCTTTTTCAAAAAGCGTTAGCGGCGTATCAAAATGATGCAACGTAACAAATGGTTCTACCTCATTTTTAATACATTCATCAATGAGCCGATTGTAAAAATCGATTCCCTTACGATTTACCTCACCAGATCCATCTGGAATAATCCGGCTCCATGAGATAGAAATTCGAATACCATTAATGCCAAACTCATTTGCTAACTCAAGATCATCCTTGTATTTATGATAAAAGTCGCTTGCCTTATCACCATTGAAACAGCTGCCCGGTCTGTTCATATATTCATCCCAGCAGCACGGTCCCCTGCCGTCTTCCTTCGCTGCACCTTCTACTTGAAAAGCCGCAGTCGCACCACCAAATATAAAATCATCTGCAAATTGCTTCATTTTTATAACCGCCTTTTATCTCTATTATTTTACTGTTGGTGGATTAAATTTAACGCAAAATTCACTGCCGCTTCAGACTCTCTTGTCAATTTGACATATTCTTTCCCCGAAGTTGTGGCTGATTTTACACCTTTTGCATCGCAGTCACGCTTTAATTCATCATACATAGATGCCATTTGCGGTGCCAGCACAATCAAATCAAAATCAGTAATTTTTTCTTTATGCTGTCCATATGCCATGGCGATCGAATCCAAATTAATCCCTTTTTCCTTTGCCCCTTTAGCTATTGATTTTGCAAGCATACTACTTGTTGCGCCACTTGCACAAAGCACCAGCACGGCTAACTGTTTATCTGTATTTTTAACAACAACTGCCTGTACAACTGTTTCCTTTGTCGCAACAGTTGGAACTTGCATCATTTGAAAATTTACTTCTTCGCTTTCACCGTTATCGTCAAATTCTCTTGCTACTAGTTGCTTATCGTAAACTTTAAAGAAGGGATAATAAATTACAAAATCAATAAGTAATAATAGCGGAGCTAAAATAAATGATAATTTTGCAAAACCAGTTCCTAAAATCAAACCGATTGTCCCTGGAGTCGTCCATGGCAAAATATAAACAAAACCATTCATTCCCAAATTCTCAATAAAGAATTTAAATAACCAAACATTCACGATGGGCGCACAGATAAAAGGTACAAAGAATACTGGATTTAATACAATGGGTGCACCAAATAAAATGGGTTCATTGACGGCAAATAATACTGGAACAACAGACGTCTTTCCAACTGCTTTTAACTGTTTTGATTTTGCAATAAATGCACACATTACTGCAAACATTAACGTTGCCCCTGTACCACCTAGTGTTGCGACAAAGTAAGAAGTACCATGTGTCAATACATTCGTTACATGTTCGCCAGCTTGAAACAATTTTAAGTTTGCTTCAATGTTTGCAATATAGATTGCTGTTACTGCTGGTTCCACAATGGAAGGACCATGAATACCGATAAACCAAAACATTGCCATTGCACCATAAATGATTGCCAAACCAACGTATCCATCTGCTGCCGTAAACAACGGCTTGAATACTTCTAAAATCCATGCACTGAATACCATTCCGGCAAGATCTTTGAAAAATATGCTAACTAACCAAAAAAGTAAAACGGATACTGCTAGCGGAATTAAATCGGCAAAGGTCTGTGAAATATTATGGGGTACTTCATCTGGCATTTTGATGGTAATATTGTTTTTTACACAAAATTTATAAATATTAGGTATGATAAAAGCTACAACAAATGCAGATAATAAGCCTTTCGTTCCCATGTATTCACTAGAAAATCCACCTTTCACGGACTCAACACTTAATAAAAGAAAACAACAAATGGAAACAATCATGACAGATACCGGATTAATTTGTCTCAACTTAGGCAACAAATTATTAAAATTATCGGTTAAGCTCTTTGCAATCGTTGCTACCATAAGCACTGCTAAAATTCCCATGGAATAATTATAAGCTTTCCATAGTACCTGACTAATATCATCAGGCCAAACATAGCCGAATATATTTGGAACACATGCAACTAAGATGAACATACTTGAAAATAAAACGACTGGAATACAACTTACAAATCCATCTCTAATGGCTCTAAGATAAGGGTTATTTGAAACTTTTTCAAACATCGGTTTCATTGTTTCAATCAAATGAATTAATTTTTCCATACAAAATCCCTCCCACCCTATTTTATAAAGTTAAACTAATTTATTTTTTTGTATAAATTAATAAAGTTTTTGACCAAATCTCGCAGCAGCATCACTGTCATTAAATGATCCTGCGCATGTATTGTTAAAAAGTTTACTTTTATGCTTTCACCGGCTGCTTCCATTTGAAGTATTTGGGTCTGCGTATTGTGCGCTTCTGTGATTAGTTCATTGCCTTCTTGAATGAGTTTATCTGCTTTAGCATACTCTGCATCATTTGCTGCCGCTAAAGCTCCCATATATTTTGATCTTGCATCTCCTGCATATGCGATAATTTCAACAGTGATCATTTCAATCTCTTCATTCGTCATCTTAATCTTCCTCCTAAATTTAATTAGTCGCGATATTCCCTTTCTTCTAATTTTTCAATCAATTTAACTGATAAATAGAATATCACATAAATATTGCTTATCCTTTTAAATAATGGGTTCTTTGTGAATCTTTTAAAACTTATCGGAATGATTATGCTGAACCGCCAATTCTCTATTTTATATTGACATAGGGAATAACGGTTACTTGCTTTGCAAATTCATCTACTTGTATGGGATCAATCTGACCTACGCCTTTATGCAGTGCATTGGAAATTCCGCAACCGTTTGCAAATTTCAACATATCAATGATATTGTAATCTTCATGTAGTGCATATGCCAAACCTGCAACTAAAGAATCACCGCACCCAACTGTATTAACAACTTCTACTGCTGGAACGTGTATTATAAATCTTCCTAAGCTGCCATTTAACATCATACCTCGTTTGCCCAACGATACGCAGGCATTTTCAGCTCCCATTTCCAGAGCTTTTGAGGAGGCCAAAAACACATCTTCATCCGTTTTAACTGAAATGCCTGTAATATATTCCAGTTCATCCTCGTTTGGTTTTATTAAAAACGGTTTGTCTTTGATGGCTAATCGCAAGTTTTCCCCAGAAGAATCCAAAATAAATTTAATATTCTTTTCAATACATATCTTTGCAATTTTGCCATAATAATCTTTTGGCAGCCCCTGTGCCAAGCTGCCTGAAGCAACTAGAATTTTCGTATCCCCTAGTACATTGTGCAATTCCTCCTCAAACTGCTCCATTTCCTCTGGCATAATTTCTGGCCCGCTTTCAAGCACCTCAGTAGATGCTCCATTGCGATCTGTAAAATTCATACAAATTCTAGTTGTTCCATGAATTGGAGTGAAGCAATCAATTACCCCCTCTGCTTTCATTTCTTTTTTGAGAAATTCTCCAGTAAAGCCCCCTATAAACCCTAGGCAGCAGACCGTTCCGCCAAGACAATTAGCAACTCTGGAAACGTTAAGCCCTTTCCCTCCTGCAGTAGCAATAAAACTTTTGGCACGCTGAACTTTTCCGATTACGAAATCATCCAATACGTAGGAACGATCAATCGATGGATTCATTGTAAGTACTGTAATCATAGTTAACCTCGCTGAACACTCTTGCACATTTTTACTTTTTCTTCTACAACTTCTGCCATCGCTTCTTTCGCAGGAATTAAATATTTTCTGGGATCAGAAGCATCCGGATGTTTAGTAAAATAATCTTTTATTGCTGCAGAGAATGGAATTTTCAATTCCGTAGCAATATTCACTTTACAAATACCTAAACGAATCGCTTCTTGTACTGCCTCGAATGGAACCCCAGAAGCTCCATGCAATACCAATGGAATATCAATAACCTGATGAATTTTAGCCAAACGGTCAAAATCTAGTTTTGGCTCTTTTTTATATAGTCCATGAGCTGTCCCAATTGCTACGGCTAATGTATCGATCCCTGTCCGTTCTACAAATTCTACGGCTTCATCAGGATTCGTTAAAAAAGCATCTTTTTCGTCAACATTTATGTTATCTTCTTGTCCGCCAAGTTTACCAAGCTCTGCTTCTACTGTAGCCCCACAGGCATGTGCAAATTCAACGACATCTTTTACAATTGCAATATTTTTGTCAAGCGGATATTTTGATGCATCAATCATAGCAGAACGGCACCCCTCAGCAATGATTGCTTTGATATCTCCTACATTTTCAAAGTGATCAAGATGAAAAGCAAACGGGATTGTTAATTTTCCCATTGCTTGCCGCATAATTGCAATGAGGTATTCTTTGTTGGCATAATCTACTGTAGAGGGAGTTGCCGCTAAAATAACCGGAGATTTTAATTTTTCACATGTTTCTAAGACAGTTTGAATTGTCTCAAGGTTATGAATATTAAATGCCGGAACAGCATAACCGCTCTTTTGTGCATCTAAAATCAATTCTTTGGTATTTTTTAAATTCATATTTTTTCAGCTTCCTTTTATAAATTAATCGTTGTAAAAGCCCTCATCCCATTTTTTCTGGAATTCATCAAATATCGCATCATTTTCTATCGTGTCATTCTCACCGATCAAGCCATCGATTTTCTTAATTAATGCTTGATTCTCAGCGGTCGGATTATATTTTGCAGCGATAAAAGCATCCACTATATATTCAATTGTTCCTTCGCCGACAACCCTACCGCCCACACCAATAACATTTGCATTAAGCTCCTCTTTCGCATACACAGCAGTCTGCACATCTCTGACTAACGCACAACGTACACCCTTGACCTTTTCTGCTGCTATATTAATTCCTACACCAGTACCACAGATGCAGATCCCAATATCTACTTCACCTTTAGCAACCATTACACCAACTTTTCGACCAAAAATCGGATAATGTGTACGAACAAAATCATAGGTTCCACAATCAATAACGTCATGCCCTTTTCCATTTAAATATTTTACGGTTTTATCTTTAATATCTGTAACAATATGATCACAACCAACTGCTATTTTCATTTTTTATCCCCCATCCTTTTATACCATTTTATTCAACATATCAATACGAACTTGATGTCTGCCACCATCATATTCAGATTCAGCAAAGTTCAAAGCCAATTGACAAGCAAACGGTTCTGCTGAAATCGCTGAACCTAACGTAATGATTTGCGTAGCATTATGCATTCTCGTCATTTTTGAAGTATAATCATCATAAACAGGTGCACAAATAATTCCATGATTTTTAGTGGAAATCATAAATGGTGCAACACCATATTCATCAATCACAATCCCTTTATCTGCTGTTTTATTTTTGATTGCTTCAACAATATTCATTGTAGCTTCAAAAATATCAGAAGATGATTGATCCATCATTTCATAATGACGCTCTGCTAAAAATGCTTTGACTTTTTCTTTTAATACTTTGCCTTTTTTATTGGCAGCAATCGCTATTTTCATCATTAAGACCTCGCTTATATACTTTTTATTTAAATCATAATGGCTAATTTTTATTTATTAACCTTATCTTTATTATAGTGCCTTTAAACTTCTTTTTGTTTCCAGCTTTCTGGAACAGTTTTCATTTGTTCTTTAGAGTAAATCTGCTTGATTTGAAAAAATCTAATTTTTATTGACAGAGTACTTATTTATTCTTAAAATGAAGAGTAGATTTGTATTTTATGTTACCTTTCTCCATTGGACAGGGGGTATTTTATTTATGTTGATCAAAATAAATCATTCCTTCTACGACAAACTTACTACTACAGAAAAGCAAGTTATTACCTTTATTAACGCCAACACCGATAAAATAGCCAATATGTCCATCAGGGCTGTTGCTGAGCAAACTTTCTCCTCTCCAGCAACCGTATCTAGAACCATCAAAAAATGTGGGATTGACGGTTTTGCTGAATTACGATACTTACTATCAAAAAAAAATTCTGAATCAGAAAATTCGATTCAGGTAAATGAAATTTTAAAAAAGTCATTAATGGAAGTAACCAACACGATTGAACACATATCCATTGATCAAATTTTAAAATCGATCGAGCTGATCAAAAAAGCCCCTCGTATTTATATTTTATCTAGAGGCTTAACAATATTAGTCGCACAGGAATTCTCATTAAAATTGCAATTATTAGGATATAATATTTTTCAAATTTCTGATGCAGCCATTATGAAGAAAGTTTCCGCAGATATAAAATCCGATGAACTGATGATTATTTTTTCAATATCCGGAACAACGGAGGAGCTGGTTGTTTCAGCAGAAAATGCCAAGTCCCTCGGTGCCAAATTGATTACTTGTACTTGCGCAGAGAATTCCCCCCTAGTCAAAATGGCAAACATTCCTCTTTGGGGCTATAAACATAAACATACGTCTATCACAACAGTAGATGTAACCTCTCGTTTTCCTCTATATGTATTATCAAGAATTATTATCGACTATTTAACGATTAAAAAATAAATATAAAAATACACGAAATAACTAACTTCGTAGTTATTTCGTGTATTTTTATATAATCTAATTGAAATGAATTTATGAATCTAGACTGGGTTCTCTAAGAAATTGAGTCCCTCTCTTTATTCGACTACTTCTGAAAAATAAATAACACTTACAATATCATTCGGTGATATAGATTTACAATATAATGCTTCAAAAAATTTAATTAATTCTTCTGTGGTCGTAATACTAGGATTTTGATGTATTAAATCATCAGCAGTTAATTGAGAAAATTTCTTTATTAATATTTTATCAATAATCGCCTGATACATTTTTCTTCTTGGACTTAATTTTTTACCAAAGGTAATCCAAACTAAGGAATTCTCTGCATAAACATCCCTTAAATCCCCTAGTCTAACAGTACAGTTCTTAACCCGATTCTGCAGTAATTCCTCATGGTGTGATGACTGAAAATTTAATGCAAACATATTTTTCCTCCTTATTATAAAAAAACTTAGCTAATGATTTCTCTTAAATAAGACTGAACCATTTTTTTAAAAATGGCACTAAAAAACTTACGTCTTTAGCGCCATTGCTTGGTTGATAAAATCGCATTGTCATCTTTGCAATTTGTTTCTTATAGTATATCATCCCTGCTCTACATCGTCCATCTCTATAAATCACAACATTTGACTGAAACTTTACAAAAACAACAGGATTCTTTGCTTACTATTGTTTTTTACAACATTCTATAGTAGTATTGTGTTGCTATATAGATTGATTGCTGGATCAAACTATCTATTAACTTTACCAATAAGGAGTAACTCTATGAATGTAAAAGAAGAAATTTTTGACTGGCTCTACAGCCTTGTCATTGCCTTTACTTGCGCATTGCTCATTAATGCCTTTTTATTCCACCCGACTAGAGTACAAGGCAGCTCTATGGAACCTACCTTGCAGAGCAATAACTATTTGCTAGTTTCTAAAATACCCCATACCTTGGGTCAATTGCCTGAATACGGCGATATTGTTATTATCGACAGCCGTGTGCAGCGAGAGCGCACCTGGAAAGACGATTTAATTGATCCCATGCATACATATTTAACAATGACCAAACTGATCACGGAACCTGATCATCATGTATGGGTAAAAAGAGTCATTGGCAAACCAGGCGATTCATTAGAATTCAAAGACCACAAAGTCTACCGTAATGGAATCGCCTTAGATGAGCCATATACAAAAGAACCTATGAGCTATACATCAGAAAATAAGATCATCGTCCCTGAAAACCATATATTTGTCATGGGAGATAATCGTAACAACAGCAGTGATAGCCGCTATATTGGTTCTGTGCCCAAAAATCAAGTACTTGGAAAAGTTGTTTATAAATTATAAAACTTATAAAAAGATCTCTCCTATATGACTGCAATGTCCATTTTAGGAGAGATCTTTCTTCTATTGTATCATTAGCCAATATAGCCTAATACGCGTGAAATACGCATTGTACTCTCCAGCAGCTTACTGACTACTTCTTTCACAATGAAATCCAGAGAGAATCGAGTGGCGATTCCCGAAACACTAATTGCCGCAACTACTTTTCCTGATTTATCGTAAATGGGAGCTCCAATACATCTGCCTTCCATTTCGCTTTCCTGCTGATCTAAGGCATAACCTAGCTTGCGAACCACTTCCATCTCTTTGAGATAATCAAGAGGTTTTATTAGTGTATATTCTGTTCTTTTTTCCATGCCTTCCGCTTCTAAAATCTCTAATATCGCAGCATCTTTGTGATTGATTAACAGCGCTTTGCCAAGAGCTGTACAATGGACAGAATTGGTCGTACCCAGTTTGGCAACTAAACGAGAAGAATAGGGACTTTCTACCGTATCCACATATAGAACTCTTTTTCCCTGCAAAATGGCTAAGTGAACTGTTTCTTTTGTGAGTGCATTCAAGGATTCCAAAGCAGTCTTTGCTAAATTTTTAATTTCAAAATCCTTTTCAGCCCATTGGCTCATCATCAAAAGCTGATATCCAAGCCGGTAATTTCCATTAGCGTCGCAAAAAGCATAATTTCTACTTTCTAGATTATTTAACAAACGGTATACAGTTGATTTGGGCAATCCCGTTTCTTCTGTAATTTTCTTAATACTCATGGGTACTTGACTATTTCCAATCGTTTCTAATATGTCAAATGCCCTATGCAATGATTGAACTTCTATTTTGCCAGCCATGTCAATACCCCTTCCTATCATGCAACAGCAATAATGATTGTACTATTATATCATTTTTTTATAGAACATGGCGAATATAATACATAACACTATAGCACGATTAATGAATCTACTTACCTTTTCTTGGCAGCCATGATTGCAAAAGGAACATGACAATAGGAAGAATCTAATGCATAAAAGAGATTTCTAAACCATAATTATCGTATGAAAGCAGCAAGACTTGCTCGATCAGGCAGTCCATCATTATCACCAGGAGACATCACTGCCAAAGCGCCTATTGCAGTTCCACGCCTTACAGCCTCGTGTAGGGACAAACCTTCCAAAATCCCGCTTACTAATCCAACAGCAAAGCCATCTCCTGCCCCCACGGTATCTACCACTTTTGTTACAGAGAAGCCCGGCGTATAAAATTTCTTCCCCTCTGAGCTGGTATAAGCACCTTCTGCACCTAATTTAATCACAACAGTCTTTACACCCGCAGCATGATAGACATTCGCAATTTCCTGTACATCATCTTTTCCAGTAAGTAATTTGCCTTCTGAAATACCAGGAATCACAATATCGGCTAGACATGCCAAATCGTTAACGACTTGTGCCATTTCTTTCTTATCTGGCCAAAGGCCAGGCCGTAAATTTGGATCATAAGATATGGATAGGCCTTTTTCTCGTGCTTGCCTAATCAGCTCATACACCAACTGTCGGCATCCACTGGATAACGCTGGCGGAATACCCGTTAAATGAATATGATCAAATCCATCCCAATTAAATTTCGCAATAGTACTTACATCCATATGAGAGGCTGCCGAATTTGTACGCAGAGAAAAAACGTGAGGGTCACCGCTGATAACTTTTTGTTTCCATTGCATGCCGGTAAAGTACTGAGCATCGTATGTTATATAAGATGTATCAATTCCATTTTTCTGTAAAAATTCTTCTATCTGTTTGCCAAAAGGATCGTCACCTAGCTTAGTAATATAAGTCACTGCATGCTTCAAACGCACCATACCAATGGAAAAATTCACTTCTGCCCCTGCAACAAAACGGGAAAAATGTTCTACATCTTTTAAATCCCCTTCCTGGTCTGCTACAAAAAGCGCCATCGGCTCACCAATTGTAAGAATCTTACTCATGTTCTGCCTCCTAATATCTAATGAGAAGAGGCATGCCGCGCATTCCTCTCCTCTGAGTCACAATTTATGCCCCTACAGATTGCTCTTTTCCCTTCATATAATTGCTCCACCAGGCAGTAAGTACAGGCACCAATATGGAGGTCACAATGACAGACGTAGCAACTAATGCCGTAGCGGCTTGTGCAACAGCTTTAAACTCCGGCAGCATCTCGCCGATTATAAGAGGATTGGTGACGGCTGCCCCTGCTGTACTCGATGCTGCCAATCCTGCAGTGCCATTTCCGCCGCCGATACATTTATCCGCCAGCATTAATGGAATGCCTGTGACTATAATCACAGAAATCCCCAGCATAATCCCTAAAAAGCCAGTCTTTCCAATAACATTCAAATCGATCGTGTTACCTAATGCAAATGCAAAAAATGGAATCATAACATTCGATGCTTTACCAAAGTATTCTCGCAGTTCACTATCTAAATTTCCTAAGGCAAAGCCAATTATAAAAGGAAGCACAGCCCCAACAAACAACCGAGGCTCAAAGGTTGCTAAACCAGAGGTCCCCATAATCAGCATTGTCACCAAAGGACCTGATTCAATGGACATTAGTACAAAGGCCCCTGCTTCCTCTTTACTGCCATATTGCTGCATAATCGAGGCATACAGTCCTCCATTCGTCATATCCATTGCAGCAATTAAAGCAAGTGTGGATAACCCTGCAAAAAAACCAGTTTGTATCCCATCCCCTGGCAATATTCTAGCAGCTATAAAAGCAACTACCCAGGCAACAGCAATTTTAGTTATTACTAAGGTACCTGACTTGCGCAGCACTGTGCCTGTAGCTCTAATATCAATACCAGCACCCATGCAAAAAAACCATACAGCCAAAATCGGTACCGTACCTGTGATTAAACCATTGGTAAAGGAACCAAAATACTTACCTGATTCAGGGAAAAACGTATGACAAATAGCTCCTATAAATAAGGGAACCAACATCAGTCCACCAGGAATTTTATCAATAGATTGCTTGATTTTCATAATATACCTTCCTTTTTCATAATATTTAAAATTGCATACCTACATGAAATATTTAATAATCTATGAAGATTCGGAATTCAATGGCAATCAGCAGCCCAGTACCTTATCTGCGTTTAAATGATAGATAATTTAGCGAGGATTTTTCGATCTGCAAGACAGAGAAGCCCGCAGATCGAGAATCGTTAAGGCAATGACAAGGAAGCATGACGGAAAAGACTGCTAAAGCAGCAAAGCTTTTAATTTGATAAGATACTAACAAATAGCTGCTTAATCAATCATTTTAGGTAATTAACGAGCTAACCATCCTCCATCAACAGCTACTGTGTAGCCATTGACATAATCAGAAGCAGGCGCAGCCAAGAAAACGACTGGACCAGCCAAATCTTCAGGCAATCCCCAGCGTCCAGCAGGAATACGCCCTACAATTTCAGCATTACGCTGTGCATCTGCACGAATTGGAGCAGTGTTGGCAGTAGCCATATAACCAGGTGCAATTGCATTCGCATTAATGTTGTACTTAGCCCATTCATTCGCCATCAGACGAGTAATACCCATTACGCCACTTTTACTGCCGGTATAAGAAGGTACTCGGATACCCCCTTGGAAAGACAGCATAGAAGCGATATTAATAATTTTACCGCCATACCCTTGTTTAATAAATTGTTTTGCTGCAGCTTGGCTAAAAAAGAATACTGTTTTAAGGTTAAGATCCATAACATCATCCCAATCCTTTTCTGTAAAGTCAATCGCATCCGCACGTCGAATCGTACCTGCACAATTTACCAAGATATCGATCTTACCCAGAGCTGCAACCACTTTTTCAATTACAGGAGCAATAACTTCAATGCTCATCAAGTTTGCTTCCACAGCTAAAAACCTTCTGCCAGCCCCCTCTATTAACCTTTGGGTCTGGGTATTATCACCTAAACCTACGCTTACAATATCTGCTCCTGCATTAGCTAAAGCAAGAGCCATTCCTTGCCCCAGTCCCATTGCCGCACCAGTTACAATCGCCACTTTCCCCGTTAAATCAAACATCGTATTCATGCTTAAGCCTCCATTCGTTCTTTTTAATTACTATCTTGGTGAGTACATTACACCATCAAAAAACAATGATAATTTTGCAGCCCTTTTAATACTTTAAATAGACGCACTATACTGCATCATTTCAATGTTTTCATATCAACATGATCCATGTCATCAAAGGTTTGATTTTCTCCTGCCATACCCCAAATAAATGTATAACAGTGTGTACCTACACCAGAATGAATCGACCAGCTTGGAGAAAGAATAGCCTCTTCATTTTTAATCACTACATGCCTAGTCTCAGTTGGCTCACCCATATAATGAAAAACAATAGCATCTTCCGGAAGATTAAAATAAAAATATACTTCCATACGACGATCGTGTGTATGACAAGGCATTGAATTCCACATATTACCTGGTTCAAGAACAGTCATTCCCATTACCACTTGGCAGCTTTTAACTCCTTCTGGATGAATATATTTATATATATTGCGCTCATTTGACTGATTTATAGACCCCAGATGATTTGGAGTAATTTTGCTTTTTTCAATTTTTACGGTTGGATACGTCTTATGAGCCGGTGCACTATTAAAATAAAATTTAGCTGGCTGCTTTGCATCTGCGCTAGTGAAGCTAACTTCTTTGGAACCCATACCAATGTATAAGCCATCCGTGGTATTAAGTTCATATTTCACGCCATCAACTATAACAGAACCGGTGTTGCCAATGTTTATGATCCCGATTTCCCGCCGTTCAAGGAAATAATCAACACCCATACCGGCCCCTGCCTGAAGTGCTACAGGCTCAACTGGATACACACCACCAGTTATCATCCGATCAATGTGACTGTAAGCCATCCTTACTTCATTTTTCATAAATAACTCTTGAATTAAGAATCGGTTTCGCAGCTCCTCTGTCGTATAATGCTTTGCATCCTCTGGATGAACATTATGCCTGACATCCATAAAAATACCTCCCTTTTTCACTATATGGATTTATTTTTCATTTTACACAAATCATATTCGTGCAACAGATTTAAATTCCTTCTTTTTTCTCATAAATATTATTTTTATTCCACTATGTGGTTTTTGTATCTCGATCTTTGTTCTTATATACAAAAAAAAGACCCTCGTAACCAACTTGTGGTTATCGAGGGTCTTCATAACTATGCCATTAGCCAGAGAGCTTATCCGCTGATTTCTTCCTCATCATCTTCGTCTGCTATAATGTATTCAAAGGTGTCCAGAATATTGGAATGATGTTCTTCTAATGCATCGCTCATCAGTCTTAGCACTGCTCCAGTCTGCTCTTCTGGCAGCCCCATAGCAATAATAACATCCGCTATACGATCTTCGAGAATTTCGATGTCGTCCGTGAACAACACTGGAATCTCATCTGTTAATTCAGGATCTTTTTCTTCACAACCGCACATAATACACACTCCTTTTTTCTATCCATCTTTTAGAACTAAGTAACGTACACTTTTCTAACAAACCTGATAATAGATTGTCCACTATCATAGTACCACGGATTCTTAGTACTGTCTTGTAAACATTACGTAAATTTTGTAGAAACAGAAGATATTTTTTAAGCTTCTCCTAGTGGTAAAGAACGATGAGCCAATCCTACTGCGACTTCATTAAGGTTCAATACACCTACACCAAAATAAATTGCTACGCAGATGTGCTCTCCATAGCGGGCAATTCCGATTTTTCCGCCCACATTCAGTCCAGCAGCTTTCGGCGTAATCTGTTCCAGTGCGGCGTGGGTCGCACCAGCTACCGCACCTTCACCTATATGATTTGCGCTCACCAGCTTCTGGCGCTGGGCTGATACCACTGCACGTTCAATAATTTTCTTGACCGATAGTAAATATTCGCCGCCAAAATCAACAGCAACAGAAGAAATACCACGAGCACTTAGGCGCTGACGAGTTTCTTGTTCGTCTTGTCGATCCTCACTAATTGCCATAGCCATCGCCGCTCTTCCCACATCAATACTCGTAATTTCCACTTTAAGCAACCGCCTTCTTTTCAACAACTTTAATTTTTTCCTTATCAACCGCAGCTACGACAAAGAACGTAATCAAGCAAACCAGCCATTCCATGTAAATGGGATGTGCAAAAATCTGAACTGCCGGGAACATCTGCCAAACGAACAATGTAATCATGCCTGTTAGCGTAGTATAAAATGCTGAATTACGACGGCAAAGACTCGGTGCAAACATGGTAAATAAAAACACCAATGTAAAAGCAGTCGTCAGGCTTAGCCCAATCAGCATTGTCTTAACAATACCTACTGCATTAAAGGCAAACCATAACGTAAGAATCCCCAACCCCAAAATGGAATAGCGATTCACAATCGTATATTTTTTATCGCTCACACTAGGATTGATAAAACGTTTGTAAATATCCTGAGAAAATAACGTTCCTGCTGCAAGTAAAATATGACAAGCAGTAGCAACATCTGCTGCCCAAAGTGCCGCCAGCGTCAAACCAGACACGATAGGATCCAGTCCCATAATCATCTGGGGAAGAGCCAATGTTGCGTTCATACCTGGATGGGCTACTCTAGCAGCCATCCCCATAATAGCGCAAGAGAAGCCAACAGGGAACATCAAAAGAGCTCCCCACAAGAATCCTCTTTTCGCCGCCTTGCCATCAACGGCTGAGCAAGCAACCTGTACGGGTCCCTGAGCAGTGATCGTCTGCGTCATCATGACGGCAAACCAGCCAATAATAGTAGCCAGCCCCAAGCCTCCAAGGGGGCTGAACCAGTCAATATTCGAAGGCAAAGCAGCAGCTATACTGCTTAAACCTCCTTGATTGGAAACAGTCGTCACCGTACTAATCAATACACCAATATAAATCAGCGTTACACTTAAAATATTCGACAAGCCTGACGACCACAATCCACCGATTAGAGTCGTTCCAATAAAGACTATGGCACTGGTTATCATGCCACCTTGAAAAGAAAATATACCAGGCAGAAGAGAAGACAAAATCGCTCCACCAGCAATGTATTGCAACGAGGTGATTACCAGTTGAATCGTTATCATCCCCAAAACACTAATTGCTCGCCCTTTTTTATCATAATAGCGTTCAAATAATTCCGGAATCGTAGTACAATCCATTTCTCTGTATTTTTCAGCTGCTACCATTGCCATCAATACGGCTCCTGCAGCCCAAGCGACATTATACCATCCAGCAGCAATACCAAACTGATATGCATTCTCTGCAACACCAATTGTCGAAGCAGCGCCAATCGCTGTACCCGCAATATTGGTCGCAACCAATAAAGTAGTAAGTTTACGGCCTGCAAATAAAAAACCCGTACTGCTGTCGGTCCTTCGCTTTACATAAAAACTAATTCCGAACAACACAAAAATGTAACTAATAATAATAACCAATTGAATATTCATCTTTTCCATCCTACCTTCCTACTATTCATGTACAGAATTCGGCAAAAAACAAAAAAGCACCCCAACTAGGAGTGCGCACTGTTTCATTCACCATTCTGCCATCCTACAAAATCATACAACTATTCATACTACTATTCTACATAATAATTATATAGGTAATAGTGACTCTGTGTCAAATATAGATGAAGCATCTGATCTGGTTAACCGTCGCAGTAATGCTAATCAAATGTTTAATAGCTCATTCACCACGCAGCTATTGCACTGTCGGCACGACCTTCCGTCCCTCCAGCAAACGTGCCATTTTCCTGTCTTATGATAACTTGCCCCCGCCCAAAGCTGCCAGTTTCAAGAGACAAATTAACAATATGGCCTTTTTGCATTAATGCTTCAGCCATATACATTGGAAAACCCGGCTCTAACTCAATGCTTTTTCCTTCCTTCCACTGCCAGCGGGGTGCGTCCAAAGCAGCTTGGGGATTTAAATTATAGTCAATCATATTTACCAGCAGCTGAACATGTCCTTGGGGCTGCATAAAGGCTCCCATGACACCAAAAGGACCTAGTGCTTTGTTATCTTTTGTAAGGAAACCTGGAATAATGGTATGGTATGGTTTTTTGCCAGCTTCTAGCCGATTCATATGGAAAGGATCTAATGAAAAGTTTTTGCCGCGATTATGCAGGCTTATCCCGGTTCCTGGCACAACAAGGCCAGAGCCAAAGCCCATATAATTACTTTGGATATACGAAACCATATTGCCTTCCTTATCCGCTGTCGCTAAATATACTGTTCCTCCAGAATCAGGTCTGCCTGCTTCCGGCAGTATGGCAGCATCTCCAATCAATTTTCTTCGTTCCAGACTGTAACTCTCTGAAAGTAAATCAGAAACCCTTACGGTCATATTCTTAGGATCGGCAATATATTTTTGTCCATCCGCAAATGCAATTTTTATGGCTTCGATTTGTTTATGATAAGCATCTATAGGATTTTGCTCTTTAAGCTGTAAACCATTTAATATATTTAATGCCATAAGAGCAACCAATCCATGACCATTAGGCGGTATTTCCCATACCTCATAATCTCGATAGGCAACTTTAATTGGCTGAACCCATTCAGCTTTATACGCAGCCAAATCATCAGCCTGCAAGTATCCGCCAAAGCTTTGAGAGAACTGACATATTTTTTCTGCTAAAGGGCCACGATAAAAAGACTCTCCTTTTGTATCACCAATTTCCTGCAAGGTAGCAGCATGATCTAATAATTGGACAATCTCGCCAGCATGAGGAGCTCTGCCTAAAGGAGCAAAAGTAAAAAACCATGAAGCAAATTCTTTTCCTTTTAGAACTTTCGAATAGTTCTTAAATGCAAGTGCCCAATTGTTACTGACAATAGGAGAGACAGGATATCCTGCTTGCGCATGAAAAATCGCAGGCTTTAGCACTTCACTTAGAGGAAGTCTGCCAAAACGCGCTGACAACTCAGCCCATGCAGCTGGTACTCCCGGAACTGTCACTGGCGTAAAACCATATGAAGGCATCTCTTTAAAACCTTGTCTTCGCACTGCCTTAAGAGAGATGCTTTGAGGTGATGGACCGCTTGAATTTAATCCATATAAATTTCCTTTCACCCAAACCAAGGAAAAAGCATCACCACCAATGCCATTAGAACTAGGCTCCACTACTGTTAAACAGGCTGCAGCTGCAATTGCCGCATCAATGGCATTTCCGCCTGCTTTGAGAATATCCAATCCTGATTGCGCAGCCAAATACTGTGAAGTAGCAACCATTCCATTTTTTGCAAAAACTACCGTGCGCTTTGAAGGAAAAGGGTAAGAAAGAGCATCCAAATTCATATGTTCATCCTCCTAATATTACAGTGTCCCCTTGAAGAACACTTTAATTATAGCCATATGCAAGCAACAGATGAGTATAACGATATTCCAATGATCTCCATATTTTATTCATTCTACTTTAATAAGCCTCTTCCTTCTTCCAGAGTTCCCCAGCTTCGCGCTTCTTCGTCTTTTCTTTCATGATTGTATTTTGATAATAAATATTGTATTATTGCACATAAGTATGACTAAACTTACCAGTAAATTGCCTACAACAGAAAGAAGGATTACTATATGAAATCATTTACAACCTATAAAGTTACGAAAGAGCATGAGGGCTTGACCCTTGAAGAATATTTAAAAACTATTTTGCAGTATTCCGGAAGAAAAATTCAAAAATTAACAAGACAAAAGGGAATTTTTTTAAATGGAAAAAAAGTTTTTCTCCAAAGAAAGATAAAATCCCAAGATGTTTTGCGTGTCCTCATCGCGCAGGACATGAATTACGGAGTTGAACCAGAAGATGGAAGGGTTGAGATCCTATATGAAGATGAGTATATGCTAGTCGTTAATAAGCCGGCCTATCAGCTTGTTCATCCTACTGGGCAAACTACAAAAGGTACATTAGCCAATTATTTGGCCCACCATCTGCAGCAGCAAGGAATAATTACTACCATCCGCCCAATACACCGATTAGATAGGGAAACTTCTGGATGTGTAATTTTCGCAAAAGACGATCGCAGCCAATTTATCTTAGAACAACAGTTAAAAGACAGAACGCTAAAACGCGTTTACTGGGCTTTGGTAAAGGGAATTATTCACCCCTCTTCCGCTACCATTGACGTTCCTATTGGTTTTCATCCTACCATGGCAAATCGCCGTGCAGTAAGAGAAAAAGGAGATCCGGCAATTACACGTTATCGTACTCTCCAGAACTTTTCAGAAACATCATTAATAGAGCTACAGTTGGATACAGGAAGAACCCACCAAATTCGAGTGCATCTTGCTCATATTGGTTACCCTCTTATAGGAGACGGCATGTATGGCATACGCACTTCCTGGTTATCCAGACAAGCCTTGCATGCATCTTCTGTAAGCTTTAACCATTTAAAAAGTCAGCAACCAATTACAGTACAAGCTCCTCTTCCCCCCGACCTGATCCGGGCCATCGACTTTTGCTGCAGCGAAAAAAAATCCTAAGCCATTAAAATAAAAAACCTCGCCAAAATGCGAGGTTTTTTATTTTAATCGTTTTTTCTTATTTATTTAAGTGGTACGGAATGGTTGTCACGCTTACATTTTCTTTTATAACCAGCATGGCGTGTAGTAACCAGCCTGTTTGATTATGCAATAGCCTGTGCCACCATTTCCTTGTTTCAAATTCAGGGATGACAACTGTAATATAGTCCTGAGGGTTTTTTCTCTTTTTTAAGGCCTCTACATAGTCCAGCAGCGGCTGAATGGTCAGACGGTACGGAGATTGAATGATCTCTAGATCCATCCCCGGATTCCATTGCTCCCACTTCATTTGCACTTTTGCTGCACTTTCTTCATCTTTGGCTATATGCAATACAATGATGTCCTTACTCAAGGTTTTTGCAAATTTTAAGGATTCATATACTACTCGTGTAGGGGAGGAAATGGGTACGATTACATAGTTGCGCACTACTTGGTTATCGTCATATTGCAGGTTTTCTTCCAATGGAAGATGCAATTGCTCTGCCATATCATCATAATGAGAGCGGATCTTTTTAAATATAAACACCATCACTGGAATGAATACTAATACGGCCCAGGCACCATGGGAAAACTTGGTTAGGGTAATGATGATAACAACCAACCCGGTAGCAACGGCGCCTATGCCATTTACAACAGCTCGAATCAGCCAGCCGCTTCCCTTTTCTCTCTTCCAGTGAACAACCATACTGCACTGAGCAATGGTAAAAGAGATAAATACACCAATCGCATATAAAGCAATTAAGTGGTCTAGATGCCCTCCAAAGACCACGATTAGTGCTGCAGCAGAAACAGTAATGACGATAATCCCATTGGAGAACGTCAGACGCTCGCCACGAGAACTGAGATACCTTGGAAGATATCCATCTCTTGCCACTATTGACAATAATACAGGTAAGCCATTATAGGCTGTGTTAGCCGCCAAGTATAAGACAATCATCGTTGTTACTTGAATGTAATAGTAAATAAAGGATCTGCCGAAAACATGCTCGGCAAGCTGGGATAATGCTGTTACTTCTAGAATGGGTATCACATGAAAATGCATCATCATAAAGGTTACTCCACTCAGCATCACTACCAAGATACCTGCCATCCAATAAGTCGTAATAATTGCATTTTTGGCTTCCGGCTTTCGAAATAGGGGTACACTATCAGCAATTGCTTCTACACCTGTCATGGAACTGCACCCATTGGCAAAAGCTCTTAGTACGATATACAGCATTGCCATATTAAGAGGCTGCTTTTCTAAGGAGGCAGCAGGCAGTAAGGCTCCATCCTGAGTAACCGCTTGATAAATTCCGGTTACAATCAGCGCGATCATCCCCAGCAAGAAAGCATAGGTAGGATATACAAACATGTTGGAGGATTCTCGCATACCACGCAAGTTCACCAACATTAATATAAAGAATAAAATTCCTAAATCAATTCCCACTTCTCTGCCGGCTAAGCTGGGAAATGCCGATACAATTGCTGCGGTTCCTGCCGCCACACTTACTGCTGCTGTTAGAACATAATCAGCAAAAACCGCACCAGCAGCTACTAGCGCAGGAAGCTCACCAATATTCTTTTTAGCAACAGCATAGGCGCCTCCTCCTCCAGGATTTGCTCGGGATACTTGCACATACGATAACGCCACAATAAGTAATAGAATCGATACCGCTACAATGATCGGAGATAAATAGCCATAAGCGACAATCCCTTGAGCTGCCACTAATACGAGCAAGGCTTGTTCGGGACCATATGCTACCGATGATAAAGCATCTGAGGAAAATATGGAAAGAGCTTTCCACTTCGGCAGCCTCTCATGCATCATTTCCTTATTATGAAGGGGCTTGCCAATTAGAAGGCGGCGAGCAATGTTGATCAACTTTAATCTAGACCTCCTTAAGATCCTTTTTGTTATTTACGCCACTAAATATAGTATTACGTCCGTCCCTTCTTTTCAAACTTCACTTGCATCAAAACGTAACGCCAGATGCAGGTCTACAGAATTTATTATACGCTTTTTGTAAGGTTATATATCCTATTATTTTTCAAGAAAGGTTAATTTTTCATCGTTTTTAATAAATATTAAGAAAAATATTATGCATTCTTTTAAATATAGCCGTTTCCATCACAAAGAACATCAAAAGGCAGCTAACTTATACTTCGTACCCAAACAGCATTATGCTTTTGTGGCTGCTTTTTATAAATTCTAAAACAGTAAAAAAGCCCCGCATAGTTGCGAAGCTTCTAATGTACGTGGTGCCGAGGACCGGAATCGAACCGGTACGGAGATTTCTCTCCGACGGATTTTAAGTCCGTTGCGTCTGCCAGTTCCGCCACCCCGGCATATTCATCATATGCCAAACTGTTAAAGGCAGTGTAGTAAACTATTTTTGGAGGCGACACCTAGATTTGAACTAGGGAATAAAGGTTTTGCAAACCTCTGCC